>JAYUZV010000044.1:0-34850 GCA_043751475.1 Chlamydiia bacterium
GGCAAACGAATAGAAAGTTGCTGATAGGCTAGAATTAAGATGAAAAAATAGGTTGGTTCTTTATGTCTTTAGATAAAGGTACGAAAGAAGAAATTACAAAAAAATTCCAACTGCATCAAAAGGACACCGGCTCGGCCGATGTCCAAATTGCTATTCTAACCGAGCGCATCTCCGAGTTAGACGACCACCTCAACAGCACTCCATCGGACCACAATGCCCGTCTTAACTTACTGCGCCTGGTTGGTCAGCGCCGCAAGCTACTGGACTACCTCAATTCTACAGACACCGAGCGCTACAAGAGCCTCATCACCCGTCTCAAACTCCCCAAATAATAAAGAAAGATTTTAAACGCTTCGATGCCAAGGCAAGACTCAAAGGCGCAAAGAAGAGAAATAAATAGAGAATAAAAACCTTACCTCTTTTTTCCCTTTTCTTCTTTGCGCCTGTGCGTTGAAAGAAGGAGAGCGCTGGTGCTTGCACCAATTCCATCATTTCTATATAGTAATCCCTTACTAGTAAAAGCATCAAAAAAGAGAGAGCATAATGGCACAAGATAAGAATAAAAATCAGAGCACTAAAAAGATTATCTCTCTTGAAAATGGAGAGCTTGTTTTTGAAACGGGTAAGCTTGCCAAGCTTGCGAATGGCTCTGTCACAGTTCAGCTTGGGGAGACAGTTGTCTTTGCTTCTGCCTGCGCCAACGATGAGGCCTCTGCTGACATCGATTTTTTCCCTCTACGTGTCGACTACCAAGAGAAATTCTCCTCTGCGGGCAAGACCCTCGGTGGCTTCATGAAGCGCGAAGGACGCCCATCAGAAAAAGAAATTTTAACTTGTCGTCTTATCGACCGCCCTATCCGTCCGATGTTTCCCGAAGGGTATTACAACGAAGTTCAACTTATTTCCTATGTATATTCCTACGACGGAATTAACCCGACAGAGCCGCTGGCCATCTGCGCTGCATCCGCCGCTCTCTGCATGTCCGACATTCCACTGCTAAAACCAATTGGAGCTGTCCGGGTCGGCAGAATTGACGGGAAATTCATTATCAACCCAACTCTTGCGCAAATGGCGCTCTCTGACCTTGACCTAATCCTTGCCGGCACCGACGAAGCCATTTTAATGATTGAGGGCAACTGCGACTTTCTAAAAGAAGATACGCTGATTGAAGCTGTCGAATATGGGCACAAAGCTATTAACACAATTTGCACAGCACTTGGGGCATGGGCAAAAGAGTGCGGCAAAAAGAAGCACCTAGGCACACTTCGTCCTGCCAACCTTATCCTAGAGGAAAAAATTAAAACCAAATTCGGCAAAGATCTAGCCACTGCACTGCAAATTGCCTCAAAAACAGAGCGCAAAGAGGCGCTGAATGTCATTGAGTCGGACCTTTTCGACCTACTTGAGACCGAGAAAGAAGCTGGCGGTGCTGAGTATAAAAAACTCGAAGTTGGCGCTGCTTTTAAAGCAGTTAAAACGTATGTCATGCGTCAGATGATTCTGGACAGAGGGATCCGTTGTGATGGACGCAATCTCACACAGATCCGCCCTATCGACATTGAGCTAGCCCTTCTGCCGCGTACACACGGTTCAGCCCTTTTCACACGCGGAGAGACCCAAGCCCTTGCGGTGTGCACCCTGGGTGGAGAGTCTACAGGACAGCGCTTTGAAGATTTAAATGCCGACCAGGTGCGCAGATTCTACCTCCAATACTCCTTCCCACCTTTCTCAGTTGGCGAAGTTGGACGGATGTCGGGCGCCTCCCGCCGCGAAATTGGCCACGGAAAGCTTGCTGAAAATAGCCTCGCAAAAATCATTCCACCTGCAGGATCAGACTTTGCCTACGCAATCCGTCTAGAGTCTAACACCCTTGAGTCTAACGGTTCATCATCTATGGCGGCTGTCTGCGGCGGATGTTTAGCGATGATGGATGCAGGCGTCCCTATTAAAACGCCTATCTCCGGTATCGCAATGGGCCTTATCCTAGAAAAAAGCCCAAATGGGAAGGAGCGCGTAGCAATTCTCTCCGATATTCTCGGTGACGAGGATGCCCTTGGAGACATGGACTTTAAGGTAACGGGAAACGCCGATGGCGTTACCGCCTTCCAGCTAGACATTAAGGTAGAGGGAATCACCTCTGAGATTATGCGCAAGGCGCTTAACCAAGCGAGAGATGGCCGTATTCACATTCTAAACGAGATGAACAGCGTGATTAAGGCGCCACGCAACGACCTATCACCCCATGCGCCACGCATGATTAGCTTTGAAATTCCAAAAGAGAAGATCGGTGCTGTAATTGGAACTGGCGGTTCTGTGATTAAGCAGATTCAGGTGGACTACTCCTGTGTTGTTGAAATCAAAGAGGGTGATCACACCGGCACGGTGACAATTTTAACAAATGACGGCGAGTCGATGAAAAAGGCCAAAGCCTTTATTGAAGGACTTGTCAAGGTGCCAAAAGTAGGCGAAATTTACGAAGGAAAAGTGGTAAAATTAACCGCATTCGGCGCTTTTGTAGAAATTCTACCGGGGCAAGAGGGGCTCCTCCATGTTTCAGAGATTGCCCACGAACGCATCAACGACCCAGCAGATGTGCTAAAACGCGACGAGATTGTGAGAGTGAAATTGCTAGAGAAAGACGAGAAAGGCAAGTTGCGCCTTAGCCGCAAAGCCCTTATTAATAAAGACGAAGCTAAGTAACAACAATAACAACAATATGCAGATGCTACAAAGCAACTATCTGCATTTAGGAGAACATGTAATGAACAACCCAACACAAAAAGCAGAAATCGGCCAAACTTATACTGGAAAAGTAAAAAAAATCGTTGATTTCGGCGCTTTTGTACAAATTCTAAATAAAGTTGACGGACTACTTCACATCTCGCAAATTGCCCACGAGCACGTAAAAAGAGTCGATGATTACCTAAGAGAGGGTGATGAAATCGAAGTTAAGGTGATGGAAATTAAACCTGATGGAAAAATCAGCCTTAGCCGCAAAGCACTTCTAGACAGTATGGAATAGGTCTTATACCCAAACACCTGAGCAATCGGCTGTTGGATATAATCAATTATTAAATAACCACTTTTTCAAGAAAAACTTAATAGCAGCTTGCAAGAAAGCTGCTATTTTTATTTTAACAAACGGCAAATAATCGTAATTAATTTACTGTTAATCGGTTTAATTATATAATAAGACATAATAGATTCGCTGTTTTTTGCAGACGAAGGAGATAGCGCCTGTCAAAATAAAATTTATATCGAAGGTGATATTTTTCTCGAAATTGAAGTAGCGCAGTGATAAACTTTTACACAAATCAAAAGAAGAGAGAGCATTTATGAGTACCATTGAACTTCATATGCCGGTAGCCCATAAAAATTGGAGTCCTCACACCACTCAAAAGAAGGATCGGGGTACATTGCAAGTGTCGAGAGAGCCCCTGCGCTGCTGCGCCCGAATCGGCTATTTTGTGGTAGCGCTGCTCAATGTCATTTTTTCGACTCTCCTTTTCATCATAAAGGTAGCCGCTGCAATTTTACCTCTATTTATTCCTCTCTGCTTCAAATGCGTGCGTGCAAGCATCAGCTACACATTTAGTCGTATTTTTACTGGCGATTATTTTAAAGAGATTTTCCGCGGCAGAGCTATTGCTGCAGCACCAAAAACAGAGCAAGAGATTGCCATCGACAGATTCCTCAGCACCCATACCACCCTTCAGCAGATCCTCGAGAAAATCGACTTTACTCTTGCGAATGTGAGAATCGATAATGTTTACTTTGATACCGCCACTCTTCTGGATATTCTTACCGAGAAGGGTATTTATAACCCAAAAGATCCATCTCATCAAGATAGCCTATTCGAAAATCAAGTAATTCGTTTCCAAGATCATATTCGCTCTCTAGACTCCAATGCTAAATTCGACCCTAATGAGGAGAAGCCTTACCAGGCTAATCTCAAGAAATTAGCCGAAACAATTATTGCAAAGAACGACAAGACTTTGCTACCAACTCTTGCAGAATCTTTTAAAGATGTGATTGAAGTAGCGATCGCTTTTAATGGTAAAGATACGCTTGGTATCTATACTGCCGTTACCACGGTTCAGGTGGGTGGTATAGCCGTGAGTTATAATTTATATTTCAAAAATGGTCTGGTTATTGGCACTAAAAGCTACCCGCCCGAAACTCTTGCTCGATATATGAAGATATTTGGTATCCCCTTATTTGATGATACCCAATCAAAGGCGTGCCAGGCCAGTGCAAATGCGGAACTTTTTAAAATGGCAGGCATTACTTATGACTCGGATAAGGATTGGACGGATCAGTTAGTAAGTGCCCTACAATTAAAATCGGAGGAAAAACAGGAGGAGTTCCTAAACAAATTAGTAGATGGCCTATCCGCTCACCTAAAACTCTACTTAGCTGTTGCTTCTCTCAAATCACTTGATGACCTATACACTGCAATGTGCAACGAAACCTTAAACGGGAAGAGATTCAAACACAACGAGCATTTAAATGGGTATGTTCTCATTGGACAGATTGATGACTATTTCCCCTCTGCCTTCAACGACGCCGCATCTAAATTGATCCCCCATGGCAGCGATCCTCAAGAGACAATATCGGGCCTCTCAATAAAGGCCCATATTACAAGACTTGGCGCCGTGCCAACAGGCAAAACTATGGAGGATTTGCAAAAAGAACTAATCGATGCCCTCCTAAAAAGGCCCACCTCAGAACGGGAAGAGATTTCCTCCTACTTCCCGATGACAAATATGATAACGGATAAACTGCAAAAATTAGCCGATGAAGCAACAAACACAACCCTTATAGATGGCGATTTTTCTATCGATGGTTATCGATTTACGCTGAATGAGATCAATAATCTATCGGACTTGAAGTTAAGAGATCGAGCGATAATCCTTAAGCTAGAGCAAGTTATTGCCGATTTAGGTGGCACAGTACCGGTTACTGAAAACTCTCCTAAGGACACAGTACCGGCTACTGAAAACTCTCCTACGGATCCGGATACAGCTTCAAGTCACCTCATAATCCGCCATATTAATCTTATTGCCTACCTTATAACCCACAAAAAACAAGAAATGCAGTCTATAAATACCGTTCTTAAAGACGTTGTCCTTCTCAATCCTGACCTGGAGAATCACATAACCGAACGAACGGAGCTAGAAAAAAATTGCTTCATTCCACGAGAAGAAAAAATCCTGGCACTTGGGGGGAAAGTGGCAGCGAGAACAGTCGATAATCACGCCGAAATCGAGGAAAATCTAGATGAGCAGATTATTGAACTTCTTAAGCAAAAGCCTCTAGCTGAGCAAGCAGCCTTTGAAGAGTTAGTTAATTCCGATAATAATTCGCTTACATACTATAAGCATCAGGTCCAACAGGCCCATGACACCTTCATGAGGACGATCTCCGATAAATCAGATCAGGAGAAGAAGACAATTTATGATCAGAATGGAACATATGAAAACAAGCCCCTGGAATTTGATCTTCTAAAAAATCAGATTAAACTTGGTGAATATTATTACCCATTATCTTATCTAATAAATTCGATCAAACCAAAGATCTATACAGCATCTTCCCTAGAAGACGCTGATCTAAAAAAACTGGAAACGCTTTTTAAGCAGTTGACCGGGAAGTCTTTTGCCTATGAGACATATACTACCGCGTCTCTAGACAACAAATACAGGGAGATCTCATTAGGGCTAGTGAATCGCCTAGTCCAATCCTCGCCGGAAGTGCGCTGTGAAGCTCTTAAGACCCTGCCCCTTCTGGACCAGACAAGTTTATTCACACAGATCCAACAGCAGGAAGCTGAGAGCCTGGGGACCGTTATCTCGCAACTTAAAGAAGATGACTTCTTGACGTGTAAGATCGATTACGACAAAGAGTATACAGAAGTGGGGACTAAGAAGACTAATAGCCAAACCTATTACATCGGCTTCCCTGCTATTTTGAATATACGCGAAGAGAATCCCCATCTGGGTAATCTTAAAAATGCGATGGAGCTCTCTTTAATGGCCCTTTGGGTCCAAGAATTGAGCAGCCCGCAGATAATAAAGATCCCAAAGAAAAGAGAAGAGCTCATTGCCGAAATAAAACGCCTTATCGAGGCAAAGCAAGCATTAGATCCAAATTTCACCTGCCCCCCATCAGCAAAAAAAGAAGGCTATAGGGCTTACATTTGGGGGCAAATAAGTCAGTAAATTGCTAACCTATCAGCCAGTAGTAGCGCCTCTAGTGCAATTTAATAAAAAGAGAGCTCAAGCCCCCGAAAGAGGGCTTTTTATTGTATCAGAACAATTAATTTAATTAAGTGGTAGAATTGCGCTTGCTGAAGTTAATTAATCTGCGGGAGGAGAGCTTTTATGGCTACAACTCTACAAGAGAGGCCGGATGCCTACTTAGACAGCCTTCAAATGCTGGAAGATCTGATTGACTACCATCACCTCCCTAAAAAGGAGGGTGAGGGCGCTCCAAAAGAGAATCGAAGGCTAGCTGAGAGCGCATTTGACCACTTTGACCCCTCCTTTTCAGATAAAGAAAATGGAGGAGGAAAAGGCAAAGAGCGGAAAAAAATAGACCCATTAGAGCTGAACAAGCACTATGCGATGATATGGGGGCCCTTATCGCAGCAACGGTCCACCCCCTATCTCCCCGCGCCCACCTCTCATCCCTTCCCCGTCTACCCCTAACCCGCCTTTTCACCCCCTAAACCCTCCAAAAATGACAAATCTGTCACTATTTTCTAGCATAAAGTGACAGATTTGTCATTTTTTGCTAGCATAAAGTGACAGACCAATGATGAGCGGGTGGTTTTATGCAGCGCAAAATGATGGAAAACCTAATAAAGTGGCGTGATAGCAATCAGCGCAAACCGCTGCTTTTAAAAGGAGTTAGGCAAGTCGGCAAGACCTATTTGCTAAAGGAGTTTGGTAAAACCCACTTTGGCCATTGCCACTACTTCAACTTCGAAAAACAGCCCGATCTTGCCGCTATTTTCGAGCAAGATTTTGACCCAAAGCGGATTTTAAGCGCGCTGAGCTTCTACGCAAACGCTCCGATTAAAGCGGGCGAGGATCTCGTGATTTTTGATGAGATCCAGGAAGCGCCACGCGCACTTACCAGTTTGAAATACTTTGCCGAGGATCTCCAGCAGCTTCACCTATGCGCTGCTGGGTCGTTACTCGGTCTCCATTTGGGCGCAGCCTCCTTTCCGGTTGGAAAAGTGACCTTTGAAACGTTGCGACCGCTCTCTTTCGAAGAATTTTTACTGGCCACAAATGATAAGGCTCTCCCCTTTCTGCAAAACCTCCCCTCAAATGGGGCAATACCAGAAATAGTGCATATCCACCTCTGGGAAGCGTTGAAACACTACTTTGTTGTCGGCGGGCTACCCGAAGTTGTGGCAACCTATTGCGAGAAGCGTGAGAACCTTTTTGATGCTTTTTCAGAGGTCCGCAAAAAGCAGAGCGACCTAATTAACTCCTACTACGCTGATATCGCAAAACACGCGGGAAAGGTAAATGCGATGCATATTGAACGGCTTCTGCTATCCGTCCCATCGCAACTGAGCCTATCGCAAGATGGGAGCACTAACCGCTTCAAATTTAAAGGGGTTGTACCCGGAATTTCACATTATGACAGGTTAGCCGGAGCCATTGACTGGCTCGAGGCTGCCGGCCTTGTGGTTAAGGTCAAAATTGCCTCTACAGGAGCGCTTCCACTGGGAGGCCATACGAAAGAGAACTTCTTTAAACTACTTTTGTTTGATGTGGGGCTACTCGGCTCAATGAGCGCTCTGCCACCCAAAACGCTTCTGGATGCCGATTATGGTTCTTATAAGGGCTATTTTGCCGAGAATTTCGTGGCGCAGGAGTTGCTAGCTGCGGGCCATGAACCCCTCACATGCTGGCAGGAGGGTAAGAGCGAAATAGAGTTTCTGGTGGAGCAAGAGGGGGCCATTATTCCCCTCGAGGTAAAATCTGGCAAAGTGACAAAAGCTGCTAGCTTAAAGATATTTGCCCAAAAATATAACCCACCCTACCAACTCATTTTTAGCGCCAAACCCCTTAAAATTAATCACTCAATCCGCTATTGCCCCCTCTACCTAACCGGTCTTTTCTCCATAAGAAAAAGATGAGAAGCGGTTTAAGCGAATTCAGGAGGAGAGAGAGGCGCTGCCGGAGGAGAAGCAACCTGAAATTTCTTGTCCGACTCATTTTTGAGCTTCTTATCCATCTCAGTTTCACTGAAAGAGCCATCCTGAATAGCGAGTACATCAGCCGCTTCAAGAGTTTCAAACTTCATCAGCATATCTGTCATTAATATTACTTTTTTGCTCTGCTCGGTTAAGACCTTTTTCGCAAGCTCATAACCCGTATTAACAAACTCTTTAACGCGTGCATCAATATCTTGAGCCGTCTTTTCAGAGTAGGACTTCTCATGAACAGACGCGCCGCCCAAATATTGCCCACCTGCATTGCGCTCATCATAAGCAACCTGACCTAGGTCACTCATCCCCCACTGACAGATCATCGCACGAGCGAGTTTTGTCGCTTGGTCAAAGTCTTGCTGGCAACCACTGAGCTGCGAACCTAGAAAGATCTCCTCTGCCGCTCTACCGCCAAGTAAGATCGCAATCTGGTCCATAGCTTCTGCCTTGGAGTAGCTCACACGGTTCTTTTTTGGTGCAAAGTGGGTCGCACCAAGAGACATTCCGCGCGGAATAATAGTCACTTTGTTGACGCTATCTGAATTTTTGACATTAAGCGCGACAATGGCGTGGCCAGATTCGTGATAGGCTGTTGCTTTTTTCTCTGCTTCGTCAATTTCAAGCGATCTGCGCTCTTTTCCATAAAGAACCTTATCACGTGCGCAGGTTAAGTTGGGATCAGTAATTGCTACCTGCCCCTCACGTGCTGCAAAAAGGGCTGCTTCGTTAATAATATTGTAGAGGTCAGCGCCCGATGCACCTGGGGTTGATTTGGCAATAGCCATGAAGTCGACAGTCGCTTCAAGCTTAAACTTTTTGGCATGGACAAGAAGAATCTGGTAGCGGCCAGCAATATCCGGAAGCTCAACCACCACCTGACGGTCGAAACGACCCGGACGGAGCAGCGCTTTATCAAGAACATCTGGCCTGTTAGTGGCCGCAATTAGGATAACGCTGTCGTTAACGCCAAAACCGTCCATTTCTACTAGCAACTGGTTCAAAGTCTGCTCGCGCTCATCGTGCCCGCCACTCATGCCGACACCGCGCTGGCGGCCCACAGCATCGATCTCGTCGATAAAGATAATGCAAGGCGAGCTAGCACGCGCCTGCTCAAACATATCGCGCACGCGCTTAGCTCCAACACCCACAAACATCTCGACAAATTCCGAACCCGATGTGGTGAAGAAGGGGACATTCGCCTCGCCGGCAACCGCACGTGCAAGAAGTGTCTTACCCGTACCTGGGCTACCAATAAGAAGTGCACCTTTGGGGATACGCGCGCCAAGACGGGCAAAACGGGCTGGATCTTTCAAGAAATCGACCACCTCTTTCAGCTCGTCAATGGCCTCAGGACAGCCAGCAACATCTTTAAATGTTGCTGTTTGGTTGTCGCGGACAAGTAGTTTAGCCGTTGACTTGCCAAAATTCATCGCCCCTTGCGTTCCACCTTTCATCTGACGCGAAAAGAGGATGTAAAGAAGGGTCATGATTAAAATAACCGGCATGAAATAGACGATGTAGCCAAAAAAGTTGCGGCTGGTCTCTTCGCTTTTAAAGTTCTTCTCGAGCACCGCATTGCGCGACTGGTCGGGGGCCTTAAATGTGCCGGCTTTATTGGTGTCAAAGTTACTCCACTCTTTCTTAGCACCTGTAAACCAAGCGGTGTAGGCCTCTGGGCTCTGTTTTTCCAGCTCACTGCTTGTCACTTCTTGGTCATTAAAATACCAAGTTGTGCGCGCTACTGCTTTTCGCGCCAGATCGAGCTGCTCACCCAGAGCTAAAACCTGATTAGAGATCCCATTGTAGCTGAGCAACTTATTTTTATAATTAGAGACAGCAAGCAGTCCCATGAGTGCCGCATCTTGCTGACTCGACTGAATCTCTGCTGTAAGTGCTGTCAACTTTTCTAGCCCCTCGCGATAACCGCGTAATTTGACATCAACTGGTGCATCAGAGTCGACCCATCCATTGACATCTCTTTTAATGTCAGCAATTTGAGATGAATACTCCTGACTTAAACCAAGACGTCCCGACTGAAACCATGCGAGAAGAGATCTGATATCTTGCGAAAGAGCGAGAACCTCGACATCTGTTGGTGCTTTTGTTAAAAGGGTGGCGATCTCGCTCACCTGTCCTAAACTAGCCAGGTTCGCGAGTGTATTTTGACTTTTAAAATTCTCAATATCAGCGCGGTTAAGAACAATTGAATAGGAAGCACCGTTATTGTCAAACATCGGATGGATCACTTCGATCCCTTTTTTGGAAAGGCTGCCTGTGAGCGCGAAAAAAAGCGAGCTTGCAGCTATTGCTTCTTTTTTAACCTGTGGAAGCGAGAGCTCAAGAGCGGCAACCTGGGGAAGAAGGAGGTTTTTACTGTTCAGCAGTTCTAAGTAGCGGTAGTTGTTTACAGCAGACTCCGAACGCTCGTCCTTAAACTGGCCCGAAAATGTGACGAGATCGCCATTCTGCGCGTGGAGCTTATTCTCCTCTTTTTTTACCAGATCAAGGTTTACAAGGTGCTCAAGCTGATGGCGGAACGAGACATTAGAACCCCCTGTTTTACTCAGATTTTGCAGCGTAACAAGGCCTATAATAACGGCAAGCACGATAAGGAAAAACCCGCTTGAATTGCCTTTTTGTCCGGGATCATTTTGATTGTTCTGCTGCATCGTCTCAACCTTTGTTTGCAAGATTATAATTTAATGTACTGTTTTATTAATAAAAACACCACCTACATTACTTTCTATAATTTATTATTTTTAATTTCAAGCAAGAGATGATCGCACCCAGGAGGAAGCACCGCTTTTTTTTCGATAAGCGCATGAATCGCCCTCCCATTTAAGATAAGATAAGGGGAAAATTCCCAAAGAAAAGCCGGTATCTTCTGCGAAGAAAGACGTGCGCGTAGCGATTTTGACTTCTCGATATCTGGTGATGCCGCAATCTGGGCTAGCTTATCACAAGGTAAATAACAGGGAATAGCACCGATCCATAGGGACTGCCAGGACAAGAGCTGATCACTTTTTTCAAGCGAAAGCGTTACGGTATATTGAGAATCTTCCTCTAGCCCACAGCCAAAAAAGGTATAGGCCGGAAAAACAAAACGGGTGACGAAAAGGCGGCCACGGTCGGCAATAAAGAGGATATCACCCCCTACTTGGAAACGAAAATCGGCTTTTAATGTCAGAAGCGCAATTGTAAAATGGTCCAAAGCTGTTTTTGGCATACTGCAACCAAATTCCGCGCATTTTGCTCGAATTAAGTGTTTGATTTCAAGTGGTTCCAGTGGTTTTTGCGACAGATCGTAACAGATACCGAAGGGGCCGCTAAGAGCGCCGGCTAAAACTGTTTCTATCTTTTTATCGAGGTAGTCGCAGAGCTCCGCGCCGTAAACCGCTAAGTTACAAAAGCCAGGTAAGACCTCCTTCCCAAAGGCGCGCGATAAAAGCGGAAAGATCTCCTCGCGCATTCTGCCGCGCAGGCAGTGCTTTCCGCTATTTGTTCTGTCGGTAAAATAGAAGTGGCCACCTTTGTCCAGAAGTGCGACAAGGGCGCTTTTTTTTACGCGCAGTAGCGGCCGCAAAAGCTTTAACAAGCCACGCTGGGCCACCGGCCGCATCGAGGCAAGTGCGGTAAGCGGCGCCCCCTCGCACGCGCGTTTCAGGGCCGTTTCGGCCAGATCTGAGGCGTGGTGGGCCAGCAAAAGCTCAGAAAACCCTTGGGTAGCGGCAAGCTTTTCAAAAAATAGGTAGCGCGCTTCTCGGGCGGCTTCTTCTGTTTTTGGAATATCAGCAGATAGCCTTATCGTGTGAAAAGGAATCCCCTTACTACTTAATAAGTTTTTTAATTTGAGAGCCTCATCAGCGCTCTCCTCACGCCAGCCGTGGTCGACATGAGCGACGTGAAATTTACCGCTTGCGACCTGTTCGAGCAGTAAAAGCAGCGCCATCGAGTCGGGGCCACCTGAAAGAGCTAGGAGCAGAGGAGCTTCCCCACCCCAATTGACCTTTAAAAACTGAGATAGCTCTCTTAATAACTCTTTATTCATAGAGGGAATTATAACCAGAAAACCACTTCCCCGCAAATTATGAACACAACACTACTACTAAAAGAGCATCAAATGGAGCATTTTAAGCCTGCTTTTCTAACTCCTTCCGTATATAGCCCTTCGATGAGGGCCTAAATTTGCCAGTTTATATGCTAAATTTGACCCTCCTCTATTGAAGTTACTTAGGAGTAAATTAAGGGTAACAAGAAAATGGGAAGTTCCGTTAAAATGGCTACTTTAAATAAGGCAATTGAATCTTATGGCCTCCGTACTGTCCCGCTACCTACTGCGTTTCTACTTCCGGGTGGCCCTCTCATGCCTTACTGGCCTCATCTTTATTCTGCTTCTTTCGCGCTTTGAATTTATTGCTAGGTTTGCCGTGCTCGGTAGTGGCCCAAAAGAGATTCTTCTTTTCACTCTCCTCCAGATCCCCTATATCCTCCCCTTTATTATTCCAATATCTTGCCTAATTGCCGCCTTTCTCCTCTTTAACCGCCTTAGCCACTCGCACGAAATCACTGCCGCAAGAGCAGCTGGAAGGAGCATCTACCACCTTGCAGCCCCTATTTTAGCTTCTAGCCTAATTCTCGGCCTTCTTACCTTTGCTATCTCCTCAGAGTTAACCCCCTACTCGCGCCGCAAAGCAAATGAGCTCTCCGAAGCCATCGCACGCATCAACCCCCTCCTTCTTTTACAAAAAGATTCGGGACTCGGGCTGAAGGAGCTCTATGCCGATGTGAAAAAACTTGAAAAAGGAAAGTCTGCCGAAGAGATTATCCTTGTGATGCGCCCTAAAGGAACGGGGAAATTCTCGATTATCTCGGCAGATAAATTGCTGCTCGAAGATGGCCTTTTACAAGGAACAAATGTCGCTTTCATCTCATCTTTTGGAAAAGATTACCCAAATGGCTTTGATAATTTACTCATTGAAAATCAGAAAAAATTGCGCTGTGGAAACTCGCTTATTGCCGATCTTGGCAGACAGGGCAATTCGCCAAAACAGAGTCAAAAAGCGGTTTATCAGAGTTCCAAATTGCTAATAGGCAAACTCCTCTCCTCTCAATTAACAAGTAGTGGCCCCTTGCAGATGGAGCTCTTACGGCGAATCTCGATGTCACTGGCAACATTTACACTCACCTTTATCGGTCTGTCCTGCGGCCTGACCTTAGGCAGAACCCCCTCTAAGCGGGGCCTTTTAATGGCATCCAGCCTTGCGACATTCTTTTTGCTTGCCTTTATTAGTGGCAAAGCCCTTGTAAATAGCCCCTACCTCTTACTGCTGTGCTATCTTGCACCACATCCGATTATTTGGTTTTTTTCCTTCTTCAGGGTGCGCAAGATGGAACAAGGAGCCCTCTCATGATGAAAAAATTTCCGCTTCTCTGGCAGCGCCACATGGTAAAAAGACTCTTTTTTGCCCTTGCCTTTTGTCTACTGCTTTTAACGCTCCTCTTTTCACTCATTGACTATTCGGTGCATCTTTCAAATATCGTGCGCGAAAAGGGGCTCACACTCTCTCAAATTACCACCTACTACCTCAGTTTTTTTATCAAATTTCTACCACTACTGCTGCCGCTCTCTTTTTTGCTCGCGCTAATTCACACCCTAACCGCTATGAATGCAAACCGCGAACTTGTGGCACTCGGATCGGCCGGCGTAACGCGGGCGCAGCTTCTCCCACCGCCTCTTTTTGTCGCTCTTCTCTGCACACTTATCCTCTACACCAATTTCGAGTATCCCTACGAGGAGGCGCTATCGCTTGTGCGCTCATTTGATCGGAAAAAGGTAGCTGAAAAGAGCGAAATCCATATTTCGCAGATGGAGGACGGGTCGCGACTGATCTATGACCATTACGACAAGGTGAATAAGAGATTACATGATGTGATTTGGATCAGATCGCACAGCGAAATCTGGAAGATAAAAGCGCTGTCTGCAGATAAATCAGACCCGGTAGCCTACTTTGCAGACCACCTAACACGTGGTAAAAACGGCCTGATTAAAGCTGGATCATACCAAAAAATTAGGCTAGATGGCCTGGTTTGGAAAGAGAGCAAGCTAGAGCAGGGACTTATTCCCATATCCGACTGCCAAATGACCCTCCTGGCGCGCTACCTTTCAAACCAAAAAAACCAGTTCAAACGGGGAGAGGTTTTCACCCAACTGCTTATCAAAATAATTGCTCCGCTGACAACGCTGCTGCTTGTACTAGCGCTTGGACCAGCCTCTATGCGCTACGCGCGCGCGATTCCCATCTATACTCTCTACGCCTCTGGTCTTTTCGGTCTATTTGCCCTTACTATGCTTCAAATTAGTGGTACGATTCTTGGTGAAAACGAGGTGATTCACCCCCTCTTTTCCATTTTACTACCCTTTCTACTACTCCTTTTGTTCTTTGGCGAAAGAGCGCGCCGCTATATAAAAAATAGTTGACACGCGGTCATCTTTTATCTGACGATGTGCTGAGATGAAATCTTGGAGCATTTATGGCACGAAAGCCTATCGACAACTTTACAAAACTTAAAATTTTTAGCCGCGAAATTGCTCTTTTTAGCTCCTGCGCAAGCCTCGCCGGCTGGGACCGCGACACTAACATGTCACCCGATGGAAATGAGTTTAAAGCTGAAGTTCTCGAGCTCCTTGGCGGATATATCCAAAAACAGTCCACCTCAAAGAAGTTTGAGCGCCTCTTAAAAGCGGCCGAATCAGATAAAACTCTACTAACAGAAGCCCAAAAAAGAGCTCTTAAGCTTTGGCGCCGCGACTTTGATAGGGCAAAAAAGCTGCCGCTATCTTTTGTGAAAAAAATCACGCGCGTGACATCAAAAGCGCAGACTGCGTGGGTTGCAGCGCGCGATGAGAACAGCTTTAAAGCATTTGCACCACACCTCGAGAAAATTGTGAAGCTCTGCAAAGAAAGGGCCGCCTATTACGGAACCACCAGCGGCAATCTCTACGACGCCCTACTGGACGAGTATGAACCGGGGATGACTGTCGAAAAACTCACTCCTATTTTTGCAAATCTCAAAGAGGTTTTACCACCGCTAATTAAAGCTTTTCACAGTAAAACTCCAGCAGATAAGAGCTTCTTAAAGGGGCCATTTGAAGGGGCAAAGCAGATCGAGCTAGGAAAACTTTTAATGGATGAAGTTCACCTCCCGCACAGTCGCTGTACACTTGGAGAGTCGGCCCACCCCTTCTGCTGCGAGATCCACCCAACCGATATCAGACAGACAACGCATGTCCATGAAAATAACCTGCTGGCTTCTATATTTGCAGTCCTTCACGAAAGTGGCCACTCGCTCTACCACAGCAACTTGCCAGTTGAACATTACGGAACCCCTCTATGCGCCGCAGCTTCGTACGGTATTGATGAGAGTCAATCACGCCTTTACGAGACAATTATTGGCCACGGAAAACCCTTTTGGAACCAATTTTACCCTAAACTCCAAAACCTTTTTCCAGTCCAATTAGAAAGCGTGTCCCAGGATGCCTTCTACAGAGCCATTCACACCCAGCCTATTACACCAATCCGTATCTACGCCAACGAGCTCTGCTACTGCATGCATATTATTTTGCGCTTCGAGCTGGAGCAAGGGCTGATTAACGGAACAATTAAGATAAAAGATCTGCCCAAATTATGGGCCGAAAAAATGAAGGAGTATCTGGGTATTACGCCAGAATCCGATGCAAAAGGTGTGCTGCAAGATGTTCACTGGTCGATGGGGGCTATAGGCTACTTCCCGACCTACGCACTTGGAAACCTCTATGCCGCCCAAATTTTCGAAACTTTTCAAGCCAAGTATCCAAGCTGGACCATGGAATCACTCCTGGCCTTCCTCAAAGAGAATATCCAATCGCAAGGCAGCCTCTACACTCCAGATGAGCTGATCCTGCGCGTCACAGGCAAGCCACTCTCAGCCGAACCCTACATCAACTACCTCAAAACCAAATACGAAAACCTCTAAACCAGCAGAGATCAGCAAGATAGAAAGGAAAGAAAGAGGATTTGCAGGATACAGGATGGACAGGATAAGGCGAGGATAAGAAAAAAGAAGAGAAGGGTTTAGTGGAGAAAGGGTTAAAGCAGCTGCAGAGAGGAATGCCACTCCGGAGGAGCGGGATTTTGCACTTAGCGAAATCCGAGGAACAAATGAAAAAACCGTGTTTTTTCATTTATCCTCCCCTTATCCCTTATCCTTTCTTATCCTGTTATCCGTGCGGGTTCTCTTTCTTCTTATCCTCGCCTGATCCTGTCCATCCTGTATCCTGCAAACTCTCTTTCTTTCTTACTTTCTTATCTTGCTAATCCGTGAGTTAGCGGATGAGGGCCAGAGGATTGAGAGCGAGGTCTGGGTGGATCTCTCCTGTTAGGGTCATGTGGCTATAGCCGGCGATTTTTACCTTTTGAAGGGTGCCGATAAGCGATTCTGGCCCTTCAAAGACAACCTTGCGCCAGGTGCGCGTACGTCCCACAAGCCGGCTATCTTTGCTGTTAAGCCGCTCAACCAAGACCTCGACATCTTGCCCAAGGAGCTCCTGCTGCTGCTGGCAGTGAATGGTTTCGTGCAACTCAAGGAGTCGCTGCAAACGCTCTTGCTTCACCTCGTGCGGAACATCGTCCTTCCAGCGCATGGCAGGCGTCCCTTTTCTTTGACTAAAGGCAAAGAGAAAACCGACGGAATAGCCAATTTCGCGGTAGGCATCTAGGGTCTGCTGGAAATCCTCTTCGGTCTCTGTCGGGAAGCCGACAATAATATCTGTTCCAAGCTCAACACCCGGTACAATTGAGCGCAAATCGCGCACCTTTTCCATATATTGCTCCTTCGTATAAATCCGGTGCATTTTGCGCAAAATACGGTCGGAACCAGCCTGAATCGGGAAGTGGACAAACTCGCAGAGCGAGGGCAAATCGCGTATCGCATACATCAGATCGCGCGTGATGTCCACCGGATGGGAGGTCATAAAGCGAATACGCTCGATTCCGTCAATGGCATCTAGTTTGGCGAGTAAATCATGAAAGAGACAGCCCCACTCGGGCTTATCCTTGCCGTAACTATTGACATTTTGCCCAAGTAAAATAAGTTCTTTATACCCCTTGCCGGCAAGCATTTTACACTCTTCAAGAATATCGTGCGGTGGCCGTGAAACCTCACTCCCACGTGTATAAGGAACAACGCAGTAGGTACAAAACTTGTCGCAGCCGCGGATAATCGAGACATAGGCCTTCACCTTGTCATCGCGTCTGGCTACCAGATAGTCGAGGTTCTCTTCGAACTTGTCATCTGTGCGAATCACCCGCTCACGCCCCTCAACTACCTCGTCAATGACCTGATTGAGGTCGGAAATGTTGTTTGTTCCAAGAACAAAGTCGACATTTGGCATTTTGCGGAAGATAGACTCCTTCTTAGCCATAGCCATGCACCCTGTGACCCCGACAATAGGCCTATCTAGGCGCGCCCTGTAGGCCTTGCGGATCTGCCCAATTTTCCCCGCGGCCTTCTGTTCCGCCAGTTCTCTAATAGAACAGGTGTTAAAAAGGAGTAAATCGGCCGCAAATTCGTCAGAAACACGCGATAACCCCCGTTTTTCGAGCTGGCCCACCATCATTTCCGAGTCAAGCTCGTTCATTTGACAGCCGTAGGTTTTCATAAAAAAAGTTTTTAAATCGCGCACTGTGCCATCCTTCAAATAAAATAGAGGCGCTTATTCTACTAGAAAAGCTCCCTTGTCATCAAGAAAAGGTGGTGCGCATAAAAAACGTCTTGGCAAAAAAATCTCTCTGCACGTATCCTTGAGAAGTATTAGATTTAGAAAAAGTTACAGGTATTAACCAATGTCAAGTTCAGCTGTTCCAACTCCTGTTGAAGCCAAAGCTAAAAATAAAGCCAGATACAGGCCTCAGAAAACTACATGGATGTCTGCAAACGACACAAACGGCAACCGCTATTTAATTGACAGCGCCGGGGACAAATATTCAACTGCTTGGGTTAAGCTAGACAGCTTAAACGCCGCAGCCAAAAAAGAGGGGAAAATTCCCGTTGATGGCAATAACGACCGCTATTTTCCAGATGTAAACGCTGGCAGAACATGGTACCTCTTCGACGCTAGCAAATATACACTCGGACGTCTTGCCTCAGAATTGACACGTATCCTGCGCGGCAGACACCTTGTTACCTACACACCTAATACAGGTTGCGGAGATGGTGTTATTGTTATTAACGCTGGCCAAATTAAAGTGACCGGCAAGAAAGCGGACAAAAAATATTACTACAGACACAGCGGTTACATTGGCGGCCTTAAAACCATCTCGTTCCAGCGTATGCTTGCTACCCACCCTACAGAGATCCTCAGAAAAGCTGTTGAGGGAATGATGCCTCGTACAGTTCAGTCCGAAGCTCAGCTGAAGCGTCTACGTCTATTTAAAGATGCGGACCACGGCATGGAAGCACAACAACCAGTAGTGATTAGTTAATTTTAGCCTAAGGAGAAAGATTCAGTGAGCGCGCAAAAAGATACGAAGCATGGACTTGGAAGACGCAAAAGAGCTGTTGCCAGAGTTCGCCTTATCCCAGGAAAGGGCAGACTTGTTGTAAATGGCAAGGCAGACAAAGAGTTTGAGTCCTCCGAATTTCACCGCACCTATATGAAAGCAGCGCTTGTTGCTGGGCTCCCAGAAGGTCAAGCCGACAATTTTGATGTCATTGCAATTACAAATGGCGGCGGTGTTTCTGGTCAGCGCGATGCGATTCGTCTAGGTATTGCACGTGCCGTGCTTTCGCTAAACCAGCTTGCTCGTCCGCTGCTTAAGCCACTTGGACTCTTGAAGCGCGATGACCGCAGAAAAGAGCGTAAGAAATTTGGTCTACATAAAGCGCGTAAGGGCACGCAGTTCTCAAAACGTTAATTATCAAAGCCCTACCACACACAAAGCCAGGCTTATCGCCTGGTTTTTTTTATTGCTGAGTAAAGAGAAATTTTGATAGAAAGAGGAAAGAGCCATAAGAAAAAGGATTCTATGCCAAACCCGGACAAACAACCTCCAAAACCATCTATCGGTAGAATTATTTGGGGGATTGTCGCTGCCACTGCTATAGTTGTCTACTACTACCTGTCTTATAGTTAAAGAACAAGCAGCTCTCTCTGCTTATCTTAAGCTCTCTTTTCCACACCCTACAGAATGGATAGAATAATAAAGAAAGAAATTAGTTATTCTTTCTTATCCTGCCCATCCTGTATATCCTTGTTATTTCCTCTTTCTTATCCTCGGCTTATCCTATTCTATCGTCTATCCTGCCAAATTCTCTTTCTTACTTATCCTTTCTTATTGTCTTATCCGTGCCAATTTTTCTTGCTTACTTATCTTGCGATTGTTGCGAGCTGACGGAAGGTGGATTCAGTGAGTATGACTATGCCCAGCTTTTGGGCAGCGGCGAGCTTTGAGCCGGAATTTTCTCCGACAAGAAGATAGTCCGTCTTGGGTGAAACGGCCGAACTGACCTTGCCGCCATGTTTTTTGATTTCCGCAGCAAATTCATCGCGCGCTGCGCTCAGCGTGCCGGTAATAACAAAACTTTTACCGGCAAATGGGTGGCCCGCCACAACTTTCTGTGGCGGTTCTGGATCCACCCCTGCTGCTAAAAGAGATTTTACCTCCTCCAAATATTCGTTTTCCTGAAAATAACCGACAATCGAATGGGCAATTTTTGTGCCGACACCCTCAACTTTTTCAAGCGCTTCGACAGGTGCTGTAAGTAGCTTATCGACAGACCCAAACGCTCGGGCAAGATCCTCCGCCGTTGTGATACCAACAAAAGGGATGGAAAGGGAGTGGATAAACCTGGCCAGTGGCGCTTTTTTAGAAATGGCAATACTCGCAATTAAATTATGGGCTGACCTTTCTTTAAACCCTTCAAGCCCCAGCAGATCATCCTCCGTTAATTGGTAGAGATGGTGCGGAGCTGTAACGAGTTTAGCATCAAAAAGCTGCTCAACAACTTTAATTCCCAAATGGTCGATATCCATAGCCGTTTTGCCAGCAAAAAAGGCGAGTTTACGGATCGCTTGCTCGCCGCAATTGCGGTTCAAACAGCGCGAGGCAACCTCACCTGGAATGCGAGTGATAGACCCTCCACAAGATGGACACTGTTCTGGCATTTTCCACGCTTTTGTATTTGGCGGCCTCTCTGTTAAAATAACCGCTGTCACCTTAGGAATGACATCACCACCCTTCTCGATTAAAACAGTGTCGTGAATCCGAATATCTTTGCGCGTCACCTCATCCTCATTGTGCAGCGTGGCACGGCTAATGGTGCTACCCGCAACAAAGACAGGATCAAGCTCGGCAACAGGCGTCAAAACACCACTGCGGCCCACCTGTACTGTGATATCCAAAATCTGCGTTCTCACCTGCTCAGCAGCAAATTTATAGGCCACAGCCCAGCGCGGAGATTTAGCCGTTGTGCCAACCTCTCTCTGGTCAGAAATCGCATCCACTTTAATGACAACGCCATCAATTTCAAAGGCCATTTTACTGCGTCTAGCTTCAATTTTATTGATGAATTCAAAAATCTTATCAATAGACTCAGCACTGCCGTGCGCTTGTTCAGCAAAGGTCGGCAATCCCCAGCTGCGCAGCAATTTTGGCACCTCACTCTGATAGGAAGCCACCTCATCACACTCTGGGGCGCCATAAAAAAGGACCATCAGCCCCCTACGCGCCACCTCTTTTGAGTCGAGCAGTTTTAGCGACCCAGCCGCCGCATTGCGCGGGTTGGCCCAAGGCTGCTCACCAGCAGCTTCCGACAGCTCATTTAACCTCTCAAATGTTGCTTTGGGCAAATAGACCTCACCGCGCACTTCAAGAAGTGACGGATAAGTGCCGGAAAGGCGCAGCGGCAGAGCGTGGATGGTGCGCAAGTTCTCTGTTACATCGTCGCCGACCTTCCCATCGCCTCGCGTTACAGCGCGCACATAAAGGCCGTTTTCGTAGCGCGCCGAGATAGCCGTTCCATCAATTTTAAGCTCTAGGCTGTAGCGGATATCTCTGCCTGGAAGGAGCTTTTTTATGCGCTCTGTAAATTCAATCACCTCATCGCGACTATAGGTATTGGCAAGTGAGAGCATCGGGACTGTGTGCGCAGCCTCTTTAAACCCTTCATGACGCTTTTCGGAAACGCGCTGGCTCGGCGAGTGTGGCGAAATAAGTTCTGGATGGGCCTTTTCAATCTCGACCAGCTCCTCCATCAACGCATCGTACTCGCGGTCGGAAATAAGCGGTTTGCACTCTACGTAGTAGAGCCTATCGTGCTTTTCAATTTCCTTAATTAAAGCGTGATACTTATCCATGATTATTTCTTAAAGTTGTCGAGTAAAAGAGCCTCGCCCTTTTTAAGTTCTAAGGGCAAGCTAGCATCATGAAAATAGCCGCGCTCACGCAAATTCTTTCTGACGCGAAATGATTTTAGCGGGCTTTGCAAACGCAAAAAAATCGCGCCGTCAAACCCAGGTTTAACCACCACTTTTTTAAGGAGTTTCTTGCTCCACTCGCAATTAAGGGTGTCACCGCGCTCTGTGGTAAATCCTGTGAAACGGCCGGCATGAAATTGCGGCGGCAGATGGGGCAACATCGCATAGGTATCTCCCTCATCTTTAAAAAAGAGCTGGCGAATAAAAGCTTTTCCTCTAGACAAAACCTGCAGCGGTTCTAAATCAGAACCCTTTAACGGATCTAATTGAAATCCTAAATGGTTTTCATCTGTCAGACGCGGCGATAATATACCCACAAAGCTGGCATTAAAGAGATTAAGATATGCGCGCGCAATTTCACGCTTATCTGCAAGTGCTTTTTTGCACTTGTCAAAAAGGGTAAAGACACCTCCTTGACCAGGACTTGCCACCTGTGGCATCAGCTGGGCTAGCGCATACCAGATAGGCAGAATTTCGGAGAGATCACCTCTTGCGCGCACCCCATCAAAATCTTGCTGTTTATGGGACCCAAGGGCCAGCCTTTCGGTAAATTTTCCAGCAAAAATGACAGTTTTTATAAATAGCTTTCCATCAATTGCAATCCCCTTTTCACCCGCAGCAATTTTATGCAGAAAATAGCCCGATTTGGCATGACCAAAAAGCTCAATTTGCCCTTTTTCGATGTTAAGCTTGGCAGTAAAATTGTTAACAGGTCCTGTCACTTGAAGCGGAAAGTCGACCACCTTGCCGGAGGCGCCAATCGCTCTAAAGCGGAGCAGTACCGGGAAAGCCTGCACCTCCCAATTTGTAAACGGAATAGGCAAAAAAGTTCCGGGCAGGTGGCTAAAAGGAGCGAAACGCTGGGCAATTGTGATTTTCATATACCACCTATTATGCACTACTTCATAGAAAAAAAGGAGCGGATAGGGTAGATTATTTTTTCTAGTTTATCCTAGCAGAGGTTTTTTTGATGTTCACAATCTTGCGAGAAGCCTACAAAATTGCGCTCCCCCTCTTTTTCATCCTCAACATCATCGGAAATGCCCCACTTTTTATTGCTCTACTAGCCAAATATAAGGCAAAAGATCAGCGCCGCATCATGATACGTGAAATGTCTGTCGCGCTCTTTATTTTACTCCTCTTTTTCTACTTTGGCGAGGGTATTTTAAATACACTTGGAATCTCTCAGGCCGTTATCGGCATTGCCGGCGGTGTTCTCCTATTTATCCTCTCACTTGGCATGGTCTTTCCAAAGCCGCACGACATTGAGGCCTCGCGCATCGAGCCTTTTATTGTCCCGCTAGCCACACCCGGCATCGCAGGCCCTGGCGCGATTGCAACTGTCATGGTCTATGCAGGCTTTAACCACCCAGGCGGCAGCCTTGTCGTACCGGCAGCTATTTTACTAGCCTGGATTCCATCGCTATTAATACTGCTTGCCGCATCAAATTTACGCCTCTTAATTGGCGAAAAAGGGATGCTCGCCTGCGAGCGGCTCGGCGGGATGATCATGACCCTTATCAGCATCCAAATGCTAACCCAAGGCATTGTGGAACTTGTCAAAACCTCTTTTAAACTTTGAGGACATCCTAAGACATGTTAAGCTCACCACCTCCACTTGTGCAATACCAACGGCTTGAAAGTAATCAGTGGCTAGCTGAAGTGCTCCCCCAAATTGCCTCAGGCACTCTGGAGCCCACCCTCCCAAAAAGAGAGCGGGCGGCCTTTTTTTCTCTACGGATTTTTGCAGTAGGAGCTTCTGTAGCAGCAGCAATCCCCTTTATCTATGCAGCCGAGCATGCGACAGAAATTCCCCTGCTCAACCAGTTTTTAAAATATGGCACACTCGCCTCGCTCGCTGCAAATCACATCTATCCCTACCTTACAATCATTCAAAACATCCAGAGTAAGAGGGCGATAAAAAGGCTGCTAAAAGAAGAAATTGTTATTAATTCATACAAAATACGCGAGCTTCTTTCCCTTCTTTTTGGAGCCGCAGCACAGATCCCCTGTGCCCTGATTCTATATGCCAGCAAAAGAAGTGCCCTTCTTGTGCCACTTGCTTTTGTTGGCGCGCCTATTAAGGCCCACTCTCTGCAAAGGTCTTACAGCAAGCTCCTCGAGAGCGACGGAGTCCTAACCAAAATTTTCTACAGAAACCGCCCCGAAATTACTCAGATGATGGCCGCACGCGAATGTTTAAATAGGCTTCTATCAGCGCTCTCTATCGACATTCTGTCGCAGCCAAAAGATCTCGACAGTAAAGTTCCTATTATTCAGAAATTGCTCGATTTAACAACCCGGTTAAAGGCCTCCAAAATCAAGAATCTCGACTTTCTACGGGAACTTATCTTCCTTGCTGCGATTTGCCGCGAGAACCATCTGGGCGCCAGGCCTCCTTGCTCTAACTGCGGCGAGAACTCTTTAAAAAGCGTAGGGTCGCTCTTTGCTACCACAAAAACGGTTCTTGAGGCTGTGATTATTGCAGAAGGTGGCCGACTTGTAATTGACAACTACTGCGCCACTATACCAATCGCTATTATCGCAACGCTACCCACTCTCTGGCCGACCAATCGCTACCTGCGCAAAGTAGGTAGCACTGTCTACTCGACACTCGCCGGAACCCCCGGATCTAAAGGGCTCCTTCTACGCAAATCGTGTAGCAGCCAAATTGCCGATTTTTCATCCAAAATCTTTTTAACGGCAGTGGGCGCACTTGGCGTCGGCTATATCATGGACGCTTGCAATAAGTGGATGCGCTATCAAGATTCAGCGCGAGCGACTATCTCGATTCCGGCAACCCTCGCAACAGCCCTTATCAACATCTACATCCTCTTTCAAGGGTCAAATGCGCTCATCACCTCACTCTCCAGATCGGCCGATAGCAAAACGCGAATGACCCTTAACTCGCGCATCCAAGCGCTTCAAACAGCGTGCAACATGACATCTGACAAGCAATTCAAAGAGCTTTTTGGAGAGGAGCTTATTGCCGCACTCGCTGACGGAGATCTGCACCAGCCGATCCAAAAAGGGGAGAGCCCTCGGGCAAGCTCTCCCCTGGCAGACCAGCAAGAAACCGGCTTTGTCGCACTTCCTGGCGCGCCCCCCTACTCCAGATCCCCAAGCTCGTCCGGCTCCCTCGGTGACTAATAAAACCCTATTCTAAATCACAACCAGACATTAAAGGCGCTTAATCAATGCGGACAAGGGCACTCTTGATGATGGAGGTGGTTGAGATTGAAACACCGGCCTCTTTCGCAAAGTGATCGAAGCGAGAGACAGCAGCACTGACCTGATCGATAATAGCGGTGGCTTCATTTTTTCCAATAAAGAGCGCAGTCGCTAGCTTTACAAGATGCGCGCGGCCTGGGTTTTTGCCCTCGCCCATCACGGTTGTCGAATGCTCGCGCGAGGGACCAAAAGAAAAGATTAAATCATAGGCAGGTGAGACGCTCCATCTACCAGAGCCATCCATCAGAAATGAGAAGTTCTTGGCATGGTCGTCGCGATTATGGGCAAGCACATTAAAAACAGCCGCGCGAAATTGTACGAGAAGTTCTGTGCGGCTTTTTGTAAGTTCATGCGTAGCCTGTAAAACAGCCTGATAATCAAGACTCGGTATGCGAAAATCAGCGTGCAAAAGACCAGAGAGAGTGTGCATGTGTAAAAAGATCCCGTTAACGCGATCAAACCGCTTTACACCGAAATGGCCAGCCCCTTTTTTTGATGGAAAAAGACGTGCCTCTGGAACATTCAACCCAGCATCTCGCGCCATCAGGTGGTAGGCGTACTCGACAGCTCCTGCATCTAGCAGATCGTGCGACGACCTGAACTTGATGATCCAATCTTCGGCAGTCATATCAGCGCTACTACGAGTAAATAGTCCATTTTTTTTCAGTTTTACAAGGATTTTAGGGCGCGCTCCGGCAGATGAACCATTCATCTCTAAAAGATCTTCGACAAATTCTGCTCCACCATCTTCTTGAACCTGCAAACACTCCTGTGCAAGCATGTCGAGCTCCTCCAGCCGCCGCTCTGCCGCTGCTTCAAAATGAAAAGCCTCTGGCTCGTAGAGAAGCGCACCCATGCCGTGGTGGCCGACGCAACAGAGTCTGTCAAGCGGCGTGAGCGACTGCGGATGGATCCCCCGGCTAGCCAATTTTCTATCGAGAAGTAGCCGCCCAAAACCATCTGGCAAACTATCATTAAAAAGACCAAAGAGACCATCAAAAAGAGGCTCTTCACAGGTAAATCTTTCGCTTTTTAGGGGGAGTTTAAAAGGAGAGAGTTCGAGCCCAAGCAAGAGAAACGAAGGGTCATAGCGAAAAGTAATCAACCTATTTTCAAAGCGCAGCTCTCCAACAGGAACAAGCTTACCCTTATGCCTGTAGCGCACATTTACCTGCTCAAAATTCACATCAACCTCTGAAAACTCTTAATAACCGATATTACCACACCGATTATTTTACTCAGATGGCTGGATAAAGGGCTGTACGCGGTGGTGCATTGCGTGGGGAACTTCTACCGACATCAGGACACTTCCCTCCTCATCGTAGTCGCGCGATAGGACGCGGCCCCGCTCGGAGAGGTCTGAAATCAGAGCCCCTTGGCTGTACGGAATACGCAGCAGCAGCGGCTTGCGCAAATCTACGAGCTCTTCCATCATTCTATCTAAGAAAAGGTCAAGACCTGTTCCATTTAGCACAGAGAGTTCAATAGCATCCGGATAGCGCTTATGGAGTCGATCGAGAAGAGCTGAGTCGTGGAGAGCATCGATCTTGTTAAACAGGGTAATCATAGGTTTTTTATCCGCCCCAAGCTCGGTCAATAGCTCTTGCGAGGCCTCTGCTTGCCGCTCCGCTGCCGGATGTGAGATGTCGATGAGATGGACAAGAATATCGTTAAAGACCACCTCCTCAAGTGTGCTTCGGAAGGCTTCAATGAGTTTGTGCGGCAGCTTCCGGATAAATCCCACCGTGTCTGTCAGGATAATCTCCTGCTTATTTGGCAGCTTAAACTTACGCGATGTGGTGTCGAGTGTCGCAAAGAGCTTATTTTCAACCAGAACATCGGCCTCTGTCAATTTTTTAAGCAAGCTTGATTTACCCGCATTGGTGTAGCCGACAATGGCAAATGTCGGGATTGATGCGGCAAGGCGCGCTGCGCGCTGCGTTTCTCTGCCAGCCCTCACCTCTTCAAGCCGACGACGCAAAACAATCTCCTCTTTTTGGAGCTGATCTTTGTCAATTTCGCGCTGCGTACGCCCCTCACCCGTCATCGAGCCGCGCGTACCGCGCTGGCGCGAGAGGTGCCCCCACATCCGCTTAAGCCGCGGATAGTGATAGCGTAATTTGGCCAGCTCCACCTGCAGCTGCGCCTCTTTTGTTTGGGCTCGCTGGCCAAAAATCTCCAAAATCAGCTCAGCCCTATCAATTGTGGGCCGCTTAAAGAGCTTTTCTAGGTTGCGCTGCTGCGCTGGCGAAATCTCATCGTCAAAGAGGACAAGATCAATCTGCTTCTCTTCAATAAGTGCGACTAATTCCTCAATTTTCCCCTCACCAAGCAGTGTGGCAGCGCAGAAACTCTGCACAGGAATCAGCAAGCTATCGTGCGCTGTCAGCCCGTAGGTTGTGGCCAGGTTTTCAAGCTCGGAGAGGGTCTCCTGCGCCACGTTTCTCGAATCGCTCTTTCTGTAAACGCCGACCAGCAGTGCAAGGGTTTGATCCTTATCTTCTGAAAGGAGTTTCCGATCGCGCTTCCAACTGTGCTCTTGCTGCTGCTCTGTCATATTATAAACCTAAATAAGTAAATTCGATCTCAAGACCATCGTGAGCGAGCCTAACATTTTCTGGAAGGAGTTTATTTGTTGCCTCGTGCTCGATCTCGTGGGCAATATGGGTAATAAAACATTGAGTGCCGCCTACCTTCTGAAAAAAGGCGATCGCATCTTCAATATTGAAGTGCGCCGGTGTTTTTACAGCAGTGGGCGTATAGGAAAACCGAAGGGCGCTGATAATGACTGTTTTAACACCCTCAAGATAGCTAAAAATTTCGGGCCCAAATTGAGCGATATCGGTGAGGTAGGCCAGATCGCCAAAGCGGAGCCCCAAAACGCGCATGCCAAACTGCGCATAATCACACACAATAATTCTTACCCCTTCAAAGAGCTGCTCGCCGAGATTTTCCACCAGCTGGAATGTGAAATATCTGGTGTCCGTTACCTCGCTCTCTGGATGCATCATGTAGTCAAAGCGTCTTCTCACATCGTCGAAGGTCTCGCGCGTACACAGGCACGGAATGGGCTTACTATCTCTGTTAAAAAAGATGGGCCTGACATCGTCAATGCCACCAATATGGTCGTAGTGCGCGTGGGTAAGAATCACTCCTGTCATGTCGCTGATGCCAAATTTCAGCGCTTGCTGGCGAAAATCGGGGCCGATATCGATCACAAATTGCTTATCCGCCATTTTGACACGTGCAGAGCAGCGCAACCGCTTATTAAATAGCAGGTTAGATTGGCAGCTCATACAAGCACATCCCGCCATGGGAACACCCATTGAACTGCCCGAACCTAGAATTTGAAAGACTCCGCGCACATCTAACTCGCAATTATTACGTGAAACTACTCTATCCTTTTTTACCCTCTTTGACAAGCAGCTCTTTTGGTAAAAGCGATGGGTTGCCCGCTCTGATTGCGGCGGCCAGAAGCTTTGCGAGATAGGCGTGGTAGAGCAAACCGCGCGAGCCGAGAGCAGTAAAAATCCAGAGCCCATCTGCCAGCTGATCAACCATAGGGTGGTAATTGCCATTTCGCAGGACGCGCATGCCGGCTGTGACCCCTTTGACCTCATTGAGCTCGGCACCCATAGAGGCAAGGCGCGGAAGTAGTAGCTCGCACGCTTTTTGCATGTCAGCAGCCCCATCCCGCGTGCGCAACTCGTAGGTAGCGCCAAGCCAGTAGTCGCTGCCAGCTGGGGCAAGATAGCCAAAGGCCATGATGGGCCGAGGAAGAGGAGTTTTTAAACTGACGCGGAGCGCTTGCCCTTTGGAGTAGCGCAGGTCGAGTTGTGTGAACAGATCGACCATACCAAAGCCTGCGGCAAAAACAACCTCATCGTAGCCAGAGAGCTGCTGGATCGTAGAAATTTTTTGAATTTTAAGGGTCGCCCCCTGCTTTTCGCACAACGTCCAGAGACCATCAAGATAGCGCGGAGAGTCGACGACAATCCCGCTTTTAACGAGGAAGCGCAAATCGCTGATGCGCTCCACATCACCCAGGTTTTGGGCAAAGAAGTGGTCTGCCAGCTCCTTGTCCTCAAAAAGCCTCTCAATACCGCTCCTGCTAAAGAGAGCGCTACCGACCCTTTCAAGCAAATCCTCAGCTGCTGCAAGGGCCTCGCGAGCACGCCAGATCGGCTGCCGCTTTTTCATGGGTGGGTAGGGGTGCAAAAGACCGATGGCAGAGCCCGACGCTCCGCCGCCAATACCGACCGCATCGTAAACCGTTACAGCGCAATCGCGCGACAGCTCATACGCCAGCGCTAGTCCCGCAAAACCCGCACCAATAATGGCGACACTCTTCTTTTTCATAGCTAGCAGTGTACAAGATCGCAAGATGAGAAAGAAAGCAAGAAAGGAAGAAAATTGGCACGGATGACAGGATATTCAGGATAAGAAGTAAAAGATAAGGGATAAGGGGAGGATAAATGAAAAAAAACGGTTTTTTTATTTGTTCCTCGGATTTTGCGAAGGGCAAAATCCCGCTCCTCGGGAGTGGTCTGCCTCTCTGCAGTAGCTTAAGAAGTAAAAAGAAATCCAGTTATTAATTTAATTAATTATTTCTTTCTTTCTTTATCCTCTTTCTTATCCTGAATATCCTGTCATCCGTGCAAATTTTCTTTCTTGCCTGATCTTGCTGATCGATGCTCAAGGTTTGGGGCCGCTATAGATGTAGCGCGGACGGACAATAGGCGTGCCCTTGCCACCCCGCGCCTCGCAGCGCTCGTAGATAATCTGAATGGCAATGCCGATGGCGCGCGCAAGGCCAAAGAGCACCGTGAAATACTCCGGGTAGTCAAAGCCACTTGCCGCTAAAACTGTACCCGAAATGGCGTCGATATTTGGGTATGGATTGGCAATTTTGGCCTCTTTTTTAAGCTCAAAAACCCCCTCTGTCCGAAGCGCTCTGGCAATACGCACCAGCGGATCATCCGAGAAATTGGCTTCCGCAAAGTCGTAAAAAAGAGACGCTCTAGGATCCTCCACGCGCAAAACTGCATGGCCAAAACCGTAAACAAGCTGTTTGCTATCTAGACGCTGCCGAATCAGTTTACCAACGTCGCCAGCTTTTGGGTGGTTACCCACCTCTTTCAGCACATCACGCACAAATTCCAGGCAATCTTGGTTGGCCTTGCCGTGGCGCGGACCGGCAAGCGCACACATCGAAGCTGCAAGCGAGCCGTACATATCCTCCATACCAGAGGCCACGGCCTTGCCGACAAAAGCCGAGAGGTTACCGCCGCCATGGTCGTAGTGCAAAATGTTGAATAGCGAAAATGTCTTGAGCAGCAGCTCATCATTTTTATCCGGCACATTCACCATTGCCGTAAAGTTTTCCATGTAACCAAGTTCAGGATCTGGTGTCCAGGTTTTGCCCCAGCCAGCGTGGTGGTTAATTACTGTTGCAACAAGGTGAGGCATTTTGGCAATGACATTCAGCGCGTCGCGTCTGTAGTCGGACTCTTCGTCCATGCCGAGTCTATCCACGCCGAGTAATAAGAGTGCCGCAGATAGCAGCTTCATCGGGTGGCCCTTCCGTGGAAGCGCTTCAATGGAGGCCACAAGTTCTGGTGAGCAGGTGCCCATGACGGCAAGTTCGCGCGAAAATTCGGCAACCTCAGCCTTTGACCCCTTCGTCTTGTTTAGCAGAAGGTAGATCACCTCTTCAGGACGCCACGAGCCCATCTGGCTAACAGGCCGTCCCACATAGTGCAGGCCCAGCTGCGGATCGGCAAAGGAGCTGTTGCAATAACCGACAGGATAGCCACGCAACCCCGTCTCGAGATTTTCATTTGTTGCTGTAAAAAGCACTTCGCTCATAGAGACCCACCATTAATTAAACTAGACTAACAAGTTCATAATGGATGCGCGCTCCTCTTGCAACTCTTTTTCTGTTATTTTAATTGTTTTTTGTAAAAATGGATCGCTGCTAATGTCCAGACCAGGCACAACGGTCACATCTCCGTTCCCATTGCTGCGGCATGGCAGCGAGAAGTAGAGGTTCTCATCTAGACCATAGCTATTGCCTTTTGAGTAGACCGAGCAGGAGAAGTAGTCGGAGTCGATCTCGGTTTTTGAGGAGTAGATGATGCGGCGCATGGTCGATAGAGCAGCGTGCGCGGCAGAAGCAGCAGAGGAGAGTCCGCGAGCCTCAATCACCTTGGCCCCCCGCTGCTGAATGGTTGGAAAGAAAGTCTCTTCAAGCCAGAGTCTATGCTGCGGCCCTGTAAGGACCGATAGGAGCGGCTTGCCATCAATTTGCGCGTGGACAAAGTCCGCCGCCATCGTCGCCGAGTGGTTACCCCAAACAAGTGCATTGCGCACAGATGTAACCGGTCGCTTTGCGTGCAGCGCAATTTGCGTCTTAGCCCGATGCTCGTCAAGCGCGCTCATCGCAAAAAACTGATTTTTTGTCATAACTCCGCCTTTTTCCGCAAAATGGGAGGCTATCAGACAGTTGGTGTTGCACGGATTGGCAACCACCAGAACGAGGCTATCTTTGCTGCCATATTCGCCCAAAAAGCGCCCCTGTTCGGCAAAAATGGAGCCATTAATGCCCAGTAAATCCTTACGCTCCATCCCCTTTTTCCGTGGCATGCCGCCAATCAAAAAAACGTAATCAAAGCCATCTTTAAAGGCATCTTCAGCACTTATCGCGATTTTTAGCTCCCCAAGCAGCGGAAAGGCGCAATCCTCAATTTCCATGCGCACACCGCCCAAAACCCCCTCCATCTGTGGAATATCAAGCAAAGTGAGGTGAAAACCCTCATTTTTACCCAATAATTCACCCGATAAAAGCCTAAAAATCAGGCTATAAGCGATCTGCCCCGCCGCACCGCTCACCACAATTCGCTTCATATTTACCCCTAATTTTGCCGCTTTTCTCGAAATATAGCGCTATCAACTCATTTTTTCAATAAAAACCCGCTAATTACATGTTTTAAACTAAGTAATTACGCCTGTTTGACTTAGAACCAGTTTTAATGCTATAATAAGGTGTAATATAATAGATAAAGATGATGAACCCACAATTCTTCATCTCCAATAGGCCACTTTTAAGGAGGAGCCATTATGTCAAACTTAACCCCAATCGGCCCCAAAACCGACGGCTACGCATCGGATGCATCAAGCAACGGATCTCTTCCTGGTACGCCGCCAAACACAGAAAATACAGGCAGAGGATCCCCCGCCCTCAGCACGGCCTCAATCAGCACAATCAGCTCTCTTGAGGGTGGCTCACCTGTGGCTACCGTTGCCGCAAAAGTCTCCCTAATAAGTCGTTTGATAGCCTCTTTAGGACGCCTTATTCAAACACTAAAGATGTTTATTGCTAATATGCGCCTTAATCGTGTGGTGCCAACAAAGTTGCTAGAAAAACAAAGTCAGCGCCGTGCTCTTATAGAGCATTTGAAACAAGCAATTGAAGATATTACAGGCACGATAGCAGAGCTTAATAAGAGCCATCTCGACGCCACAAACAAGAATGGTGCTACAGCAGAAGCAATGAAAGCACAGGATACTCACGGGTATAAGAGTGATGCAATCAATGTAATGAATAAGAAAGCGCCCGCCATTTTTGCAATTGCTGTAGAAAACGGTTTCTTTACAGAACAATTTATAAAGAACCTCTCCCAAAACATAGCTCCTTATAAATTAGCTATTGAGATTTACCGAGAATCGCTAAAAGCTTATGCGAAAAATAAAAAGTTAATCCCTGTTCTTCGCGAAATGGAAGAACATATTAAATTAATGAACAAACTCCAAAGCCCTTTGAACGAGCGTACTACATTTGCTTTTTTTCAAGCCAACGAAGATCGCTTAGATCTCTTCTCTGATATTGCTTTCCTAGAATGGAGAAAAGAAAAAATCGAGAATGAAATCTTCCAATTGGAAAGGACTCTTCAAACATCTATAGAAACACCAGTTGTTAACTCTGTGCGCCGGGGAATGCTGACGCTTTATAGCGATTTTAAGGCAAAAAACTGCGAAAACCCTAGCTACAGCCCATTCCTAACTGAGTTGAATTTCTTTGTGGAATACGAAAAGAACCTAACCAATGTGGACCTAGATGAGGCAAATGCTTATGTTCAAACAATAGTGTAATTTTTTTATTCCTCCCCTGACAAAGCCCCGAGTAAAATTGGGGTTTTTGTTTGAATTAATGTTATATAGGGATTATTTGACTTTCAAAATGGTTTTGCTGTATAATTACAACGTAAGTTCATGTAAATCAATATATTAGAAGGGGATCAGGAGTGTCGATACTCGCTACAACAGGCAACCCTTATCGCGCTCCAGAGCGCTTTGTAGGCCATCAGGGAATGGACAGTAAAACCGCCTTTGCTCTGGCAGACCCCACAGCAAAAGCAATTACCGATTGGCACAGATTAACGAGGCGATGAATAACGAGCGTGAACATTTAAAGGACAGGTAAAGATGGCAGAAGATAGAGCTGCCAGCATCTACGCGCGCACCTAGACCGAGGCGGCATAATTTAAACGAGATGAGATATAGGGCTTCTTACTGAGATAAACCAGATTAATTAATAAGAGAATAGTATGCTCCATATAGGTTCCATGACACCCTTTTACTTAATAGGAGAATCCCTTCTTCGCTCCCCAGACAGAAAGCTCGCCTCAGAGAGGGGCTTGAAAGATCGTGTAACAAAAGATCTCTCTCCAGAAGTAGCCACAACCGTTGGTAAAATAGTATCGATTAAAGCAAAAGTTACCAACTGGTGGGGTACTTTCTTACAGAATCATTTTCCTCGTATAGCCAAATTCCTAGCAAAAAGAATAGAAAAAAATAGCGGCCGGGTAGCAGCTCCTTCAAATCCAATTCCATCACCAATTAACCCAGCGCTTTCACTGGCCTCCAATTCTTTACCGCCGCTCGAAACCGCTGCTTTAATTACGCAGTCAACTAGGCAGTTCAACCCATTACCGTCAGATATCGATGGATTCATACAAGCGCTAAAAACACTCTTAGCAAATGTGAAACGAACACCGCTACAGGATAATAGTGAGGAGGATCAATTCTTCGATGCTGAGGAGGGGCCATCGCATATCCAGGTTGAATCTCCTCCAACAGTAGCGCCTGCGGCAACCAACCTATTTGAGGCGTATTTTCCGAGCCACCACGACCAACCGCGGGTTATTACCCTTCTTAGACAGGCAAAGGCTGCGACTCTTATCTCATTGCCTACCCTTGCAGAGGAAGCAACAGAACTTAAGCACAACTACCCGGCGATTACTCTTCTCGCCTTTGTTCTCAGAAACCCTAAAGCAAGATCGCTCATAAGCGATACCCTGTCAGCAACTTGGAATACCCCTTTGTTCCTAGCGAAACGTACGCTAGTTGTAACTAACCTAGTTGCTGGATTCAGAAAAAGAGCTAAGGCCGATGGTGAAGGGAAACCGGCAAAAGATGGCCTACAAGCATTTATCCCAGGCTTTGCCGCTTATGTTGATCTATCGGAAAAAACCATTCAAAGCTATATCGATACGCAAAAGTGGACAGAACTAATAGAGTTTCTGCTAACAAACGTAACCCCCGAACAAACATGACCTAATTAAGCTTAAAGCCTGGGTACTAACAACCCTTCTACAAAAACCTACACACAAGATCTGCAGGTCCTTCCCTGCAGATCTTGTTTATGGGAGAAAAAGTAAATAACAAGGATGTGCAGGATAGGCAGGATAAGTAAAAAAGGATCAAAAGAGAAAATCATTCCTTTTCTTTATCTTTCTTATCCTGCCTATCCTCTACATCCTTGTTATTCCCTCTTTCTTAAAACCTGGGCAAAATCACCTCGTTGCAAATGAGCAAAAA
>JAYUZV010000045.1:0-4088 GCA_043751475.1 Chlamydiia bacterium
TGGGCAGGATCAGGTGAGGATAATAAGAAAAGATAAAGAAAGGATAATTTTTTTGTTTTAATTAATATTCTTTTTCTTATCCTCGCCTGATCCTGCCCATCCTGTATCCTGCCAATTTTTCTTACTTACTTCTCTTGCTTATCCTTGCTATCTTGCCGCTCTACGTAAAATGACGATGTTTTCAAGATGGACCGTGTGCGGGAACTGGTCCGCCGGCTGCACTGCCACCACCTGATAATCTTGTAAAAGAAGAGCCAAATCGCGCGCTTGAGACTCTGGATTACACGAGATATAGCAGATCTTATCTGCGCCAAGCTTTAAAAGCTGCGCAACTGCCACACCTCCAAGCCCCGACCTTGGCGGGTCAACAACAACCACATCTGGCAGCAGCGGCTCTACCTCACCCAATTTCCCTAAAACCTCACCGACATCTCCTTTGTGGATCTCAATATTAGCCATTCCATTCTTAATTGCATTAAAACGCGCGTCATAAACGGCGTAGGGGTTGATCTCAATGCCCACAACCTTCCTCACAAATGCACTGCACGCAAGACCGATAGAGCCGATACCGCAATAGAGGTCGAGCAGCAACTCATCTCCTTTCAAATCGAGAAGCTCGATTGCGCGCGAATAGAAACCTCCGGCCGCACGCGTATTGGGTTGCAAAAATGATGAGGGGCTAACATGGAGGTCGACCACCCTTTTTTTGCCATAACAGTCGATGTGGATCTGCTCAAAAAATTTGTCAGGACCAGAAAGATGCATCTCAAATAGCTGCGTCGGCACTCCACGCGCTGCTTGCTTAATCTGTAGAAATAACGCACACCCACCTGCCAGATCAGCAACCGCCTCTTGAAAAGAGGCTAGATCATCCCGATTTAGCGCAAATAACGGATCGCCAGAGACAACAAGCATAATGAGCCTAGACCCTGTGTGGTAGCCCTCGCGCAGCACCAGACTAATCAAGTGGCCTGTCCCCTTTGGTGGGTGGTAGGCAGATAGAGCTATTCCGCTCCACCAAGCGCGCACGGCGGCTAAAACCTCCGAAAACCAGCTACTAGCCAGGTGGCACCTAGTTACTGTCAAAACGCGCCCTTTGCCACCACTCATCACAAGGCCGAGGTAGCGATTACCAGCTAAATCCTCGGAAAAAGAGAACTCCATTTTACTGCGATAGTCAAAGAGCTCTGGCGCCTCTATAATCGGATGAAAAAGCGCTCGCTCTAGCTGTAATGGTTCAAAAGCTCTACGCAGATTTGCCTCTTTGTAGCGTACTTGCGCGCCATACTCCATCTGCTGAATGGCGCAGCCACCACACGATCCAAAATGGGCACAGCGCGGCTCTACGCGCTCTTTTGAGGGTGTTAAAAGCGCGAGAAGCGTCGCCTTTGCCTTGCGCAAGCGACGCCGGCGGCGGCGCATCGTGACAGTGACAACCTCTCCCGGCAAAACCGCGGGAATCTCCACCTTTTTTCGCGGCATATCGGGTAAACGGGCTACTCCGTGACCTCTGTCGCACAGTTTTTCAATAGTCAAATTAAGGGTAATTAGATTCTCTTCCATAGCGGGCTATTTTATCAGATTTGCCGCCAAAAAAGTTACAAAAATCTTAATCTCCCCCTACAATGGATTTAAAGATGAGGTTTTTCATGTCTATCTGCTACTACAACGGAGAATTTTGTCAGGAATCATCCGTCAGACTCCCGTTAAATGACCTCGGCATCACACGCGGTTGTGCGGTTTTTGACTATCTACGAACCTACAAAGGGCTTCCTTTTCACCTCGAGGGGCATATCGATAGGCTCGAGATTTCGGCAAAACTTATCGCCATTAAAGAGCTCCCCTATTCCAAGCAGGAGATCGCACATGCCGTGCACCAATTGCTATCGAAAACAAAAGGGGAAATGGGTGTGCGCATCTACCTTTCAGCGGGCATACCGAGTCGCTCTATTTTTCCCGGAAACGCGCCCAATTTACTGATCACTCTCCACCCTTTTACCCCCTTTCCAGAAGAATTTTATCGCAGCGGAATTAAAGCTCTTCCACTACGCCTAGATAGGCAGCTAGTAGCAAGCAAAACGTGCAACTACCTAAATGCTGTTATTGCCCTACAGGAGCGAAAGGATGAGGGTTTTGAAGAGGTAGTCTACCAAGACGAAAATGGAGGATTTCTCGAGGGAGCGACATCGAACTTTTTTGTGGTCGTAAATGAAAAGCTCTATACCGCTCCAAAAGAGAGAGTTCTCTTTGGAATTACGCGCAAAATTGTAATGGAATTAGCCGAAGAATCAGGGGTGTCTGTTGTCGAAAAAATCGCGCCCATTGGCAGTGTCTGGAGCGAGGCGTTTATCTCATCGAGCAACAGAGAGATTATGCCCGTTGTCGCAATTGGTGAAAAAGTGGTTGGCAGCGGAAAACCGGGGCCCGTTACAGCGCTTTTACAGCAGAAATTTGCCGCCTATGTGAGTGATTGGTGCTCAAGACAAAAAAAGGCTCTTTAAAATGATGCTCCCTCAGAATCACTATCGATCAAGCTAATAGGCCGCACTCTGTTCCGCGGAGTTTTTGGGCCCAGCTTTTCAGGAGGGGTTAAAATACTCTCTGCCCAGCTCCTGATAGAGGGGTCAAGCTGTTTATGACTTAACATAGCTCTGCAACAAAACTCTGTCTCTTCTTTTAATTTCAACCCATCCACTGCTTTTGCAAATACAATCATAACAGAAACAGGAAAACCAGTGCTCTGAATCTCTTTATAGGCTAGTTCAACAAGAGCCTTTGTTACCTTTGCCAAATGACAAATATCTCGATTAGTATCTATTTGCCGCTGCTGATTTCTTAGAAGTTTTTCGCTTACTTGCTTTTCGAATGATGTCGCTAGATCTCCTTCTTGACTTTCTATAGACGATGAGAGACTAGCAGGAATAGATGGTGCGAGAATAGTATTGTTTTCCAATTCTAATTTGCGAATAGCATCGCCCAACTCCAGTTCTCTATCTAATTTTTGGACCACCTCTCCAATTTCCTGATGGAGCTCTAGCCCTAGACCACCCCTGAAAAAATGCCTTTCAACTAAACGAATCCTGGGCAACATACTGCCGGCAAGCTTCCAGGAGGCGTAAAATCCAATAATTTGAGAGGCGTTTTGCATAACAGAGAACAATCCCTTAACATCGGATTTCCATTCTCCATTTGCCCCTGCTCCCTCAACCTCCAAATAAAGAGGTGGAGATCTACTTAAATCTGCCAGTACGCAGCAATTATCCCTTCCTAATCCAATAGCAAATCGGCTTACAAAAACTTTTTGTATCGCAAGAAGCAGAAAAAGAGCCCGTGCAGCGCTATCGGCGTATGCACCTATAGTGCCCGCAGCAACATCCCGAAAAAGGGAATAAACAGAGGAGTTTTTAGGATCTTTGACCTGAGAAGCTCGGGCGCGGGGAGAAATAGCTCGCAAAAGAAGGGAGCTGAGCCACTCGGAAGGTTTTTTGCTATCCAAAGAACAGGCAATGACCGTCTCGTTTTGCAGAGTCTCTGCCTGCTGCCCAAACCAGTTGGTGTCTATAGAGTGAGCGAGATGCTCAACCGCAACAACTCGTGCCAATAAATTAACCGTCATTTCCCCGTCTCACACGTCGCCTAACATTAAATATGTTACATCAATTAATAATTAAAATCAACCTGCATATTAATTATTTGAACAATTCGATCAAATTATATAACAATTAATTTAAAATATTCAGACTTTGTCTCAAAATTCGACCACTGACAGGTGAAGGATAAGAGAAGAAAGCAAGAGAATTTGCCACTACTATAAACCTTAAAGCCTGGGTAATGGCCGCCTAAAGGCCCTTCTACAAAAAACTACACAAGCTCTGGAGGCCTTCCCTGTAGAGCTTCTTTTGCCTTAAATAGAAGAAAGAAAAAGTAAATAACAAGGATGTGCAGGATAGGCAGGATAAGTAAAAAAGGATCAAAAGAGAAAATCATTGCTTTTCTTTATCTTTCTTATCCTGCCTATCCTCTACATCCTTGTTATTCCCTCTTTCTTAAAACCTGGGCAAAATCACCTCGTTGCAAATGAGCAAAAA
>JAYUZV010000046.1:0-18745 GCA_043751475.1 Chlamydiia bacterium
AGTTAACCATGAAATATGACTCGCATGTCGACATCTATAACACCGATATTATCACCGTCCAGACATCAGGTCTTTTGGGTGAAAAATCGATCTCGATTATCCCTCAAAAAGCAAACCCAGGGGTTGTTCCGCAGCTCATTGGAAATGAACCTGTTTATGCTGTTTCTGTAGATCCTATTGAGGGGATACTGGACGAAATTTCCGATGTCTCTGTGAAAATACAAGATACAGTTGAAAAGATCGGGGTCTGGTTTGACGATAATGCCGAACAGCTATCTACCACTATAGGGGCAGTTGGCGGCGCGATGATAGCGGCCGAAAAGATGCTGGGCGATATCAACGAGAAGCAAATCATCGCTGCAGTAAACACCTTAATTACCCAGACAACAGAGACAACCCGCCATGTCAACAGCGCCTTTGTTGAAATGGAAAATAGCCAGCTCTTTGAAAATGCGGGTGTTGCCTTTAATAACATGAAAAGAGCCTCCTTTTCTATTGAAAAATTTACCCGCGACCTAGCTATCGGCAAGGGAACTCTTGGCAAGCTAATCGAACAAGACGACCTCTACCTCGAATTTAGCAGCGTCCTTGGCAAAGCTGGCACCATGATGAACGACATCAACCACTATGGAGTGCTTTTCCACCTCAATAAGAGCTGGCAGCGGGAGCGGCTCCAGCGGGCAACTCTACTAACAAAGCTCCAAACCCCTTATGATTTCCGCCAATATTTTGATTGCGAGGTTGACACAATCACAACCGCCATGGGTCGCATCGGTTCTGTTCTAGATAAGGCTGGCCGCAAACCGAACGAGGAGCTGATGCAATCGCCAGCATTTAAAAAAGATTTTAGGGAGCTCATGAACCGGGTCGACAAGCTTCATGCCGAGCTTAAACTCTACAACGAAAAACTGGTGGAAGTGCAAAAAAGCGAAGATAATTGCCCTAAAAAAGCCAATCCTTGCAAATAAAATAGGTAATAAGAGTAAAATTATCACCAAAGACTTTTTCTGAGTGGTGATTATGTTTAATACTGATCGCAGTTTGCACAACTCTCCGGTTCCACCAATAACAATTTCGACTGGTTGCCCTTTTTCACCTCCAGAGAGTGCACGGACCAAGATGAGCGCCTCTAGTACAGACCCAGCGCGCGCTCCATTAACACCAAAATATACTAGCAGGACAAATTCCGAAAACGGCTATCCCCCTTTAGGAGGAGAATTTCCCAACTGGCCGGTATTAACAGCTCTTGTAGGTGCCGGCCGCGAACAATCGGCTATTACCATCCTTCAACTTATTTTTCCGGGTCTAATCTCGGAGGCCGATCAGGGACGAGAAAACAGCTACCTACTTACTAAAGAGCTCCTCTGCCGGGGTCTTCCAGATGCTCTTCTTAAAAATCCACTTCCCAAATTTAACTATTTGCGCGCTGAGCTCACTCATGTAACGACAAGCCACCTCTCATTTGAATCGATTGAAACACTCGCCGCAGCCTTCCCCAATCTTATTTCCCTCGAAGGAGATACCCCAAGCCTATCGTGCGTGCGCGAATTCCCGATTAATATTGGCCGCATTGAGTCGCTTGTCTCATTTAGCATCCCCGATTTTGCCACAGCTCGCGGCGGCACCGACTTTGAGGTGCTGGGTTACCTCCCATGGCTGCCTGCCCTGCTCTCCTTCCCACCAGATGATCGAGAGGCCTTTATCTGTAAAATCATAGAACCCACCCTGCTTACTTTCTTGCAAGAGCAGCTACCCATTATCCAGCTACAGCTACTGGTTAAAAACCTTAACTCTGGCCCTACCCTTGAGCAGCAGGATGCCTATTACGGCGCTCTCTACGAGCAGCAACTGGCTGAATATCCAAAAAAAAGAGAAGCTTACTTAACAGCTCTACTTAAATATGAAGGCGCTCCTGAATGGGCTAAAAAACCTCTTGAAGTAGAGCTCCCTCAAAGAGTCCCGGAAGCTCATTACACAAATAGCAAAACGGCGCTGTTTTACACTGATGAGAAGGGAGATCTCTCTTACATCCGCATAGGGGAGGCTTGTTATACAAAAAGTGAACTCTTATCTGTTATTACAAACAACCCCGAGAGATTCTCTTTTCTCGATGCTGCTCCTTTCCCTCTCTCATCTAGAAAAAATCTACCTGGAAATAGTTCTCCGAGTGCCAGTGAGAGGATTGAGCGCGCCTTCATCCAAATTATCGGCCTTACGCCAAAATCTCAGCATCCTCTGGCCATGAAAACCTTTCCGAACCCCCTAAGAAAACATGATTAAGCGGCGGTGGTGACGTGGAGGTGCGAGAGGGTGTAGGCGGTAAAGAGCTCCTTCATCGACTTATCAAAGATGCCACGGTCTGCGACTAGTCCCTCATGGACGCGGTCCATCGCCGTTGTTAGGCGTGTGAAGGCGTTTTTACGAATAGGCCTATCGCGTAGACGTATGGCCGGCGCATAAAGCATCCAGAGCAGGAACTCCCGCTCCTCCTCGCTCCAATCGACATAACCCGAAAGTTCCTTCAAAAAGCCAAAAAAAGCGCTGCTGGCAGCGGCGCCAACATCAATGCCGTCCTTGCAAGTAAAGCTCACCGCTGTTGCGCCGCTCATAGCCATGATTTTAAAGGCCAAGAACTGATAGAAAATCTCGATAAAATCGCATCTAGCCTCTACCGTTAGTTGCGATGCTCCTTGAAAAAACTGGGAATGAATCAGAGGCAAAATAGATTGTGTAAAAGCGATGATCTCAGATTCTGATAGAGAATCTGGAAAGTAAAAGCCGCAATCTCCGCCAGCTTTCACCTGAGAAACAAGCGCATCCATAAAGAGTTTGGTGCTATTTTGCGCGGCGTAAGCATCGGTCTGGTTATAAAAGTCGTTGCACTTCGGAAGCGAAACAACAACAAGGTGATTTTTATATCCCCTCTTATTTTGAAACTCTTCAAGGGTTGCAGAGCGCTTATGCTCTGACCAAGCATTTCTATCTTGGAGATTAAAAATAAGAAGCTTTTGATTTTCAAGCGGCGTTGCAAAAAAGTCGATCAGTCCTCGGAATTCATCGGCAATTTTTGCTTCGTTAATCGAAAATTGGACAGTCGGCGATGGGAGGCGCAGAACATTGATTTTTCGTTTTTCGTGGTGAATAGCAAAGAGCTGCTCTGGGTAATTTTCGTTTGCAATGGGGTCAAAACCTTGCGCGTAGCTCCTTCCATCATAAATCAGATCAATTGCCCGCATAACAGGGCCATTTAAATAGTGGCTAAAAAGGGTGCGTAGTTGTTCATCTTTTTCTGAAAGATCATGCCAGACAGTCTGGCTTTTAAGCGGATAGACTTTACTATCTTGCGTTAAATTTCCACGCGATACCAGCTGTGAAATAAAGAAGGTCATCTCGCGTCTATCGACAATCTGTGCAAAAAGGCTATAGCAAAAGAGGTGGAGCAGGCGGACAATTTTCATCAGCCAAGGGTCACCACCCTCTTCAATAGCTAACCAGTCGCTACCTGTTGTCAGATACTCGTTTGAGTTTAGTGCCTCGCGCAAAAAGCGCTGAAAATCGACAAAATAGAGGTGGCACGACTTAGCCCTCAAATTTTCAATCAAGTTATTCTCATTTGCGGCCATCATCAGAGAGAAGATCACCTTAGCTAAAACCCTTGTCAGCGGATGTTTGGCGTAGCTCTCATTAGCTGCGGTTGCCTCTTCAAACGATTCAATATATTGGCGTGTGCCGTCTAAAATAGCCCTTGCAACCTTCTGAACCTCTACATCATGTACCCACGGCGTCTGCAAAACAGGGTCATCACCCGAGGCGTTTAGGTAGTCCACACCAATCTGCGCAAATTTACGCAGATGTTTGCGCATCTCTGGATTAAAAAAGGGCTGCCCATTCTCGGTACGCATCAACAGGCACTCATACCTGCTATCTTCGACAATCTGCTCGATTGTGAGCTGGTGAGTTGTGGGGCTCTCCGTAACAAAGAGCTCGTCAAGTGTATCCTGCTCCCCCGACTCTCCTGCTTCAGCAAGTTTCATCGCCTCATCTTCGGGCTTTTTATCTTTATTTGTTTTTTTAGGTCGAGCCATTTTAATTACGAGATAATATGTTTATAACTACATTATTGTGGTTATTTAAATTAACGGCAAATTAAATATTGCTAAACCCAAGAAGAAGGAGTAGGCGGTAGGCCCCAACAGCAAAAAGAGCCGCACCCGGAAGGGTAAGTAGCCACGCAAGAACAATCTGGTTAACGAGTTTCCAATCGACAGATTTTTTGCCACTGCCCGAAGCTCCCGACCCCGCGACCGACCCTACAATCATCTGTGTTGTGCTAACTGGCATGCCAAAACCACTGGCAACAAGTATAATGCCCGCAGATGTCAGGTCAGAGGCAACACCTTGAGCTCTTGATAGCGGTTTAATTTTGATTTTATAGCCAACAGTCCGAATCATCCGCATACCACCAATACAAGTTCCAAAACCCATCGTCAGTGCGCAACTCAGCACCACCCAAAGCGGTGGAACTGTGGAGGTAACAGCCTTGCCGGCAAAAAGTCCAAGGGTGATAATACCCATGCTCTTTTGGGCGTCATTAAGACCGTGAGCAAGTGAAACAAGACCCGCCGAAAAGATTTGAGCGCCTTTAAGCACCACCGAATTTTCATCACTCTTCTTGTAAAATCTACCCACTATCCGCATGATAAAAAAAGCGACAGAAAAACCAACAATTGGCGTTAACACCATTGGGCAGAGAAGCTTATAAAATACGCCGCGCCAAATAATTGCACTGCCTCCTGCATAAAAAAAGGTCGATCCAAGCATGCCGCCCATTAAGGCAAAAGAGGAGCTGCTTGGTATGGCGATAACCCAAGTAATTAAGTTCCAAACAATAGCACCGATAAGCGCCGATAAAACCATTAGTTCTGACGCCGCGATATGGTCGACAATTCCGGTTGTAATTGTTCTAGCCACTCCACCTACCTGGGTGGCACCGATAATTTCGCATATACCAGCCATAATAATGGCAGGCAAAAACCGTAGCGCCCTGGTTGCAACAACAGAAGAGACCACCATAGAGACATCGTGAAAGCCATTGGTACAATCAAAAATCAAACCAAAGAGGACAATTAGGATAAGGATTAGGGAGAGGTCCATGCAATCACTTCCATTTTTTTGCAAAATAACAGAAGTGCAATTTAAATCTTATGGACAATTATAGAGCGGGCCGTTTATTTATATAAATTAGATATAATTCTTAAAGGAGCCACTAGATGTTACGCCAAATCAAACCTCTCTTCCTACTCTCTGTTTCACTTTTCCTCTTCTCTTCATGCGAAAAAAATCAGTTACTGCTCGATGTGGTGCCTAAAACTCCGATATCAAACGGCGCTAACATGGTAGGGGTGCGCATCGAATCTCCAAATAAAGATGATAAAAATGGCCCTATTGTACTGAAAACAGCTGGTTTACCTCTCGGGATTATTGAAGAAGAGGATGGTCTGCAAAATGACACAACAAATGGGCAGTCGATTCGTATTGTTATAGACGGGAAGCACAAATTTCTTGTTGCGACAGAATCTGATGAGCTGGACGCCGCAGGGCAAGATACCGATCAATATTTCGAGACAACCCTTGAAATCGACCACCACTTTTCAGAAGGGCCCCACATGCTGCGCGTCTTTCCGGTTAGATCTTGGGGTGAAATTATCCGCGATATCAATAATAACGATAACAAGAGCTTTGCAGTTGCGACCTTTGGCGGCTGGAGCCTGGCACCTAACGAAAGTCCCTACCTAACCTACAGCGAGCCGAGCGACCTGATTAAACATAAAGCTGGCAACCCAATTTTACTCGATTTTTACCTCTCAAATGTGACCCTTTCAGAGGGCGGCCACTACATTTTACTACACATTGAGGGACAAAACAAACATTATAGCAAAAAATTGAGTAGCTGGACCCCCTACCTAATTAACGGTCTTGCCTCTGGCAACTACTCAATTAAACTTTCACTACACGAGAGCTCTGGCCGCGAAATTCCTTCGCTTTTCTCCGGCGAAAACTCCCGCACCATCACGGTCGAATAAGCGAAAAAAAGAAAAGTGAAGATATCAGGATATCCTGCTATTTTCGCTTTTCTTTGTTCCCTTTTCTTTACGGCAGATAATTGGGGATTTCTGCTATCATTGCCGGATGAATGAGTTCATTTTTATCTTACAACTGCTTTTGCTGCTATTGCCGCTACTGGCTGCTGTGCGCCTTGGAAAAGAAGCGCTTATCTGCTGGGTGGTTATTTCAGCAATACTTGCCAACCTGTTTGTATTAAAACAGATAACTCTTTTTGGATTTAGCGCCACAGCAAGCGACACCCTGGCTGTCAGCAGCATTTTAGCCTTAAACCTAACCCAAGAGCATTTTGGGCAAGAGAGCGCGAAAAAGGCAACACTGATCAGTTTCTGGGCACTCCTTCTATTTGCTGGCCTCTCCCATTTACACCTCCTCTATGCCCCAAGCAGTGCCGACACCACCCAAGGGGCTTATCAGCTGCTGCTTAAACCTGCAGTTAGACTCTTTCTTGCCTCGTTAACCGCATTTTTCCTCACCCAGCGCTTCGACCTTTTTTTCTTCGCAAAGCTTAAAAACTGGCTTCCTCACGCCCCCTTTTGGCTGCGTAGTAGCACCTCTTCACTCTCCTCGCAGCTGCTCGATACCGTTCTCTTCTCTTTCCTGGGACTCTACGGACAGGTCGAGTCGATTTTCTCTATTATCTGCATCAGTTTTACTATTAAAACCGTTGTTGTGCTCCTTGCGGCTCCATTTACCGCCCTATCAAAGCGTCTAAAGGAGTCCTATGCTGCTAACTGATTTTAGTTTTGAGCTTATTCACCGATCCAAAAAATCTGGCGCCCGTGTCGGCCGCATACACACCCCTCACGGCATTATCGACACGCCGAACTTTGTCGCTGTTGGAACCAACGGAACGCTGAAAGGAATAGACAATGTGCTCGTTGATGCGCTTGGATTGCAGCTAGTTTTTTGCAACACCTACCACCTGATGTTGCAGCCTGGTGCAGGCGTTGTTGCGGCTGCCGGCGGTCTCCACAAATTTACGGGGCGCAAAGGGCCGATTATCACCGATTCTGGCGGTTTCCAGGTCTTTAGCCTTGCCTATGGGTCGGTTGCAAGCGAGTTAAAAAGCCAAGGCAAGAAAAAAACTGACGGTTCTGTTCTGAAACTGAGCGAGGAGGGGGTCCTTTTCCGCTCCTACCGCGATGGTGCCAAACTCCTGCTCACGCCTGAAAGCTCGGTCCTTGCGCAGAAGCAACTAGGCGCCGATATTATCATCCCCTTTGACGAGCTGCCACCCTACCACACCAGCAAAGAGGAGCTAATTCTCTCGCTTGATAGAACCCACCGCTGGGAGAGCCGCTCGCTAACAGAACATCTAAAAAACCCGAGTGGCCAGGCGATGTATGCGGTGATTCATGGCGGGGTTGACCCTGAGCTGCGCAAAAAGAGCTGCGACACCCTAAGCGCCATGCCGTTTGATGGTTTTGCCATTGGCGGAAGTCTCGGTAAGACGCGGCCGGAAATGGTAGAGATGTTAACGCTCCTTATGCCGCGGCTACCTACCCACGCTCCAAACCACCTGCTCGGCATTGGCGACCTGCCCTCGCTCCACCAGTGTCTGCCCCTCGGTATCGACACCTTTGACAGCTCCTACCCAACCAAAGCGGCGCGCCACGGCCTGCTTTTTACAAACCAGGGCGACCTGAAAATCTTAAAAAGTGGCAATAACACCCATTTTGGCCCGCCAGACCCCACGTGCAGCTGCCACACCTGCCAAAACTACTCCCTCGCCTACCTCCACCACCTCTTCAAAGCAAAGGAGATGACGGGCATGCACCTGGCCACCCTCCATAACCTCCACTACATGGTGCGCTATATGGAAAATGTCCGGGAGCAGATCCTGCTTGACCTCATTTAATTCTAGATAATTGACTTTCTAGGCGTAATTAGTTTATAATAATTGGGTTTAAGAGCCATGACAGGTATTACAAATGATTACTTCACCCCTACCCACAGCAGCAGCTGGCCATACCAACCCTCTTATCGAGATTTTTTTTGACGGGGCTAAAAATGGCGTTGAAGCGGCGGTGCGACAGGCGCTTGCGGATGGTATTTCCACAGATGTGCGCAATGAAAGCGGCCTGACAGCGCTGATGGTCGCAGCCGGCCATGGACACGCCTCATGCGTGCAAATTCTTCTAGATGGAGGTAGCGATGTCAATGCGCGCACTGAAGATGGAAAGAGTGCGCTAACACAAGCGTCGCTCTATAATCGGACAAATTGTGTAGCACTGCTGCTAGATCGTGACCCCGATGATAGACATATCGATGCATTCGGAAGAAATACCCTAAAAATTGCCACCGTCTACGGAAATAAGGCCTATCTAGAAAGGGTAGAAAAGCGGCCAGCGACAGCGGGTGATCTTATCGCTGCAGTTAAAAGCGGTGACCTAGCGGCTCTAAATAAAGCAATCGCTCACAAAGTGCCACTAAATGAGCGCGATAGCACTGGCATGACAGCTCTCATCCACGCCTGCAAGAATGGCTCCTCCGATATCCTATACCCCCTTCTACTTGCAGGTCCGGACCTTCTACTTGACAACCCCCTTCTATCTGCAGTGCAAAATGGCAACAACCGCTGCGTCGAGCTCTTTCTTCATAGGATCAAACTATCCACACCCAAAGAGTCTATTCTTGCTACCGTGACCGCCATTGATAGCGTTATTAACAAAGCTAAAGAGCTAGCAAACCGCACACATATGATTAGCATGATGGAGAGAGCAAAAATAGATCTTTGTACAAAATATCCTCAAGATTTAGGTGAGTTCTTTAGTGCTGCAAGAGAGGGTAATTTAAGTGCGTTAGAAGGAATGGTTAAATTGGGTGTCGATGTAAACATAGAAGATCCGCTATCTGGATTAACCCTTTTAATGACAGCTGCTAAGAATGGAAAGACAGATTGTGTCTATGCTCTGATTAAGGCTGGCGCTAAACTTAATACCTCTGACAAGGATGGCAAAACCGCCTTGATCCATGCTACTGAAGCGGGCGATCACCCATGCGTGGTCGCCCTTCTAAAAAACCAGGCCCATATCAACTCTGCCGACAACTTCCGTAAAACAGCTCTTGTCTATGCCGCTGAGGCCGATAGCGAGACCTGCACACTCCTTCTTTTAACAGAAGGGGCTCTATTTGATACCAGATCCATTGCCGATGTTGCTCGGGTTCTTTTGCGGGCGGACCTAACAGACCCTCGCTTAAAAATGGCTAAAGAGATCCTGACGAACCTCGAAAATAGCAGCCGCACCATTCAGGCCACTTTAAAGGCAATTGGCATCGATATATCCATTCAAGAGATCACGGAAATGCAGCTTGCAGACGATACCCGCGCGCCAGACCTGGCCTTTACCTACACCCTTAAATATACTTACGAGCAGACACAACAGATCCTCAGGGCTCTACCACCTACCGCTCAAAAATGCTTAACACCTCACTTCACTGCGATGAATGAAATACGATTTATTATACCGAAATTTAGCGAGCTCGTATTTGAAACATGTGAACATCTTTTTAATAAAGAATTTAAATGCACTATCTCGCTCGGATTACCGTTTGTGGAACCGGTCTGCGACCCAAATGGAAGTACCGTCTATGAAAAAGAGCACATTTTAACTTGGGTAAATAGATACCACACCTCCCCAAGCACAAGAACGCCCCTTAAGACAGCGCAGCTGATAGCCATGCCAAAGCTGAAGGCCTACTTCGATGGTGTCGCCTCCGCTTTATGGAAAGCTCTGCCCGACGATGCCAAAAAGAGCCTAGAAACTCTGGAAGATTATGCACAAAATAACCCTCTCTGCCCGCTTCCGATGAGACGAGAGCTTTCCCAGCAGATCAAAGCACTCGAAAAGACTGCCCTCAAAGAGCAGCGCGAAATTGCCCTAAGGGCAGGCCGCAAAGTTGAGGAAGAGGAAGCTTAGATAGAAGCGGCAGCGAGTTTGGCGCTTGCGATTTCACGCGTGTAGCAGCCGTAGCACGCCGGGTGGTAGGTATCCTCCGCTCCAAGCAGAATTGTCGGACCCTCGTCGACTGCCACACCATCTAGGTGGCGCAAATTGAAAACCGATTTTTTGTTGCACTTGTAGCAAGTGGACTTGATCTCCTCGACAGAATCAGCGAGCTCGAGTAGACGTTTAGACCCTTCAAAGAGATGGGTTTGGAAGTCCGTACGAAGCCCGTAGCAGATCACCGGTATCCCCTTTTCGTAAGCCACCAAACGGAGCTGTTCGATATTTTTATTTGTTAAAAATTGCGCCTCATCCACCAAAATGCAGTGGATTCCCTCAAAATTGTGGCCTAGCAGGTCGGTTTCTGGGGTAATCAGCAGATCGGCGTTCATCTCAAGTCCTGCGCGCGACTTAATGTTAGCCTTGCCAAAGCGCTTGTCGAGCTCTGGCCGAATCAGAACAACTTCTTTTCCTTGCGCCCGGTAATTATGGGCAACAGCAAGTAAGTTAAGTGTTTTTGCACTACCAACAGTTCCATAACGAAAATAAAGCTTGGCCATTATCCTTTCTCCTTTTAATGTAGTTCTTTCCAGCCTCTCCTGCAAACTTGAAGCAGTGGCTACTATGACTTATTAACATGATAGTGAGAACTCCTCTATGTTGACAAATATTTCAGTAATTACCCTTAAAGGAAGTGAGATCGAGGGTCGTATTCCGGCCCTTTCCAAGCTAAAAGCCGCAAGCGGAGAGATCTCTTCCAAGGTACAAGAGGAGTTAAGAAAGTATGCCCATGAGAATGGCGCCTTTTTTGTCCTCATTCAAGATGGCCTAACACTCATTGGCTATGCCATGGGAAGAGCCTCTTCTGATATCCCCGGCAGCTTTTATATGGAAGAGAACTTCTTGTTATCTGGTTACGAAGGACTCGGCCTCTTCCACCATTTTTTCGATGAGATGGAGAAGCACGCAACCGGCACATATAGCTCGATCTGCTTTAAAGAGAATAGCGGCAAAGATGAAGGGTATAACCACGCCTTCTGGCACAAGCGCGGCTACATTAAAAAGTCAGCCTCTTCGCTATGGATCCAAAAACTTGGCGCTCCGCTCGAAGCAGAACTCGTCGAATTCAACTAAGCCCGCACAGATCAAACGGATAAGCACAAAAAGATCAGCAAGATAAGAAAAAAAAATGGCACGGATAACAGGATATTCAGGATATTCAGGATATTCAGGATAAGAAAAGAGGATAAGAAAGAAAAAATAATTAATTAAGTAGTAAAACCCTATTTCTTTCTAAGCCTGAGGCGACTGCAGAGAGGCGCACCACTCCTTCGGTGCTGGATTTTGCTTCTGGCAAAATCCGAGGATAAATGAAAAAAACTTGTTTTTTTCATTTATCCTCCGCCTTATCCCTTATCCTTTCTTATCCTGTTATCCGTGCGGGTTCTCTTTCTTTCTTGCTTCTCTTACCTTGCTTGCGCTACATGGAGCTGCGGTACTGATTGAATCTGGCGGCGAAGGTATTGATATCGTTTAAGGTATTGATTGCCTGCGAGTTAACCTTGTGCATGTTCTTGGTGTTGAGCAGAGTAAGTAAGTTGTTAGGGGCGTGCAAAATAAAGTAGACATTCTCGTTAAAGATAGAGGCGCTAATAAACTCCTCAATGATTTCTCTGCGCGCAAGTAGGCCGAATTTAGCGCCCGCAATGTAATAAATAATGGCGTCATCAATTGGGTAGCGGTTCAGATCCTTTTCGTACTTAATCTCTTTAAATTCAATTTGATGGCTCTGTAATTTTCTACTATTAAGCCAACTCGTTGTGGCGCTATCAAGCCATAAAGCGATCTCCCCGAAATCTTTAATTGGTTCTATAACAAGCGCATCTATCTCATTTCCTGGAGGATCGCAGTGGACAAGGCGGTGGTCCCCCCCCTTTAAAACAAAGATCACTATCTTGTGGGCGAGCATCTCCTCCTCGCGTTTATCAATAGCCTCTTGCTTACTGCTCACATTGACAAATTCAATCAGACCTATCCCCTGGTGCCACACTCCATGATCGATTGACGCAGTGTTTTGGATGGGGGCTGCCGACTCTTCTTGCTTTACGTACATAAGAAAAAAGGGGTAGTAGTCGCGCTGATTTGAAGGTGAATCCATAAAAGAAAAAGCTCTCCTGTTTATGGGAAGGTAATAAATTAATAATTAACTCGTCAAGGTGAAAGAGTTAATAAATTGCTCGCGCGCATCGGGATTGCTACAACTAATTAGATAGACACGGTTTCCTTTCATAAAAATCATCCCGCTAATCTCAGCTCTGCCCTTCTGAACGGTGAACTCAAGGGATCTATACTGCTGAAAATGGCTAAACTCTCTCTTCTTGATATGCAAAATTTCCTGCTCTTCGGCAAACTTATCAAGTGCACTTCTAAGTATCTTTTTAACACCCACCAGCTTCCACATGGATGGGACATCTAAGTGACTGACACTAAAAATGTCTTTGCTGCCAGCATCTACTTTATACTCGTTTAGCAGCAGTTTTTTGCTCGAGTCTGGCACCGGATAAGCGCGCATCTCGGCCACAGGATCTGTCGGAAACAAGACAGAAAATCCGCCACCTGAAGGGGCAAACTCTATCCAACTAGTCGCATATTTACCCTTTCCATACCCATTATAATTCCCAATTAGCGAATAATCGAAAATAGTGAAGTAGAGCGAGCAAGCGGTGAAAAGGGTAATAACAAAAACCGCCCATTTGCGGGGCCGTTTTTTGGGAATAAATCTGATAAAGGTCGCTTCGCGTCTAAGAAAAAGAAACCACTGGATAGTCTCCTTAAAACGAATCTGGCCGTGGCTTTTAGAGCAGACCTCAATTCCGCAGATGATATTGCCGGGGGTAACACCAAAAAAACTAAGAAGAAACGATTCAAAGAGAATAAAAAGTGGGAGGGTCACAATAAGTGGGGCGATCCAGAAAATCTGGTCGAGCCCTACCGCAAGCAGGAAAAGAAAGATCAGCGTGGCGTTAATCAGCCTTGAGAGGATAATCCGGACACTCAGCGACTGAACACACTTTATAATTAAGCTTAACATACTAATTCCCCCCTCCAAATTATACAGCCTAAGTCAATTAATTATAAGCGTTAAATTGTCGATATAATTATATTGAAAGGAAAATTTTGAATTGTCATAATAAACTTATGAGATTTCTTTCCGCACGTTTTCTACTCCTGGTCACATGCATGGTCGCCCTAATCGGCGGAGTTTCCCTCTATCTGCTTGGAGAAAGTCCCCATGGAACAAAAAGGGTCACCATACCAACAGGCGGTCAAATCATCCTTGGCAATCCAGAGGCAGCCGTCAATGTTCTGGTTTTTGAGGATCTCTACTGCCCCTTTTGCCGGGAATTTTTCTTAAAGACTTTTCCCCTCATTCAAAAAGAGTATATCGATAGTGGAAAAATTTCTTACACGATTATTTCTATCACTTTTTTAGACTCACGTGAAATTACAACAGCTGCACACTGCCTCTATTCAATTAATAAAAATAGTTACATCCCGTTTATTCAAGCTTATTATGAAAAGAGTTTTAGAGAGACTTTACCCATCCAGATAGATAATCTTGTTGACAGTGTGGGTGGTGTTAATCGTGCAGCTTTTGAAAAGTGCAGAACAGCGACGATGCGCGATGTCCATTTTTTCGACAACAACTATGACCTTGCAAAAGAGAAAATGCGAAACCATGTGGTGGTTACACCCACTCTTTTTATCAATGGTATTCAACAGAGATCGCTCTCTTTTGACTCTCTATCCAAAGCGATTAACAGCGCATTAAAGGAGCAAGAGGCCCCCAAATGAGCCGCTTTTTTGAAAAATATGGACTCTACTGCGCTTGGCTTGTTAGCTTTGCCGCCCTTTTTGGATCCCTCTATTTAGGAGAAATCCTCGATATTACGCCTTGCAATCTCTGCTGGTACCAGCGCATCTGTATCTATCCGCTGGTCCTAATTCTTGGAATTGCAACCTATCGCCACGATAAAGCCGTTACCATTTATGCTATTCCTCTTGCATTAATTGGCGCCGCAATTGCTCTCTATCATATTCTTTATCAGTACTATCCATTTTTTCGTTCCGCAAATGTCTGCGGAAAAGAGCACCAGTGTGCACAGCCCGCCTACACCTTTTTTAATTACATTACACTGCCTCATTTAAGCCTGATCAGCTTTTTACTTATCGCTCTACTGCTCTATTTATCAACAAGAAAGGTTGCAACATGAGTAATTATAACTCGCCTGATTACGATCCAGTGGATTACGATCCATCGCAAAATTTTACAGAGCGTGAAAACCATTCCCTCGACAGTTTTTTTAAGCCCAAGAATATTGCGATTATCGGCGCAACTGAAAAAGAGAGTAGCGTAGGACGTACTCTGCTTGAAAACCTGATGCAAGGATTTAAAGGAGAGGTTTTTGCTGTTAACCCCTCGCGAGAGGCTGTCCTTGGCTATCCCTGCTACAAAAGTGTTCTTGATATCCCTAAAAAGATTGATTTAGCCATTATTATTACGCCAGCCAAAACAGTTCCCGGAATCATTGAAGCGTGTACGCGCGCCTCAATTCCTGCGGCAATTATTATATCTGCCGGTTTTAAAGAGAGTGGCGCTGAAGGAATTAAAGCGGAGGAAGAGGTGTTGCGGCTTGCGCGCATCGGTGGTATGCGCATTATCGGCCCCAACTGTCTTGGGCTGATGAATCCGCTAATTGGCATGAACGCCACCTTTGCTGCGGATAGTGCGCTACCCGGCCAGCTCGCTTTTATCAGCCAATCAGGCGCGATGTGCACGGCTGTGCTTGACTGGAGTTTAAGAGAAAAGATCGGCTTTAGCTCCTTTATTTCAATTGGTTCCATGTCCGATATTAACTTTGGAGATCTGATCTCCTATCTAGGCAGCGATAGTGCAACCTCTGCTATTTTGATTTATATGGAGACAATTGGCGATGCGCGCTCATTCCTATCAGCCGCGCGTGAGGTGGCGCTAACCAAACCGATTATTGTGATTAAAGCTGGACGTACAGCCGCCGCAGCGACTGCTGCAGCGTCACATACGGGATCACTTGCCGGCAGTGACGATGTCTTTAACGCCGCTATCAGACGAGCTGGGGTCCTGCGTGCATGGAGCATCGAGGAGCTCTTTGATATGGCGCTCGCCCTATCAAAACAGCCGCGGCCGAAAGGACCCAATTTAACCCTTATCACCAATGCCGGAGGCCCTGGCGTCCTAGCAACCGACGCCACCATTTTATCTGGTTGTACCATGGCACTACCTCCTACTGGAACAATCGACAAGCTCTCGGAGTTTTTACCCGCAGCATGGAGCCACGCCAATCCTGTGGACCTTCTGGGAGATGCTTCACCCGAAATGTATGCGCAAGTTACAGAGCTTATTCATGGCCAGGCCTGGAGTGATGGGATTGTCATTATTCTCTCGCCACAATCGATGACAAATCCGACAAAAACAGCACAGTTACTCTCGTCTGCTATTGCGAATAACCCCTCAAAAATTCCGATACTTGCCAGCTGGATGGGAGGCAAATCGGTGGAGGAAGGTGCTAAAATCTTAAACGCCGCCGGTATTCCGACCTACCCCTACCCCGACAATGCCTGCAAAACCTTTGGCAAAATGTGGGAGCATCAGCAGCTTATAAACCTTCTTTACGCAACACCAACCTTGCGCGCTCCGAGCTTGCCTCTTGCTTACGAGCAGACAGAACGGCTCCTTGCAAAGGTGCGTAGCGAAGGGCGTACTCTGCTGACAGAAGAAGAGTCTAAGCGCATTTTAAAGCTCTACGGCATACCGGTTGTGGAAACGCTTGTTGCAACGAATGCAGATGAAGCTATAGCTGCAGCAGAGAGCATCGGCTATCCTATTGTGGTCAAGCTCCACTCCGAGACAATTACCCATAAAAGCGATGTGGGCGGAGTTAAGCTAAACCTGAAAAATAGTACAGATGTGGCTCGCGCCTTTGCCGAAATTAAAGGTGCTGTGCCTTCCGCCGATTTTCTGGGTGTAACTGTTCAACCTATGGTGCAAATGGGTGGGTACGAGATCATTTTGGGCAGTAGTGTCGACCCGCAATTTGGACCTGTTCTGCTCTTTGGAACTGGCGGAAAACTGGTCGAGGTCTATAAAGATAGTGCACTCGCTCTCCCCCCATTAAATAGCACACTTGCGCGCCATCTGATGGAACAGACAAAAATTTATACGGCCCTTCAAGGGGTACGCGGAGAAAAAGCTGTTTCACTAGACCGTCTAGAGTCAATTCTAATCGCCTTTTCACAGCTGATCTCAGCCCATCCGCTGATTAAAGAGTCGGATATCAACCCGCTGCTAGTTTCAAGCGAGACAATGATTGCCCTTGACGCGCGCTTTGTGCTCCATGAAAATCTCGTAGACGCCCCAAAACTGGCTATTCGCCCCTATCCTATTGAATATATTTCTGCTGGCGTCATGAGGGATGGGACACCTATTCTCTTCAGACCTGTTAGAGCAGAGGATGAGTCTTTGCTTATCGAATTTCATAAGACATTATCGGAGAGCACAGTCAAACAGCGCTATTTGAAACTCTTATCGTTTGAAGAGAGAACAGCTCATGAGCGGCTGATCCGCATTGCCCATGTCGACTATGACAAGTCCATTCCGATTGTCGCTGAAATTAGCGGAAAAATTGTCGGACTAGCGCGGTTAAACAAACTATCTCCAGCAAATAGAGCTGAACTAAAAATGACCGTTATCGATGGCTATCAGAAGCAGGGAATCGGCAGACAACTTCTAACGATCCTGCTAGGGCTTGCAGCGGCCGAGGGGATCACTCTAATTCAGGCCAGTGTCCACACAGAAAATAGCGGCATGCTCCACCTCTGCCACTCTCTCGGCTTCACAAAAGCCGGGCAAGATAACAACATCATCTACCTCACCCTAAAAAAGTAAAAAATTAGCAGATAAAATAGTACGCCGTGATCGGTTAAGGATGGCCTAGAAAGTTGCAAGAAAAGGGGGCTTTAGATAATCTAAAGTTTTGGTTCAGATAATCTAAAGTGCATGTATAAAAGATTTTTAATCCCTTATATACAAGATATTGCAATCCGATATCCGGTTGTTACGCTGCTCGGCCCGAGGCAGTCTGGGAAAACAACCCTCGTTAGGGCCGCTTTTCCGGATAAGCCCTATATAAACATGGAAGATGCTGAGGCCAGAGCGCTTGCAACCTTAGATCCGAAGAGCTTTATAGCGGCCTATCCAAATGGCGCTATTATTAGATGAGGTCCAGCGAACTCCGGAGATTCTTTCCTATATTCAGGTGGTAGTTGATGAAAAAAAGCAGAAAGGAATGTTTATTCTGACGGGTAGCCATCAGGCGGCTCTTCACTCTGCTATCTCTCAATCTTTGGCCGGAAGAACCTCGATATTGCGCCTTTTACCTCTGAGTTTACAGGAGATGCGCGCTGCTAATATTACAGATAGTGTTGAGGAGATTATCCTTAAGGGTGGCTATCCCAAAATTTATAAAGACAATCTACCGGTTTCTAATGCCTATAGTAGCTACTTTCAGACATATGTCGAACGGGATGTGCTCCAAATTTTACAGCTCAAAAATGTGATTCAGTTTGATCGCTTTATCAAGCTTGTGGCTTCCAGGGTTGGTCAGCTGATTAACTACGCCTCTCTTGCTTCTGATGTTGGTGTTTCTGCTGTCACAATTAAAGATTGGGTGGCGGTTTTGGAGGCAACCTACATCTTAATTCGTCTTGAGCCTTATTTTGAAAACTTTGGAAAAAGAGTAATCAAGTCGCATAAACTCTATTTTGTCGATACCGGCCTTGCTTGCCATCTTCTTGGCATTAAAAACACAGAGCAACTTACGCACGATACTCTTTACGGCAATTTATTCGAAAATTGGGTAGTTTTGGAGATGATGAAAGCGCGCTACAATCAGGCTTTGGAGCCGCACTTCTACTTCTATCGAGATGTTTCGGGAAAAGAGGTCGATCTTTTAATCCAGCAAGGAAGTCAACTCTATCCAATTGAAATTAAAAGCTCTAAGACATTTTCTCCTGCATTTACAGAAGGTCTGCAATACTTTCATCGACAGGCTCATAAGAGAGCCTCTGCCGGTGCGGTTATTTATGGAGGTAGCACCACTCAAAAAATAGGGGAATTCCACCTCTACAACCCTGAAAATTGTGCCACTTTTTCTCTCACGACATAAGAGAGGTGGTTGAATTTATAATGAATAGACAAAGAAAGCTACGTCTATCCGTCGTGGGATATCCCAAAAAGCTGGCAAGCTAAAAAGAGACAGAGCTGGCAACCCCCTTACGTTGACAGCTACCGGATTCAAAAATTATTCCGAGAAGGTTCTTAAATGGCGAGGCGAACTTTTACTGGCTCTTTCTACCCTCCTATTGCACAACATTAATCTAATTCGCATCCATACCAAAAACAGAGGCATGCCCCACCTCTGCCGCTCTCTTGGACTCACCAAAACCCGGCAAGATGAAAACGTCATCTACCTCAACCTAAAAAAGTAAAGGAAGAGAAATAACAAGGATGGACAGTTGCTATGTTGAATAGGAACTGTCCATCCTTGTTATTTCTCTTCCCTTATAATCTGCTA
>JAYUZV010000047.1:0-16071 GCA_043751475.1 Chlamydiia bacterium
CTCACTCTTCTCTCTCTTCTCTGTGGTGGTAAAAAGGTGATTAAACACCATATAAAAAAAGAGTTATAGGTATCTACAAATAAACAAAATCCTCTTCTGCATTAATTATGTAAAAGTGGAAAGTTAATTATGGTTAATGTATAATCGAGATAGTTAATTAGCCTGGTTGCAATTATGAAGTTAAGTTATTTTATTGAGGGCCCTGTTTTAAAAAATTATTATGTAGCGGCGGGAGAGAATCGCGCCCTTGTTAAAGGAAAAACTTTAGGAGAGCGCGTTTGCCAGGCAACCCTTACAACTCTTTTTCTTATCGGAACGACAATTATTTCACTAATTGAAGGTCTATTTAAATTAGTCGCCGCCCTTTTAACAACTCCACTTCTCATCCGCCAGTGGAAAAAACCGCAAGCCGAGTGGACCTGTAGTGGCTTCATTAAGGGCGCTGGAAATGCGGCCCAACTAGCGGCCCTCTCAATCTGCAGCCTATTGACCAATCTTGTTTACGGCAGGTTCATGTCGCTTCCGACAATTGAAAAAGAAGATCCACCTCAAACAGATGGGGCAAGCAGCGGCCAAGAGAGAGGTCCGTTCCGACCACCACTAACATCTTCCGATGAAGAGGAAGGAAGAAAAGCGGCTGTCATCGCACAACCTCCACTACAAGAACCATCCGCCTCTCCTGCTCCAAAACAACTCACCCCAGAGCCATCTCCACCCACCTCTCCTGAACTCCCTCCACATATAGTAACCCCTCCTCTTGGCGATGAGATCCCAGCTTTTTCACTCGACGATGATTCAGAAAAAGGTACATCATCTATTCTCTCTTTCGAAATTGTAAGACCAGCAGCAAGTTCAGAGACAACATCATCTACAGGACAAATAAGTCCTGTTGTATCCAGAAAAAGCGGAGGTGGTGATGGTAATTCAAGCGACACCTCCCTCTACTTTTCAAACTAATTACCACTATTTTAGCGGGAGTGCTTCTCTTTTTTAGCTTTTTTCTGATATGATCGGACTTTAAATCCTATCACAGAAATTGGTGAAAAATGAATAAACGCTCCCTCTTTTTTATTATTGCTCTCTCGGTCTCTTTTGTTATTCTAAACAATGTCATTTTTCCGCCAAAGCGGGTCCTGGCAAGCGCGATGGCTACTGCCACTGAAATTGATGCGCCTCAAAATAGAGATGCTATTGCTATCGATAAACTTCCCGTTGTTACCCTATATAGCGATCAGAGTGGACAAGAAGAAGTTCCCGTTACAGCCGCCATTCAAGTAGGCAATAGCTACATCCTTTTTGCACCATCAGATGTAGCGCCAGATGCGCTCCGTGTTAAAGCAACAAGTGGACCTTTTAAAACAGAGCGCCTTATTCTGCAAACCAAAAACCACAAGTTTGCGGACCCAATTATTTACACATCTGAAAATGAAACAAGTGCTCCCCTTCAGGTTGCTAAAAACTTGGGTACAAGCCCGGTTCAACTTGTCTACTTTTCAGAAGATGGTATTTTTGCCAGCAGCACATCTGCAAAGCCCTTTCAAAATAGCCTCCAACTTGCGGCACCTGTTTCCAGAGCTTTTGTACTAGTTCCATTTGGAAAGAGCTTTATTCCCTACGGCGTTTATGAAGCTAGCGAGCTGAGCCCACTGACTAAATATCGCGAACTTAAAGGAAGCATCGCTGTTTCAGAAATTCCGGTTATCGATCCTTGGACAAGCAGCGAGCGCTTCTATGTGCTAGAAAATGGCAGCATGCAGCTGGTCTTTTCAAACATTGGCGGTGCTGTTGCCGAAATCAATTTACCAACTAAAAATAAAACCCACCCAAATAGCCCAATTTTACCGATTGAGTTTGATGAGCGCCTATCTAAAAACCAGAAAGAAAATGCGACATTCCCACTAAGACCTGCCCTAAAAGCAGGGTCAGATACGCCGGTTTCGGGCACTGTCGGTGGATACTACCCCCTGCTGCGCCGGGAACAGCTGGCAGAGCCGCGCAATGCCCACGGCCCATCAATCTTTCCACCGAAAGAGTACGCCTTTGCACTCCGCTCGTATGACGAGGAAGCGCCATCTACCTATAAATGCACCAAATTTACAGCTAATTCTATTGAATTTCAGCTGACAACTGCTGGCCGCAGAATTACCAAAACCTACACCCTGCAAGAGGCGCCAAACTACTGCGTAAACCTAACTGTTAAGGTAGAGGGTGGCGATAGCCGCAGACTCTATTTGACAAGTGGTGTACCGGAAGTTGAAATGATTTCGGGAACCCCTGCCCCTATTTTAAAATACCGCATCACCAAAAATGCGAAAGGGAGCGTCGAAAAAATGTCGATGCCAAAAGAGGATAAAGATTCTGTTAGCATCACCTCAATTGCACCTGACTGGATTTGCAACTCTAACGGCTTTTTCGGTATTATCATAGACGATCTGACAGAAAAAGCAGCAGGCTTTACAGCTACGGCTCTTTCGGGGATTTCAGTTCCAACGCGCCTCACGCTGATTGATAGCGAATATGACCTCTATCCAGCAAAAAAATTCCCCGGCTACCAGATGGCAGTTGCCGTACCGGCCAAAGAAACGACCTACCGGATTTTTGCAGGACCTCTACAAGAGGATGTCCTAGAATCTGTTGACAGAGCCTTTACAGATGAGAAGAGCGGCTACCACCCAGACTACAGTGCTGCGCAGAGCTATCACGGCTGGTTCTCCTTTATTTCAGCCCCTTTCGCGAGCCTACTTTTTGTTATTATGAAGGGTTTTCATCTCATTACTCACTCTTGGGGATTTTCTATTATTCTATTAACAGTTGTTCTTAGACTGATGCTCTATCCTCTGAATAACTGGTCATTCCGCTCGATGATTAAAATGCAGCAGATTGCGCCAGAAGTTGCAGAGCTACAAAAAAAGCTGAAAGCAGACCCCAAAGCGGCACAGCTCGCTGTGATGCAGCTCTACAAAGAGCGCGGCGTCAACCCTTTTGGCGGATGCTTGCCTATTCTGATTCAGATGCCATTTCTTATCGGCATGTTTGATCTACTAAAATCCTCATTTGAGCTGCGAGGAGCGAGTTTTGTTCCTGGTTGGATCCCCAACCTAACAGCGCCAGATGTTCTCTTTCACTGGTCCTACCCAATTCCTTTTATTGGAACGGAGTTCCACTTGCTGCCTATCTTACTTGGTGGTGTAATGTTCTTGCAGCAGCGCATTAGCTCAAATGCGCCGAAGGATGCCAACCTGATGACAGATCAGCAGCGTCAGCAACGCGGGATTGGCAATGTGATGGTTGTTGTCTTTAGCTTTATGTTCTACAGCTTCCCGTCCGGACTAAACATCTACTGGCTATCATCGATGCTTCTGGGTATTCTTCAGCAGTGGATGATGATGAGAAAAATGAATCCTCAAGTACGCTAATTTATAGCTTGAGGTAACGAGGTGATAGTGCATGCAAGCGTGGGAGAACTTTCTAAAGAAGCTTGAAAGCGAACTTGGTGAAGAGACCATCACAAGATGGCTAAAACCGTTAAATGTCATCCATTTTGACGCGTGCAATCTCTACCTCGAAACAAGCGACGCCTTCCAGCACCTCTGGTTCGAGGAGCATATCCGGCCAAAATTACGAACCGAACTGCTGAACAACAATAACCACCAGATCAAGGTCCACCTAACGTTAACTGGCCATGATGGGAGTGGCCCCACCTCCTCCAGTTCGGAAGCCTCCCCTTCCTTTGAAATCACCTCTGATCCGCGTAACCCTTGGGCGACCTTTGACACTTTTGTGGAAAGCAGCGCAAATAAAGTTCCCTTTCAACTTCTTTGCGAACTAGCGGGCTACAACCCGGCCACAGGGAAGCTAGAAACCCCTAAACTGGCCCTTGGTGCCATCAACCCAATCTATCTCTATGGAAGTGCGGGTAGCGGAAAAACCCACCTGCTGATGGCGCTTGCTGATGCGATGATGGGTCTTGGAAAAAATGTTCTCTTTATCTGCGCTGAAACCTTTACTCAGCACGTCATTAGCGCTATTCGCAATGGCAATATGCAAGACTTTCGCAGGGCCTACCGCCATGCCGATTTACTGATTATCGATGATGTCCAAATTTTTGCCCGCAGAGCAGCTACCCAAGAGGAGATCTTCCACACCTTTAACGCCTTACATGGCAGTGGGGCGCAGCTTATCTTCAGCGGCAATGTAGCTCCTCAGCTGCTCTCCTCCATCGAAGAGCGGCTTATCTCTCGCTTCGAGTGGGGCATTAGCCTGCCGCTTGAAAAGCTCTCGCAAAAAGAAGAGGTGGAGCTTTTGCGCCGCCATGCAAAAAGCATGAAATTCCCTCTAGATGAGGCTACTATTCACTACATGTGCGAGCAATTTGGCTCTAACACTCATGCCCTGCACAAAGCGCTTGAAGCGCTAATTCTCTACACAGATGTGCGCAAGCTAAACCAGCACACTCTCACATCTGATAAACTAAAAGAAGCGCTTAGCGGCTTAATTGAGAAGGAGAAAGAGAACGCCATTACACCCGATAGAATTATCCGCGCTGTTGCCGACTATTACGGCATCAAATCAGAGGATATACTGAGCAAATCGCAAACGCAGGAGTTCTCATCCGCGCGCCAAGTGGCCATGCACCTCTGCCGTACCCGCTTAAATATGCCCTTCATCAAAATCGGCACCGTTTTCGGCAGAGACCACTCCACCATTATCAGCGGCACCCGCCATATTGGGAAGCGCCTGGAAGAGAAAGACCAAGAGCTCACCTCTGCCCTTCCCGAAATCCTCCGCACCATCGAAACCCCCTAAAAACTTCAAGGGATGCGTAAGTCAGCCGAATGTTAATTAGGGAATAAAAAAACCGGGTGGTGCCCGGTTTTTTGTTGAGTAGATGGTGGGTTTAGACCTTAACGAAGGTGCTTGGGTTGGTTGGACGGTAGCCCTGTGGGAGTCCGCCTCCACCTGGAGTTCCGCCGCCAATTGCTGCGTTTGGCACAAGTTCCACTTTCACATCTTTACCGGCGACGATATCCTCGGCAATTTTTCTCCACTCCTCGACAGCTTGAACAAAGAGAGGAGCAAAGCGGCAGAGGGCTTTGCTATCGGTACCAAGACCCATTTCTAGCACGCAGTGCATCAAAATAAGTCCTTCATTTGCAGCCACACCAACACCGCCTCCAGCCATACGTCCGCCGAGCATCGACCCGGTTAGAAGCGCTTCATAGAGCTTCATGCGAATCTGGTCGTTTGTCGGTAGCCCGTCTAAAACCGGCGCGTATAAGTAGAGCCTATCAGATCTAGGCTCGTAGGTGAGGTGCAGAGAAAAGGCGTTATCAATACCCAAAATACACGTCTTATTTTCATCAAAAACAAGATCCCCGAGTGAGAGTTCATTGCCAAATTCTCTTAAGTTATCGTTTGCATTTCCTTCTGACATGCTTCTCCATTTTTAATTGCGCTTCTATCTGATATCTATTGAAATTTCAATAATCACCTGATTCTCTCAATCAGATTCAAAAAGTGCAAGTAAAATTCTTGACGAGCAGAAAAAAAAGAAGCAAACAAAAAAGTAGGCGTTAAAAATAGTGAACTTTGCTAACCTAAAGAAGCGTCTACTAAAATTTGTTGTGGAGATCAAAATGCGAAAATACCCCCTATCTTTAACTGTTCTATCGCTCCTAGCACTTACTGGGTTTATCTCGACAAGTTGCACGCGGGGTGCAGACTCTGCTCCAATTACACTCACACAAAAAAACCGAGCTGACCTTCCTGAGACCACCCCAATTGTTGCTATCACTCCCGTTATCGATTCAAGTGGAGCGCCTTTTCCTTGGGACCTTTCACAAGAGTTCACACAAGAGCTCTTCAACCGCCTAGCGCGCGATGAAAAACTTCAGCTGACAATACGCGCAAACCCACCCGAAGGCAGACCTTTCGGCGATGACCTTGCTTGGATGAAAAATCACTTCCCGGGCATCCACTTCGCCATTTTTGTTGAAATCTCTCAGCATGAAGAGACGCAAGACCCAAAAACCTCTTTTGTTGCCTTTGAAAATCTAGACCTCACAGCCCGCATACGCGTTGTTGACCTGCGCAAAGAGAGCCCCAAAATTGTACTGCAAGAGGTTGTAGAGGTAAGCGAAACCCTATCTAAGGAATATGCCAGCAGCAATATAATGAATGTCTCAAATGACTATGCCTCATTTTCTATGACACCTATCGGGCTCTCTCACCAAAAGGTTGTTAAAGAGCTGGCAAAACGAGCGGAGGAGTACATCTTAATTGCGAGTCAGCGGTAATGGACCTCCCCGTCACCGCCGCCAGCCAGATCTTTCTTCTTGCACTAATCTCACCTGCAATCTTCCTTACCCATTTACTGGCAAGATCTTACGGCTTTTTTAAATGTGAAGGTGGTGCACAACTCGAGATCTCACTGCCAAGGCTGCTAAGCGTATTTACTGTTTATCTACTGGGCCTTACCCTCCTTGGAAATCTCATTTTCTCTCTTGCGCTTCTTACATTTACTCCCACCCCATCACAAAGCGCTATTCTCACCACCCTCACCTATCTGCCCATAGCGTCCGCGATTATATTTCTCTCACTTAAACCCAATTTATGGAACCGCGACAAAAAGCAAACAAGTGATTTAGTGCGCAGTTTTTTTCGTGGCATAGCCACATGGCCACTGGCTTTCCCTTCATCACTTTTTATCCATGCGCTACTCACACTACTACTTTTCCTTCTCACCACATTTACTCCAAAATCGCAACGCATGTTGGATGATTTTCAGCGCATTTTTAATGAAAATCGATGGGGCATCCCCTCTATTTCCCTCCTCTTTCTTATCCTAATCATGGGTCCTCTTGTCGAAGAGATTCTCTTTCGTGGATTTCTTCAAAATTACCTTAAAAAATTTCTCAAAGTAAAGTGGGCCATTCTTATTACATCGCTTCTTTTTGCAGCTCTTCACTTTGATCGCAGCTCAGGCCTAAACAACATCCCCTTAATCGCCTCGCTCTTAGTTTTTTCGCTCTATTTGGGCTATCTCTATCAGCGCGAAGGAACACTATTTGCATCATTTGGCCTACACATGACGTTTAATTTAATCAGCATGCTTCAAATTATTTACGGAATGTAATAGACACAGAAAACATATTTCAGCTATCAATCAAGCAATTACTTGAAAGGAGAAGTTGGTGGAAAAGAACCCAGAGAGTCGTAGGGCCTCCGCTCACGGAGCTTCCCATATCGGCCACACCAGAGAAAAAAACGAGGACCACTGGGTCATACTCGATCACATTCCTTTTTTTGCTGTCGCAGATGGAATTGGCGGTCATAGCGCGGGCGAAATCGCCTCACAAGAGACCATTGCCCATTTGGAGCAGTCGCTTGAAACGCTTTATCATAGCCTCCTGCCTGATGAGCTAACCCACGAAAACCTCTCACTTATTTTAAAAAAAGCGATTAAAAACGCTAACTCTTGGATTCATCACCTTGGTAACCAAGAAGTGCAAAAAGAAGGGATGGGAACAACGCTCGCGTGTGGATTGCTTCACGACAATGCACTCATTTACGGCCATGTCGGCGATAGCCGCCTCTACCACTTTAACGAGGAGTTAAAACTATTAACCGATGACCACATTAAGCCAAAAGAAGGGCCTACTAAACCTTCTAAATCACTTCGAGCACCTCACGTCCTAACAAAAGCCATAGGCCCAAATAAACATGTTATTCCCGATATTGGGATCCATCCCCTGAACCTGGAAGACACCTACCTTTTTTGCAGCGACGGCTTATCTGACTATGTCTCTGAAAAGCAGATCTCTGATATTCTTAAGACAGACCATTCACTTGAAACTAAAAATGAGGCTCTTATTTCTGCTGCTCTTGCAGGTGGTGGCCGAGATAACATCACATGCGTCCTGTTTAAACCCAACTAGAGCAAAAAATGCGCATCTATTTAGACAACAATGCAACCACAAAAATAGCGCCCTCGGTCTGTGCCGCAATGGTTGCCGAAATGGCTGTCACCCCCGCTAACCCCTCAAGTCTGCACGCCGATGGGAGAGCCGCTAAAGAACGCCTCGACAAGGCCAGAACCACCATTGCCGCCTATTTCGGCTGGGGCCCTAAAGAACTTCTTTTTACAGGCTCTGCCACAGAAGCGCTCAACACATTGATACGCGGTATAGGCGGCCCTATTGTTACAAGTGAAATTGAACACTCAGCAGTTTACAACACCTGCAAAGAGCTGGAAAAGAAAAAGGTGCCGGTGGTTTTTTTAAAGCCAGATAGAGATGGAGTGATTCCACTGACCGCTCTTGCATCCGCGCTGACATCCTCAACAAAACTCCTTATTCTCTCGGCAGCAAATGGGGAAATTGGGAGCAAAGCGGATCTCAATGAGACTGCAAAAATCGTCTCTAACTATCCAAATCTTATCTGGGTGGTTGATGGAGTTGCCCTACTCGGCAAAGAGCCGATTAAGCTGCCTAGCCGCGTCGATGGAGCCGTTTTCACCGCTCACAAGGCTCACGGCCCTGCCGGCATCGCGGTAGCGCTTATCAGGCAGACTCTGCGCGCAAACCTTTCCCCACTGATTACCGGTGGGCAGCAGGAGTCTTACCTGCGTGCAGGCACAGAAAATATGGTCGGAATTGCCGGCTTTGCAGCGGCAATTGAACTGCTTGGTGCCGATATAGAAAAAATAAACGCACATATGCGCACTCTACGCGATCTCTTTGAATCGATCTTAAAAAAGGCCATTCCCAAACTCATTATTAATGGCGCTGGTGCTGGCAGACTGCCCAACACCTCTAACCTCTATCTTGGTGTCGACGGAGAGTCCCTGCATATCTTGCTTGACCAGAACGGTCTATCAACAAGCCTGGGCTCTGCCTGCTCGTCGGGCTCAGTCGCCCCCTCTCGTCCCCTCATCGCTATGGGCGCGGATCGCACCATTGCCAAAAACAGCCTCCGCTTCTCTCTCTGCCGCTACACCACAGAAAGAGAGATCCTCTCCGCCACCACAACCATCATCTCCTGCGTCCAAAAACTCCACCACTAACCGACAAAAAAGAAAGAAGAAATAACAAGGATGGACAGGATAAGCAGGATAATAAAGAAAGAGTAATAAAAAAAAGAGATTTCTATCGCTTTAATTATCTTTTATTTCTTATCCTGCTTATCCTGTCCATCCTTGTTATTTTCTCTTTCTTTCCTGCATCATACGATGGTGCGGATGGTGATCCGGCGCGGACCGCCGAGAAGCGGGTCGACGACCAGGCGCAACTCAAGAGCGCCAACATGCATTTCCGCACCGACAGAAGGAGAGGGGCCCACCTCACGAATAAAAAACTCTTCGAGAGTCTCATCCTGATCTTCTGGTTTAAGACCAAGCGCAAAAAGTTCATTAAGCCGAGCTATCTTTACACTGCCCGAAAAGGTCCGGTTAATAATGCGCGTATGGTGCGGAACTAAAGCCAGCGCCTCTTCAGCTGACTCCCCTCCTCTACCTAAAATCACATCGATAATCGCGTCAAGAGTCAAAAAGCCAACTGCATGGCCAGAATGATCAATTACCACAGCAACACTCTGATTGTTGCGTCTAAATTGTTCCAAAATATGGATAATCTGGCTATTTTCAGTGATTCTCCACGGCTGCTTGCAGTGAGCATCGATCTTCGCTTCATCGCCTAAACGCAAAATATCGCGTGGATAGAAAAAAGCCTGAATGTCTGTAAAATGGTCACTATAAATCGGTACAAAGGTCGTATAGCGCGACAAATTGCGTCTGATTCGTCCCACTTTTGAAGAGAGCGGCTGCGGCTCAATCTTTTCAAGGGGCACCATCACATCTTTAGCCACCATTCCCTTCAGCGAGACGATATTTGCCACGCAGCTTCTAAAATCGTTATCTTCTTCTTCAGAATTAGAGGGTTGACTATCCTCTTCATGCTCCTCTAAAACCTTCTGGAACTCTTCGAGTGTGATATTGAGTGGAGATTTTATTTTTGCACCAATTAAACGGTTAATCAGATAAGAGATACACTCGATAACAAGAATAATAGGCTTAAATAGCCACGAAAAGATATAGATGATGGGCGAGCCTAGCATGGCGACGTGCTCGGCATAGCGTCTACCTGCAAAAAGAGGCACTCCCTCAGCAAAAATAAGGACAAGAATGGTCTGGGTAAGTGGCGCAAAGTCAGGGCTAAGACCGAGGGCCAAATAGAAGCGCCTGGCGCACTCTGAGCCAACCTGCAGAGAGATATTAACCCCTAGTAGTGTGACGCCGAATAAGTTAGACGGCTTTTCTAGCAAGTAGTTGATAATGCGCGCACTTCTCTTTCCTTTTTTGAGATAAAATTGGAGGCGAATCTTATCAAACGAGACACACGCCATCTCCATCATGGAAAAAAAGCCCTCGGTAAATAGGCTTAGAAGTGTTAAGAGAAGGAAGTATTTCCAAGGTGTGCTCATCTCTTATTTTTCACCGGCTCACTTTTTTTTCTAATATAGACCCGTAAAATGCGGGTATTATCAGCCTCTAAAACATGAAAAACAGCCCTCTCATCTTCGTATATCATTCCCTCTACGGGAATCTGCTTCAATTTTTCCGATAGAAAACCGTTAATTGTCACCTGTCTATACTCACTTTTTAAAGTAAGCCCAATTTGATCCTTAATAGCCGTTAGCTCGGTTCTGCCGCTGCAGATCAGCTCATCGCCACTCGCCTGCGTAGGGAGCGTTTTGTCTATCCGCGGATGGGCAACATCGCCAATGATCTCCTCAACTAAATCCTCTAGGGTAATCACCCCTGTCACCGAACCGCGCTCATCGACTGCGATGGCAAAAAATTCGTGATGCTGCTTCAGCTGGTAGAGCAAAACCCTCGCGGGCGTGCTCTCTGGGACAAAATAGGCCGGCTGCAAAAGCTCTTGGAAACGGCTTTTATCGACCATTTCACCATCTTTTTCTAGGAAATTGCAAACGGTCATGATACCTAAGATCCGGTCGATTCCTCCATCACAAACCGGTGCACGCGAGAGACGGTTATCTTTGAATAGATTAATCAGCTTGAGCGGATCGTCCTTGATGTCATAGAAGCGGATCTCCTCGCGGGAGCGCATGATGTCTTGAACAATAGCCCCTTGAAGCCGCAGATAGCCAGCAAGCAAGTGCGTCTCCTCGCGTAGCGCACCTCCTTCGCGAATTTCACCAAGGGCAAGAGTGAGCTCTTCAATTGAAACATCCGGCGCTTTTTTAAGAAAAAAGAAGATAAAGCGGGCAAGTGCCGCAGCAATTAAGGTAATTCCCTTTTGCAAAGGGCTCAGTATTTTTTTAATTACAGTGAAGATGGGGGCAGCAAAAAGGCCAATTTTTTCGTTGTAGGCCATACCAAAAATCTTGGGCAGCAAATCACCGAGAAAAAGGGTTAAAACAAGGGGGACTCCAACACTTTTCACCCAAGAAGCGTAGTCTCCGAAATAGGCGGAGGTAACGTTTTGCACCATTAGATTGACGAAGATATTGACCATCAAAATGGTAACAATCAGCTCGCGCGGCTGTTTTAAGAGTTTTGCAACCTGGTTTTTGGGCCCCTCTTTTGCATCGCCAAAGGCCAGTAGCTTCATTTTAGATAGCGAAAAAAGGGCTGTTTCTGAGGCGGAAGAAAAAGCTGAGATTGCGAGAAAAAAAATGAGAAGAAGAATATGCCAGTTAAGAGCCATGGCTATTTCTTAAAGTAGACTTTCGTCTGACCCTCCGGTACAACCCCGAGCTCTTTCATCAGCATCATCTCGATCCAGAGCGGATCTTGCTGGCTACGGATCTGCAGCAAAAGCTCTTCGCGCTGTTTGAGGGCGCTATTTAACCCCTCTTCAAGCACACAGAAGCGCTCTGAGAGGTCGCGCTCTTGCACCTGCTTCTTGTACATCCCATTCCAATAAAGTCCGTAACAGAGAAGACAAAAAAGCACCATCCACCGCGAACTTAGCAGGGCGTGAGCATAGCGCCCAGGGCTTTCCTTCTTGCGCTGACGCCGTTTCAACGACTCTCGTTTGCTAGCTTCGGACTTTCTCTCCATTATTTCGTGGAAGCCTTCCTTGGGGGCAAGAGAACTATTCTCAATTTTTTTTCATTAAACCACGCAGATTCAATATTCTGCAATCCCAATCCTTCAACATCACTTTAATCAAAAAATTAATAACATATTGATAATTAACATATTAATTGCTATAATCGACACTGTAACCTAATAATTTAAAATATAAATGAGCATCAGCAATACAATTTCTCTCCTTGACTTTTGCAAGGGACGCCCTTTATCTGCCGAAAACCAGATCGAGGAAAACCACATCACGATTAACCTCCACGAGGATATCTCATGCATGCTGTCCGAAAAAAACCCAGTGATTCAACTTAAAGAACTCGCAAGAATTCAAACGATTTACGATGAAAGACTTAGTGAATCTCCTCTAGACACCATCCTCTATGTTATTGGGATAAAAGCGGAAGCTAAGCTCGGCCAGACCCGAAATGCTCTATGGAAATTAAATGAACTCAGTAAATATCTCAATATTAAGAAGCAATTTCCAAATTTCCGCACTCTTGCACTGAGAAATCAAACTCTTGCCGTTAAAGCATTTACAGCAAAAGCGATAAGCGAGTTTGCGCCGATACCGCGGGCGAATTATTTCATCTCTCCCTCGAAAAAACCCCCTATTATCACTCAAACCGAGAATAGGTCTACGCTCTTTGGACCAAAGGCCAAACCGAAACTAACGGTGACCCTTCCAAGAGAGAGTCGAACGCCTCAAAATTCGCCGCGATCTCCCCTATCACCGAGAAATACCTAATTTAGGAAAAGTGAAATGATTAGGAACCCTGCACTATTTCTTCCCCTGCATGTCAACTCTTTATTTGAAGATATTTACCCAGAAAATGCGCGACGACTAAGTCTAATTGAGGATATTGAGGCAACGTTAAAACTAAAAAACAGTGACGATAAAATAAACTCCATAGATCGGCTTTTTCGCACCAATCACGATCTGATTAAGGGAGCCCCTATTGCCATTTTTTTTAGACTGCAATTGATCTCTCTATTTAGCGAAATTTCCGAAAGAATTTCACCCAATACAGGGGCTCTTCTTGAAAAGCTAATTTCTGAAATCAAAGAAGAGGAGCGAGAAAAAAAATTACCTATCCTCACCGAGATGCGCTTAACAGCCACTTTCCAGTTGCTAGTCTTTTATACAGACTTTCCCCCTGCTTATATAAAAATCCACTGGTTAGTTCAGGATCTGCTGCAACATAAAACCTACGTATTCTTTCATAAAACCAGGACAATGATCTACCTCTTTGCGGGGATACTTACTTTAAAAACAGGAAAGCATCTCAGGGGGCTTAATCTTCTTAAAGAAGGAGTGAAATATGAGCCAAAATTTATAAAGCGTTTTGATCACATTATAAACGAGGAACTTCTGGGTGTTCCTGAAGAACTGAGAAGAGAATTTTTCAAGCAGTTCCATAATAAACAACCCCTTGTCTAATATTTTAAAGAAAATTAAAATATTTTTTATAAACTCATGGGCGGAGATGCATGCTCACAGCTGCTGACCTACTTCCTTTCTGCCTTTCACCTGAGAACGGCCACTCTTTTGCTGAAAATAGTCTTAGCATTGACCTTGCCGAAGATATGCAAGACGCTATTTTGAAAGCCGAGCCCCTAGACAAAATAGAGGCCCTCACTAAAATTAAGAAGCGCTATACCTTCGCCCTCGAAAATAGACCTCTTAAATGGCTCATCGATATAGAGTCAAGTAACGTTCTTCTCGCGCGCGGCAATCGCCGAGAGGCCCTTGGAAACCTCTTGATAGTTCAAGACTCTCTAGCAAAAACGCGGAAACTCGACCCTCTAACTCTTAGACTAAGAGCCATTACAAAAACGGCCATCGAAGCTTTTAAAAAACCATCAAAGCCACCATCAAGGCCGCCAACTATTCCTCTCTGTAGATCTAAAACTTCAACTTCTCTTCTTATATTCAATGACGATCCTTAATATAAAAGCGCAAAGAAAGAGTTGATCTATACGGTCAGGCCATGCAAGGCAAGGTAATCTCAATTTGGCCCATATACTTGCCTTTGCGGTCGGCGTAGGATGTTTCGCAGGCTTCAGCTCCTTGAAAGAAGAGCACTTGAGCGAGCCCCTCATTGGCATAAATTTTAGCAGGCAGCGGCGTGGTGTTGGAAATTTCGAGGGTCACATACCCTTCCCAACCCGGTTCAAAGGGAGTGACATTTACAATAATACCACAGCGCGCGTAGGTAGATTTGCCGATGCAAATAGTCAGCACATCGCGCGGTATGCGGAAATATTCAACACTTTTAGCAAGCGCAAAAGAGTTCGGTGGAATGATGCAATAGGGGGCTTCAATATCAACAAAAGCACTTTCGCTGAAGTTTTTTGGGTCTATCATCGAATTATTGATGTTGGTAAATAGCTTAAACTTATTCGATACGCGCAGATCGTATCCATAGCTCGAAAGGCCGTAGCTAATCACCTTATTTCCATCTTCTTGCTTCACCTGACCATCAACAAAAGGTTCAATCATTCCCTTTTCACGGGCCATTTTTCGGATCCACTTATCGGCTTGTAGAGTCATTGTAATCTCCTTTATAGGCAAACTTCCGAACTTAGGTATAGCGCATGAAATTGTTTCCTGCTAGAGTTTTATGAAATACCATTTCAAGAAATAGCACCTCGCAAGAGCTCATCAACCGACCGCTTATGTCCGATTTTGAATCCACATGCACCCCTACCTCATTTGTCTCCTCATCTTGGACAAAACCCGACGAGAAGTTCGAATCTCCACTTAGGCCAGACCGGCTTGCCAGCTTCCTCGGCCAGCCACAGATCCATGAGAGACTCGGCGTCTATCTTGAGGCGGCCAAACAGCGTGGGGAGCCGCTCGGCCACACTCTTTTTCATGGTCCACCAGGCCTTGGAAAGACTACGCTTGCAGCTATTTTAGCCGCCGAAATGGGGACAAAACTGGTTGTCACCTCGGGCCCTGTGCTTGAAAAAGCGGGCGATCTTGCCGGTATTTTAACCAATCTTAAAGAAGGTGACATCCTTTTTATCGACGAAATTCACAGACTCAGCCGCACAGTCGAAGAGTATCTCTATCCTGCACTTGAAGATTTTAAGCTCGACCTGCTGCTCGAATCGGGCCCAAGTGCGCGCTCTGTCCAAGTGAAGCTCAATCGCTTTACACTTGTTGGCGCCACAACACGCACCGGTCTGCTAAGCGCGCCGATGCGCTCGCGCTTCCCTTTTTCGTGCAGACTGAACTACTACGAGCCGGAAGTTTTGCAAAAAATTATCGAGCGCTCAAGTGAGCTTCTGGGCGTGACAATTGAAGCGACAGGCGCACTAGAAATTGCGCGCAGAAGCCGCGGCACCCCACGTATTGCCAATAACTTACTGCGCTGGGTACGCGATTTTGCACAAGTCAGAGGTGCTAAAAAAATCGATTTTATAACAGCCGACAAGGCCCTCGCCCTCCTCGATATCGACCATTTGGGCCTTGAAGAGATGGACAAAAAAATCTTAATCGCGATGATTGATCACTATAACGGCGGCCCTGTCGGCATTAACACGCTGGCAATTGCCGTCGGTGAGGAGAGCGATACTCTTGAAGAGGTTTACGAGCCCTACCTCATTATGCAAGGATTTATTAAACGAACCCCGCGCGGACGCGAAGCGACCCCTCTAGCCTATACACATCTGGGTCGCAAAGTGCCGAAAAGCCGCGAAATGACTTAAAACAATTGGAGCACAAAAACCGATGAACTACCTACTGATTCTCCCCCTACTACTCGCAATTGCGCCACTCGCGCCACCAGCTGCCGAGGCAAGCTCAAAAATGCAAGAAATCGCAACAGACCCTTCAAAAATTGACAGACCGGCCAAACTCAAAATACTGATTGCTAAGGGTTTAGATAATGCGCTTGTCGAGGTAAAAGGAAAATATAAACTCTTTAATCCCGTTGATGGCTCTTTTATTCACC
>JAYUZV010000048.1:0-4826 GCA_043751475.1 Chlamydiia bacterium
CTCAGTTGGTAGAGCGTTTCCATGGTAAGGAAGAGGTCGTAGGTTCGATTCCTATTCTGGGCAAAAAAGTTAAAGTATTGAAATTAAACAATAAAATTAGATTAGTTTGAATTAACAAGGAGTAAAAAATGGCTGTTTTTGATAGGAAGAAGCCCCACGTCAATATCGGTACTATTGGTCACGTCGACCACGGTAAAACAACGCTTTCCGCTGCGATTGCAACAGTACTTTCAATGAAAGGTTTGTGCGAAAAGAGAGCGTATGACCAGATCGACAACGCGCCAGAAGAGAAAGCGCGCGGTATTACCATTAACGCCTCTCACATTGAGTACGAAACACTAATCCGCCACTACTCTCACGTCGACTGCCCAGGCCACGCCGACTATATTAAAAACATGATCACCGGTGCCGCTCAAATGGACGGAGCGATCCTCGTTGTCGCAGGTACTGACGGTATCATGGCTCAAACGAAAGAGCACGTTCTACTTGCAAAGCAGGTGGGTGTTCCGGCGCTTGTTGTTTTTATCAACAAAGTCGATATTTCCGAGGCAGATCTTATTCCGCTTGTTGAAATGGAAATTGAAGAGCTCTGTACTGCTCATGGCTTCCCAAATGTGAAAATTATTACAGGTTCTGCTTACAAAGCGCTTGAGTCTGCTAACGCAGGGCGTGATGATGAGTGGACAAAAGGCATTATGGACCTGATGGATGCTGTCGATGTTAACATCCCAGAGCCAGTTCGTGATTACGATAAACCTTTCCTTATGCCAATTGAAGATGTCTTCTCTATCTCAGGACGTGGAACTGTTGTTACAGGTGCGGTTGAGCGCGGCAGACTGCCAGCTGGTAGTGAGGTTGAAATTATCGGATTTAACGAGAAGCCAATACTCTCTGTTGTAACAGCTGTTGAGCAGTTCAAGAAGACTCTTCCAGATGCTCAAGCTGGTGAAAACGTTGGCCTTCTTCTTCGCGGCGTTGAAAAAAGTCAGATGCAGCGCGGAATGGTTGTTGTTAAGAAAGGGTCAGGCGAGAAAGCTTACTCAAAATTTAAAGCAACTCTCTATGTCCTAAGCAAAGAAGAGGGCGGCCGTCATAAGCCTTTCTTCTCCGGTTACCGTCCTCAGTTCTATATGAGAACAACAGACGTTACAGGAACTATCACCTTGCCAGCTGGTAAAGAGATGGTTATGCCAGGAGACAGCACAGAAATTACAGTTGAGCTAGTGGCAAACGTTGCACTTAGCGCAGGTACAACATTTGCGATTCGTGAAGGCGGCAAGACGGTCGGCGCTGGAAAAATTGAGAGCTGTTCTTAAAGTTAATCAGATGTGTTTGGGGCTGCGTTAGCGGTCCCAAATGCGTTTTTTTGTAGATGATAAAAAAATTTTATAGGCGTGGGTGTGTAGCTCAGTTGGTAGAGCAATGGTCTCCAAAGCCGTCGGTCGGGGGTTCGAGCCCCTCCGCACTCGATATAGGAAATTAAGGTAAAGATGAAACAGGTTTTCCTCCAAATGGAGAAAAGTAGTTCAGGTGCAGCTGGTAGCAAAAAAAAGAGCGGAGCTTTTACCCTTAAAACGTTAAAAGAAGAGTTCGGCAAGATCAGTTGGACAGGAAAAGAGGAGCTTTTTACTCTGACTAAACTGGTTGTAGGTGCAACATTCTTCTTTGGAATGACCATTTACCTTGCAGACCTTTTTATCAGAAATATGCTCTTCGCTCTTGGGGTGTTGTTTCGTCTTATTACAAGTTAAGGGCGTAGGTTTTGAGTTTTAGATAGTTAATTATTAATCAGGTGTAAAATGGAATATCGTTGGTTTGCTGTGCAGGTTGCATCCAATCAAGAGAGGAGTGTGAAGGAGAGTCTTGAAAAGGCGATCATGCTCGATAAGCTAGAGGCGCTTATTCCAGAAATTTTTGTCCCTTTAGTGCCAAGTAAAGGTGGCACTAAGAAAATGGATACAACAATACCTGGTTACGTCTTTTTAAAAATTGCAATGGTTGACGAGACAGAAGCGGATCTTGAAGCAGAGTCCGAGAGTTCTGCAAAGAAAAAATCAGCTCAAAAAGCTGAAAAGAGTCTCGATGGTGGGGTCGTTCCTGCTGCTCGCAAGAGACTTGCTTTTGCTGCGCAAGATCTTATTGTAAAAAATAGTAAAGTGATCCGTTTCTTGCAGATGGATAAAAAGAGCCATATTCCGCTTCCTCTTGACGAGGACCAGATTGCGATTTTTATGGCGGATGTTCAAGAGAAGAAGGATCGTCCAACCCAACAATTTGCAATTGGCGAGTATGTAATAGCTCCTGGGGTCTTTGGGGAGACAACAAGAGGGATAGTTGTTGGATATGACCAGGCAACAAGGCATGTCCATGCGCGCTTTACCTTATTTGGAAGAGATACGCTGCTGCATAAACCCGCTGCGGATTTTACAAGGGCCGCAGACCAAGACCAGGGATAAAATAAGTAATAGAGCGTTTCAGAAAAACGCAAATAAAAAGTTAGTCGATAGGGAAGAGTATTATGTCTAAACAACCATCCAAAAGAAAACCGGTTAGAATTGTTAAAATCAATATTCCAGGTGGAGAGGCTAAGCCAGGACCTCCAGTAGGTACCAGTTTGACAGGTACAGGGGTTAAGGTTTTCGACTTTGTCAAATTTTTTAATGCAACAACAGCAAACAGAATTGGAGATCTTGTTCCAACAACGATTTACATTTTGGATGGTAAGGGAACTTTCGAATGCTCATTTACAGAACCTCCGGTCTCTTCACTTCTGAAAAAGCTTGTGGCTGGTGGAAAAGGGTCTGCTGTTCCAAACAGAGATAAAGTCGGCACTATTACCGAGAAAGATGTTGAGGTAATAGCCAAGAGAAAAATTGTAGATACAAACGCTAGATCACTTTCTCAGGCTATGCAGCTTGTTAAAGGTACTGCGCGCTCAATGGGAATTGATATAAAAGGCTAGGGGAGAAGAAGAGATGAAAAAGTTGACAAAACGCATGAGCGCGCTAAAAGCAGGATTAGGCGATATTGGGTTGCTTGCTAAGCCGCGCGCGCTTAAGGATGCAATTGGGTTTTTGAAAAATCTAGCCGGAGCTCCTAAATTTGACGAGTCGATGGAAATTGCCGTTGTTTTGGGTGTTGATCCAAAAAAATCTGATCAGCAGGTTAGGGGTATGGCATCACTTCCAAACGGAACTGGAAAAAAGGTCTCAGTTGCTGTCTTTACAGGAGATGAAGGGGCTGCTGGACTCGCTGGTGCCGATTATTCTAATAAAGATGAGATTCTTGAGATGATTGGAAAGGGAAATTTTGCCTTTGACAAGCTTATTGTAACCCGCGATCAGATGACAGCCTTTACAAAACTTGGCCTCAGTAAGTCTTTGGGGCCACGCGGTTTAATGCCAAACCCTAAAACGGGTACTGTTGTTGAGCTGAGTGAGCTTACTGCCGGAATTAAAGGGCTTAAGACAGGTCAGATTGAATTTAAACTTAATAAAGGAATGAAATCCGCAGAGAACCGTCCACTCAGAACAGCTTCTTTAGCAGCTGGTATTGGAAAGAGATCGTTTACCGTAGAGCAGATCGAGCAGAACGTAGATGCCTTTTTACAGGCGCTTGTTAAGGCTCGTCCACAGACTGCTAAAGGCCACTATTTACAGAAGGCATACCTGTCTACAACGATGGGGCCATCTGTTGCAATTGATATCAGTAGTTTTAACGCTTAAGGACAAAAGTAAGAAGGGTTACGAAAGATGAGAAAGGAAAAACAACAATATGCCGTCGCTGCAGGTGAAAGAATTCAGGGTTCTGAGTCGCTCTTTCTGATTAATTATGCAAAGATGGATGCCAATAGCGCCAATAGTTTTCGTGGAGAGATTGAAAAAGTGGGTGGAAGCTATACAGTTTTCCCTAAAAGACTCTTCTTAACAGCTGCAAAAAGTGTCGGAGTGGCTCTTGATCCTAAAGAAGTTAAAGGCTCTTTGGGTCTTATTTCTGCGGACAAAAACAGCATTGATGTGGTTAAGGCCATCTATAAATTTTCTGATGACAACCAAGATCTATTTACCGTTTATTGTGGCCGTTTCGAAGGGGACTTCTTATCTTCTACCGACTGTAAGAGGTTATCTGCTCTTCCTACAATGGATGTTATGCGCTCCCAGTTTCTTGCACTGCTTGAAGCGCCAATGGCAAATGTACTCGCCGTTATGGAGGCTGCCGTTACAGCGGACCCAAGCTGCTTAAAAGAGAAACAGTAATTATTTATAAATAAAATTAAGAAAAAGAGGAATCAAATGTCAGCACAATTAGAAGATATCGTAGGAAAACTTAGCGCACTTACTGTGCTTGAGATGTCAGAGCTAAAGGGAATGCTAGAAGATAAGTGGGGCGTTAAAGCCGCTGTTGCTGTAGCAGCTGCTGCCGCGGGGCCTGCTGCTGCAGCTGCTCCAGTAGAAGAGCAGACTTCATTTACAGTGGTGCTCAAAGACGCTGGCGCAACCAAAATTAACGTTATTAAGGAAGTACGTGCAATTACAGGTCTTGGTTTGAAAGAGGCGAAAGATCTTGTAGACGGAGCTCCTAAAGAGGTTAAATCTGACGTTTCTAAGAAAGAAGCAGACGATATCAAAGTCAAACTGGAAGCGGCTGGTGCGACAGTCGAAGTTAAGTAAGCCACGTTTTTAGATTAAATGGAATTTGACGGGACCAGAGCAGTTATGCTCCGGGTCCTGTCAAATTACAATTTCTAGAAAATTTAGTTATATAATTTGTTAGTTAAATATCTATCATTTAACAAAATCAAACCGAACCTAAAATAAATTTGGGAG
>JAYUZV010000049.1:0-12828 GCA_043751475.1 Chlamydiia bacterium
TTATCCTTTCTTTCTTATCCTGAATATCCTGTCATCCTGCGGGTTCTCTTTCTTTCTTGCTTGCTTGGCTTAGGTAAGGATGTAGATCAGGTCGCTGCGGGACATCTGTTTAATTGCTTCCTGGTCATCATATCCGATGACACTCTCGGCAAGCCCCTTCTTCTTCTCGATGAGCTCGTGGATGCGCTCCTCGACACTATTTTTACACACCATCTTAAACACCTGCACCCCGCGGCTCTGCCCCATCCTGTGCACGCGATCTGTCGCTTGGTTCTCCTTCGCCGGATTCCACCACCTGTCGTAGTGAATGACAACTGATGCCGCGACAAGGTCAACACCAACACCTGCAGCCTGAAGTGATGCTACAAAGACAAGGCAGGCAGGATCTGTAGCAAAACGCGCGAGCTCCTCTTTTCTATCCCTTGTATTGCCTCGAATTCCGGCAAATTTGATCTTCTTCTCTTTCAAGTATTTTTCGATGATATCCAGCATACCCAGATATTGCGAAAAGACAACCACCTTCTGGCCACCGCCAATTGCCTCGTCAATAATCTCGCAAAAAAGGTCCCACTTACCAGAGGCATGCTCTTTGTAATCGTTTAGATGGCCACTCTCAAGAGCCGGATGATTACAGAGCTGTTTAAGCTTTGATAGGAGCGCAAAGACATGGATATAGGGAACAGGCTTGCTCCCATCTGTAAGCTGCTCAATAACAGCCAAGCGCGAGCTCTCCATCAGTTCACTGTAGCGCCCCTTCTGCTCATCTGAAAGTGCGCAATAGGAGATCTCTTCTGTCTTTGATGGAAGCTCAAGCAGCACCTCTGACTTTTTACGACGCAAGATAAAAGGGTAGATCCACTTCTTAAGCAGACCGCGGCGACGCTCGCTACCTTCTGCCATAAATAAGTCGCGGAACTCAGAAGCTGGCGGCAAAAGGCCAGGAACCACTAAATCGAATAACGCTTTAAGCTCAAAAAGGTCATTTTCTACAGGTGTTCCGCTAAGTCCGAGGCGCATATTTGCTTGAATCGCTTTCAATGTTTTATGGGTCTGCGAGCGCGCATTTTTAGCAATTTGGACCTCATCAAAAATAGCGACATCAAAGAGCATTTTAAATAAACCCTTCTCTTCCTGACGCAGCGTTCCATATGATGTAAGCAGCAGTTGCCCGTTATCAAAAAACTCTCTTAAATTACGTCCAGATCCATGAAAAAGAGTGACTTTCATTTGCGGAAAAAAGCGCGCCAAAAGCGCTTCCCAGTGGTATAGGACAGAGGTTGGACAGACGACAAGAAAACGCCCCTTAGAACCATCGTTTTTTAAATGGTTACAGGCCGCTGCAAGCAACGCCATCCCCTGGTGGGTCTTTCCAAGCCCCATATCGTCGCACAACATGCCGGAAAGGCCATTACAATAGAGGAACCAGAGCCACTTCAAGCCACTCTCTTGGTAGGGTCGCAGCTCGCTTTTTAGACCACTCAAGTCAAGCGTTTCGCTGCTTTGTAAACTTTCAAGCTCTTTCATGAGCCTTGTTGTACCCACCGCCCCCCAGCGCGACTTTTCTGGCGGCAAAACCTCTTCAAAAAGAAGCAGTTTCATCCAATCAAGGGTTGAAACGCGCAACTCATCTCCCTTTTTTAACCACTTGCGTCCACGATAGTTCTGCAACCATTGAAACCGTTTTTCTCCCACCAAAATAAGTCCGCCCGGCGAAAAAACACTCTCCTTTTTTGCTCCAAGCGCCTCCCAAATAAGGAAGGGTGAAAAGCTCCCATATTCGCTCACATATTCAAGGGCTGCAACAAAAGATCCTCGTCCTTTTTTTAAATCACGTCGCAGCTGATTAACTCTTAATTTTAAGCGCAGCGGTTTTACAAGTCGCGGGTCCATTTCAACCACATAAGATCGAATCATCTCAAGCTCACTCATCTCAACAGTGCGCTCCGCAGTAAAAGCTTTTGGCAATTGGACATTTGCTGGAAGCTGATAGAACCCCTCACCCTTAACGTAGGTGTAGGTGCCAAAAAAATGGACATCTTCTCTGCGATATCCAGGATATAAACTGACAAGCGGTGTCGACACAACTGTCCCATCGCCGGTTAAATTTAGAGCAATACCCAATTTTTCCACCGGATTTTTGCTCGAGAAAAATCCTTCAACACAATCGAGCTCGTCGCGATTTGCTTCAATAAATGCAAAGATCTTCTCTTCAGGAATGGTAAGGTTAGAGCGCAGCGCCCTTGAACCTGTGATTTTAGAAAAAAAACCCCTGCCACGCAGATAAATCCAGTCATCGATATCGCAGACCTCATCGTCAAAAGGCATATCGATCTGGGCACGAAAAAGAAGGGCCTGATCGTCTGTAAAGGTGTAGGTGAATTTGGAATCGAGCCCGACCATGTGGGTCTGAAACCCATCAAACGAGCCTAACCAGAGACGATTTTGAGTGAGAAAGTGAGAGAGCTCTCCAAGAGGAATAATTTTATGGATTCGGTCGAATTTCCGGCTAGATAAACGGTAAAACCCCTTTCCTTGGATATAGATCCAATCACCGAAGGGAAGGGAATGGGTAATATCTCCCTTTTCAAATAAATAAGAGTCGATAGTAAGTCCTACCTTTGGATCAAAGAAGAGGGTGTAGGAGAGGGTATATTTCCCTTGATGGATCGTTCCGTCCGGCAAAAGTCTTTTTAAAAAATCGGGGTAGGATGTAAGCAAATGGCCAATCTGCTCCGCATTTAGGAGGGGCTGCTCATTGAAATCAACCTCTTTGGGAAAGAAACCTCGGCCGGGCAGATAGAGCCAATTCTCTATCGGAATTTGTGCGCTGCTAATACTCCATGCCGGATTCAAAACATAGTCGATTTCTAGCTCTCCTCTAATCGGAAAAAATGTGGCACTGCGTGCCATTTTTTCTCTATCTGTAAAGAGATTCAGCGGGCTATTAATTGTGGTGAGCGTTGGAACCAAAATAAGCCAGTTGCTACGGGTTATTTTAAGGATGATTTTAAACCCCTCAAAGGCAATTGTAATCTCGCTCGGCAGCTCGCCCTCTTTTTCAGTAAATTCTACTGCATATGAAGCGCCATTTTCCGCTTGCATATAGACCCATTTGGCAAGCTCTGAAAAGAAGGAGAGTTCATACTGAAAACGCGCGGTTGGGTGGCCGGAGCGCCAGAGGTTAAGTTCTGTTTCTGAAAGCGCTGAAAAGTGGAGGAGATCCTCCTCGTAAATTTCGCGGTGCTCCTCGATAATTTTAGAAAGATCTCGACTGATTTTAGCTGTGTGAGTTTCAATAGAAAAAATTGGCTTTTGATAGAGATTATTTCCATAAAAATGGGAAAATTTACCTGTGCCTTTAACAAGCGATCCATGCCTATGAAAAGCGATCCAAAAAAGCTTATTCCAAAAGCTCTTTTCAAAGCGTATATGCAGAGGCTGAGTGTGTCCCTGGTAAATAGCTAAAAAGGCTGCTGCCAAATGGGGGCATGAGCCACCCTTTTCAGCTTTTTTACAACTGCAAAAACGCTCGCTTAAAGCCCCTTTTTCATCAAACTGAAAAAAGGGGTAGTAGCTCTTTTTATCACTCTTATCCTCTACCTCTACCTGATAGCTCCCATGAGAAAAAATGGGAGAGCGGACCCTCTGCTCTTTGAGTAAACGCTCACCAGATTTTAAATCGCTACTCGAAAAAGCCCCCTGTTCCATCTCTTTTTTTAAAGAAATTCCCTGGCGTTTTTATAGGTGTAGCCGAGATCCTCTGCTACCTCCGAGCTGGTAACGCTACCAAGACAGACATTAAGTCCGTTGCAAAGATTGGCATCATCTTTTAGTGCCTGTTTCCACCCATCACGCGCAATGATGCGCGCATAGTGCGAGGTGGCATTTGTTAGCGCTTCTGTTGCACTGCGTGCACACCCACCTGGCATGTTACCCACACAATAGTGGACAACACCATCCACTATGTAAATTGGATCGGTGTGTGTTGTCATGCGCGAGGTCTCAAAACAGCCGCCTTGGTCAATAGCGATATCAACCACAACTGCGCCTTTTTTCATGCGCGAAACTTGCGCTGCTGTAACAAGTTTTGGCGCTTTTTTGCCGCGCACTAAAACAGCGCCAATCACAAGATCAGCTTGCAATATCTGCTCCTCGATATGGACGGGTGATGAGTAGAGCGTTTTTAGCGCCGGACCAAAAAGGTCATCAAGCTCACGCAACCTATCGATATTTGTGTCAAGAACGGTGACATCAGCACCAAGACCAACTGCCATACGGGCCGCATGCGTTCCCGAAATCCCTCCTCCAATCACCACCACCTTACCAGGGGCTACCCCCGGAACACCGCCAAGTAAAACGCCCCGTCCACCACCACCCATCTGCAAGAAATAAGCCCCCACCTGAATAGCCATGCGGCCAGCAATTTCGCTCATCGGTCGCAGCAGTGGGCTACCACCTTTATTATCTGTGACTGTCTCATAGGCAATCCCGACCACACCCGCACCCACAAGAGCCTCGGTTTGCACAGGATCGGGTGCCAAATGAAGGTAGCCGTAAATAATCTGTCCTTTTCGTAAAAGCGGGAATTCACTTGCCTGAGGCTCTTTTACCTTAATAATCATATCCGCTGCATAAACATCTGCGGGGCCACTCACAATCTGTGCACCAGCGCTAATATATAAATCATCTGTAAACCCAATGTGTGCGCCGGCACCACCCTCAACAACCACTCTGTGACCATCCCTGACAAGTTGCTTCACCATATTAGGCGTAGCTCCCACGCGATATTCGTGGTTCTTAATCTCTTTTGGTATCCCGATAAACATCTTTGCTCTCCTCTAAACTCTCACACGCCCTTCAAACAGGAACTTGGCTGGGCCTACCATTTCAATTTCTTTATCACAAATCAAATTAAATTGTAATACATCTCCTGATTTAGTTTTAACATTGATTGGGAATGGCGATTTAAGAAAATTAGACATGAAATACGCAGCGGCAGTAGCGCCTGTCCCGCACGAGAGCGTCTCTGCCTCAACCCCACGCTCGTAACTTCGAAGAGCACACACAGAATCTCCATCCGCACGCACAAAATTAACATTAGTGCCGTGTGGTGCAAAGCGCGAATGGAGCCGAAGCGCTCGCCCCTCCTTTTCCACATCAACTTCTTCAAGATTTAAAACAGGAACAATCAGGTGCGGCACGCCACTATTAATCCAAACCATCTCCCTCCCATCAATGGAAATAGCCCTATCTAAAATAGGCGGCTCGCCCATTAAAACAGCGATATTTTCGCCCACAATAGAGCACTTTTTTACGCCACTTCCAGTCTCAATGTGAAAGGTCTTTTTGTTTGTTAATTGCCCAAGCAATTTAGCCGTGCACCGCAGCGCATTGCCGCACATTGCAGGTGCGCTTCCATCAGAATTAAAAATTTTCATGCAGAAAAACTCAGCCTTTCCGCGCTCTAAAAAGACAACGCCGTCAGCGCCAATTCCGCGCCTCCTATCGCATAGCTCCATGACCTGCTCTTTAGTCAGAGATAAAGAAGTTTCACGACAGTCGAAAATGATAAAATCATTGCCGCTTCCGTGAAACTTATAAAAATGTTGGCTATTCACTTAAAAACTCTATTTTTTCTTTTTAAGCGCCGCTATCTCCTTATCCAGATCGGCATAGGAAGTAATCACTTTATCAATCAGTCCAAACTTCATCGCCTCCTCAGCGCTATACCACGTATCGCGGTCGAGATGCTTCTCGATCTCTTCAGTCGATTTGCCCGTTGCCTCAACATAAAGGCGGGCAAGTGCAGCCCTTGTTTTAGCAATCTCTTTTGCCTGAATTTCAAGGTCTGTCGCCTGTCCACGAATCATGCCGTGAATGGATGGCTGGTGAATCATAATCCGGCTATTTTCCGTTGCAAATCGCTTTCCAGAAACAGCACAAAGACTGAGCACAGAACCCATCGAAGCGGCAAGACCCGTTACAAGAGTCACTACCGGAGAGGAGATCATCTTCACCTGGTCCCAAATCGCAAACCCAGCATCAACAGAGCCTCCAGGAGAGCTAATAACAAGCAAAATCGGCTCGCCAGGAGCGATCATATCGAGGTACCAGAGTTTACGAATTGCATCGCGCGCAGACTTAGCGTCAAAAGCGTCCGAGAAAAAGATGCGGCGAGCTTTTAAAAGCGCATCATCAATTTTATCCTCTAAGCCGCGACCCTCTTTCATTCCTGGCTTCTCCGCTTCGTCCTCTTCATCATCATTCAAAACAAACATTGCTCTCTCCAATTACTATTTCTAAAATTCAATCAATTACTACTTCGGGATAGAGCGGAAACCCACTTAAAAGATCCTCCCTCATTTTCTTCACCCTGTCTGCAATAGCAGAGTCTATTGTATAGCCTTTAATCCCATCCGATCGCGTCGCTCGCAACGTGGTCACAATCAGTTCGGCTACAACCTTCATCTCTTTTGGGCCAAAGCCGCGCGTTGTCAAAGCGGGCGTCCCAAAGCGCACCCCTGAGGTGTCCCAAGCACCATTCGGATCAAAAGGAACCGTGTTGCGGTTCGCGGTTAATCCCATCTCGCGCAAAACCTGCTCGCAGATGCGACCATTCAAACCAAAACTTTTTGCACAGTCAATCACCAGCAGGTGGTTGTCCGTTCCACCTGTAACAATGCTCACCCCTTTTGATACCAGATCCTCGGCTAAAGTTCTAGCATTTGCGACAATCTGGTGCGCGTAAACACCAAATTCAGGACGCGCCGCCTCGCGAAAAGCGACCGCCTTTGCCGCCATCACGTGAGGCAACGGCCCTCCAAGAACAAGCGGACATCCCTTATTGACCACATCGGCGTACTCACTTTTGCACAAAATCATGCCGCCGCGCGGACCGCGCAACGTTTTATGGGTGGTTGAGGTGACAATATCAGCGTACGGAATTGGGTTGTACTCGCCTGTAAAGACTTTTCCAGCAACAAGGCCTGCAAAGTGAGCCATATCGACCATTAAAACAGCGCCACACTTATCCGCAATGTCGCGCATGCGAGCAAAATTGACCTTGCGCGAGTAGGCTGAATATCCGGCAATAAGAATCAGTGGCTTAAATGCAAGCGCTTGCTTTTCTATCGCCGCATAATCAATCAAGTGACTATTTACATCGACATCGTAAGTTTCTGCGCGCATCATTTTTGCGGAGATATTCATCCGATAGCCGTGCGTTAAATGGCCGCCTGAATTAAGAGACATACCGAGGACTTTCTGCGAGACAAGCAGCTCTCGAATACGCTCGTACTGCTCAGGCGTGAGATCATTGAGCTTTTTTGTGCCGAGCTTCTCCATTTCGACTGACTGAATTTTATGAACAAGCACCGACCAGAAGGCCACTAAATTAGCGTCCGCTCCCGAATGGGGCTGCACATAGGCGTGGTCACACCCAAAAACATCTTTTAATGTCGACACTGCCTCTTGCTCGATCTCATCTACATTTTCGCAGCCGGCATAAAACCGGTGAAAAGGGTGACCCTCACAATATTTGTCAGTCAGCAGATTTCCCATAGCCAATTGGGTGGCAAGCGAGCTGTAGTTTTCTGAAGCAATGAGCTTGAGCGAGCGCCTCTGGTCGCGCAATTCGTCAAGAATTTTCTTTGCAATAAGCGGATGGCGCTCTCCAATATGGTCGAGCCCTGCCAAATAGGCAATTGCCGAGCTTGTACGCTTCCCTTCCGGAACAGCCGCCATGTAACGAGTTAATAGAGTCATACCCCTCCAATATAAATGGATACTTCTTAACTTTCGCATAAAGTGCTAAATTGCGCCTATTTTTTTCCATAAAAATAAAATTTGATACTTAAGACAAGGTTTTCACTTGTCTCTTTATTCGCTCTAAGGGTATTATCACTCAAGTCGGTTATATAGCTATAAATGGGCACATAGAAAAGTTATGCTAGAAAATCTCAACGTTATCTTAAAAATCCAGCGAATCGACCTCAAACTGATGAGCTCTATCCGCAAAAAACACGAGAACTTGAAAAAGTTGCAACTCGATGCTGAAGCAGAAGCGCAAATTGAATCGCTTCTTGGGGCAACCGAACAAGAACTCGCCGATCTCGATGCGCGCATTGCCGAGAGCCAAGCGCTTCACGCTCTGCTGCAAAAAAGCGCGTCGGACCTAACCAAACAGACAGGCTTTATCAAGGGGGTTAAAGAGTATAACCTTCTTGCAGAAAAAACCCAACAGAACGACGCCAAGCTACGCGCCCTCAACGACGAACTAATCATCCTCACCTCACAACGCGTTAACTACGAAGCGCAAATCGCAACTGCCAGAGAACATCTACATGTTGTTAAAGAAGAGAGCGGCGTTACCCGCGAGCAAATTCAAGAGACAAACAGCGAGCTTGATGTAGAAATCCGCGAGGGCATGAAAGAGCGCGAGCTACTAGCTGTAGAAGCAGAGCCCAGCCTGCTAAAAATTTACGAGCGCCTACTGCGCAACAAGCGCAAGCAGGTAGTCGTTCCCATTCAAAATCGCTTCTGCAACGCGTGCAACATTTCTATCACCGTTCAGCAGCAGACCTTTGTTAAAAAAGGAAATAAACTATCCTTCTGCGAAAACTGCAACTCGATTCTTTACTGGAACGAAGAGACTGAAGCAGCCGAAGAAGAAGGCAAACGCAAACGTCGTACGCGCCGCAAAGCAGAAGTATAAAACAATTTAGGTTAAGTTTTTGGGAGAACAAGTACCCGCATCAAACTTTTGATGAGGAAGGTCTGGGTAGCAGAGGGAAATTTTGGGTTACTACCCAAAATATGGGTGTCTGCGAAACGCAGAGAGTCGTAAGGCTACGGAAAGTGCAACAGAAAACAGTCCGCGAAATGCTAATTTAGCAAATCGACAGGGTGAAAATGCTAGCTTCAGGAGCTGGCCGGATTTAGAGAGATTTAAACCGCTGCAAACCCCACTCGCTACAAGATAGGCGCCTTAACCACCTGTTCCCGCAGGAAGGAGCCGTTAATCGCTCGAGAGATTTGGCAACAAATCTCCTAGACGAATGGGTATTAGAAACAGAACCCGGCCTACCGTTCCCCCAAAGACTTGCCGTTTTTCATCATGGATACCCAAGATAGCCAGCACGATCCGCAATGATAAGAAGACGGGAAAGAAAGAGGTTTAGCAGGATACAGGATAGACAGGATCAGGCGAGGATAAGAGAAGAAAAGAGGATAAGTAAGAAAGAAACAATTAATTAAACAACTGAACTCTATCTCTTTTCTTATCCTAAATATCCTGTCCATCTTGTTATTTTTTCTTTCTTATCCTCGCCTGATCCTGTCTATCCTGTATCCTGCTAAACCTCTTTCTTTCTTCCTTATCTTGCTTGCTTTGTCACGTCGTAGCGAAAGCGAAGACGGATCCTTGCTATCTGCACCTCAAGAGCGGCGGGTGCTTGGGTGGCTCTTTTCGTAAACCTCGCGCTTAAGAGTGCCTCCAACCTGAGTATAAATTGTCGTCGTGGCGAGGTTGTTATGGCCAAGCAGCACCTGAATGGTCTTCAAATCCATCCCCTTTTCAAGCCAATGGGTGGCTATTGTATGGCGAATCGTGTGGGGGGTTACCTTGCCTGCAATACCGCTCTTTACAAAATAGCCTTTAAAAAGTCTGTCGACCGAGCGAACAGTGAGCCGCTGGCCCCATTTATTCAGAAAAAGGGCTTCATGGTCACGCTCTGCTACATGCTCTTTTGTGCTTAGAGCGCGCTCTGGGTGCATCAGATAACCCTCTAACCACGTTTTTGCACTTGCGGTAATGGGTAAAATTCGCTCCTTTTTACCCTTGCCCTTTACGCGGAGGGTGCCATTGATCGGGTCAAAATCAGCACGCGAAAGGCCGGCCAGCTCCGAGACGCGCAGCCCTGAGCTATAGAGCATTTCCATCATCACCCGATCGCGGTAGCCAAGGTAAGAATCGGTGTGCGGCTCGCTAAAAAGACGCTCGATTTGGCTGTAGGCAAGGGGTGTGGGCAGCCGTTTTTCAAGCTTCGGTCCCTCCACCTCCTCAACAGGGCTCTCCTCGATTAACCCCTCTTTCACAAGAAAGCGAAAAAAAGAGCGGAGCGAAGCAAGACGGCGCAGCTGCGTTTTTTTTGAAAGGCCAGATTCAGCACAACTGGCCAAAAAAGCCCTCGCATTTAAGCGGTTTACTTCAATTACAGGGCATTTATCACCCAAAAAGTCGTTGAATAGGGCCAAATCCGTCGAATAGTTGCGGATTGTGTGTTCTGAAAAATTCCTCACCTGCCGCAAATAGATCACAAATCGCTTACAACAACTATCAAAGCCTTCCACCTGCCACCTTTTCTCTTTAGAGAGTATTCGCTATATGATATAATCCGCATTCTATCATTTTTTTGAAAATAGTTATGATCACTCTTATCAATATTCGCAAAGCAATTGGCGCGCGTGTCCTTTTTGACGATGTCTCGATGTCCTTTCTACCTGGCAATCGCTACGCGCTTACCGGGCCAAACGGAGCGGGAAAATCGACTCTCATGAAAATCCTCATGGGCGAGGAAGATCCTTCAAGTGGTCAAGTCTCCCTACCAAAAAAAGTCGGGTATCTTCGCCAAAACATCGATCCTTACCTCGAATTTCGTGTCCTCGATGTGGTCATTATGGGCAATAAGATCCTCTGGAAAGCACTTGAACGGCGAGAACAGATCTGGGCGGCTGAAGAGATTACCGATGAACTGGGTGAGGAGCTCGGCGAACTAGAAGATATTGTTATGCAGGAAGATGGCTATGAAGCCGAAATCCCAGCAAAAAAATTACTGCGCGGCATGGGTATTGGAATTAAAAATCCTGATGATTACGAGAAAAAATTATGGGAACTCCCGCAAGAGCAGCGCTTTAAAGTAATGCTCTGCCAGGCGCTATTCGGCTCACCGGAGGCTCTCCTTCTCGATGAACCGACCAACCACCTCGACCTCGACTCAATCAATTGGCTTGAAGGGTTCCTCATTCGCGAATATCAAGGCACTCTTGTTGTTGTCAGCCACGACAGATACTTCCTTAATAGCGTAGCCACACATGTAGCGGATATCGACTACGAAACCATTATCCAATATCCCGGCAACTACGACATGATGGTATGCGCTAAAACAAGCGCACGCGAAATGGAAGAGAAGGAAGCAGGCTCCAGGCTCAAAAAAATTGCACAGCTACAGGTATTTGTCGCCAAATTCAGCGCCGGAACCAGAGCCTCCCAGGTACAGTCGCGTATGCGCGAGATCGAAAACTTAACCCCCGAAGCAAAAAAACGCTCTAATATTGTCTCTCCCTACTTCCTATTTGAAGAAAATCCGGCCAAAATTCCGGGCCATAACGTTTTAGAGATTAAGAAGCTCTCGAAGCAGTATGAAAATGGCCCGACAATCATGACTAATTTCAGCTGCGATATTATGCGCGGCGACCATATCGGTGTTATCGGTAAAAACGGCGCTGGAAAGAGCACATTTGTCAAAATGCTCGCCGGTGTCTTAACACCGACATCTGGTATGGTTAAGCTCGGCCACAACGTCCAGGCCGGCTACTTTGCACAAGAGCACAGCGAACTAATCGAAAAAAGCATGACCCTGACTGCCTACGACTACGTCCATCACGCAGCGCCAAAAGCGACAGACAGCGAAATTCGGGGGACGCTAGGAAAGCTGCTCTTTAGCGGAGAAGATCAATTCAAAGCCACAAAGCTTCTATCAGGAGGAGAGACTGCAAGGCTTATTCTAGGAAGTATTGCCATCTTAACACCCAATTTATTGATTTTGGACGAGCCCAATGGTCACCTCGACCTAGAGGCCGTTTCAGCGCTTGCAGTTGCTCTTGAGAAATTCCCTGGAACGGTCATTCTAGTCAGCCACGACAGAGGAATGATTTCAAAGGTCGCAAAAAAAATCATCGCCTTTGAAGATGATGGCCCTATTTTTTACGACGGCACTTATGAAGAGTACCTCGACAGAAAGGCATCGCGCGATAAGAAAGGGAAATAGCCCACCCCGTGCACCCCTTATCACAAGAGAAATTCCGGAAATTAAGCGAGAAGCAGCAGCATAAGCTTCTGGCAGGCTACCTCCGAGAGCGGTCAAGTGATTACGACAGGTTATCCGAAAATCCTATCGGCGTAAAAACGGCCTCATTTGATGCACTCACAGCACGCTACCACCACCATCTAGCTCTTGCCGGTATAATGCTATCAGAATCAGCCCTTCTCTATGAAATACGCGAAGGGGACCGTCCCTCGGACACCCCCTACCTACCCATCTATATCTACCTCGACTCCCTCCGTTCTGCCCATAATGTTGGCAGCATTTTACGTACGGTCGAGGCTTTTCGTCTCGGCACGGTCTGCTTCTCTGAAAAAACACCGGACAGCACCCACCCCACCGTCATTCAAACGGCTATGGGCTGCGCTCCACTGGTGCCAATTCTCAAAAACCCTGCGCTTTCAAGCCTGCCGCGCCCCTTCATTGCCCTTGAAACCGCTCCAGATGCCCCATCCACAACCACCTTTCCTTTTCCAGAGCGGTTCACACTCCTGCTCGGCAATGAAGAGCGCGGACTGTCCAAAGAGCTCCTCGCGCAAGCCGATATATGCGTGCAAATCCCCCTTTTTGGCTCAAAAAACTCGCTTAATGTCGCAAATGCCCTCGCAATTGCCGCCTCCCACATCCGCCAGCCGAGCAAATAGAGCAGGTAACTTTGCACAGATTCTGCACTTGAGCCTGTTTTTTCAACTCTTTCCGTACGTGGCGTTTAATTACCTTTTTTACC
>JAYUZV010000050.1:0-9754 GCA_043751475.1 Chlamydiia bacterium
TTAGAAAAAGCCGCCTTAGCCAGAACTTTTTATCTATTAGAAGGTGAAAAAAGTGATAAAAGGCCGTTCACAGAAAGAGTTATAAACCTCTGGAAATAGATGTAGGCCTCTGGTGAAGGCCTAATCCCAGGCTCATCGCTTAAGTCTGAAACTCTGCTGCTAAAAGTTTTTAGTTGTACTATGGGGGTCTAAAGGTACAGAAGAGCACAACCTAAAAGATTTAACCTTTCTTGGCTTCTTTCTTTGCGCGCTTTGCGTCCTGCTTCTCTTTAGTTGACTTTTGTGGTTTTTTATCTTCTTTTTTTATCAGGTTTTTATCGGTGTTTTTTCCTGCCATACTTTGCTCCTTAAATAATTGTGGTTACTGTTCGGTGATGGTGATTTTAGTAATTTTGTCGCCCTGCTTAACTTTTGCAATATTAGAGAGTCCCTCCACCGTCCATCCGAAAACAGTGTAGTCGCCATCAAGAAAAGGGGTCTCCTCTATTGTTATATAGAACTGAGAGCCACTAGACTCCTTTTTAGGGTTATTATCGCGCGCCCAGCAGAGAGCTCCTTTTTTGTGTCTAAGTGGATTGCCCTGAATTTCTGCTACAACCCTGTAACCAGGACCGCCCGTGCCATTTCCATCAGGATCACCCCCTTGGATGACAAAATTTGGAACAACGCGGTGAAAGGTAAGCCCATTATAGAAGCCCCCTTTTGAGAGCTGAATAAAGTTTGTAACAGAAATCGGCGCATGTTTTGCTGAAAGCTCGCACTTGATTACCCCCACATTTTCAATCTCGATCTCTGCGAAGTAGTGTTTGTTAGCGTCGACGCCGCTTGTGGTTGGGGCGTAAAATGTTTGTGCCATAAGTGATGTTGTAGTGAATAACGCTGCTACTAAAGATAATCCAAAAAGTCTTAAACGTCTCATCTAACTCAACCTCCGATTTATTACTATTTTATAGAATAGTTGGATCTGGCTTTTTGAGACAAGATGAAACTTGACTTTACGAAAAGTCTCTCTGCGTGAAGAATGGAGTTAAATCAAAAAAAATGTAGATATCCCCTCATGAGAAAATTTTTCGCAACACTCCTCTTTTTAACTCTTCTAGTTGGGACACAGACAATCAGCGCCTCTGATTGCGACGATGATAGCGCAGAGCAAACAAGTGAAGAGACCCTTGCCCGGCCACTACATCCAAATATTGTCCTTGGTGGCCACCCCTATAAAACCGAGCTCTATGTCCGGACAGGCTGCAGCTACTGCGATGTGGCTAAGCGCGAGGTAACAGATCTTAAGCTATTGGAAGATAGTCAAAACCTGACAATTGTTGCTGTTAAAAATAATACAATCAGAGAGAAGTTGCGCAAAAGAGGCGGTAAAACCCAAGTACCGTGCCTTTTTGTACAGATGGAACAAAATGGCCCTTGGCTTGTTCTTTATGAGTCAAAAGATATCGTGAAGTGGCTGAAAATCAACCAAACCTTCTACCAAAAAGGCGGCGCAGCTCCTGCAAAACCGAAGCACAAGTGCAAGTCTTGCGGATAACCCCCTACTAAACCAAAGCAACTATAGATGGAACTTAACTGTCATGGAACTAGACGCGAAAACTAATGGTAAAAGCCCTAAGCGCACTCTCAGTATTTTTGTGCTGATTATGCTAAATGTCTCGCTTATGGCGAGTCTGCGAAACTTGCCCATGCTGGCCACCTACGGCCTCTCATCACTCTTCTATTTCTTTGTGGTTGGCCTCTGCTTTTTACTACCCTGCGCCCTGATATCGGCCGAACTGGCTACGGGATGGCCAAAAGATGGCGGTATTTATATTTGGATTCGCGAGGCCCTCGGCGACAGATTTGCTTTTATGACTGTGTGGATGCAGTGGGTTCATAATGTTGCCTGGTTCCCCGTAATCCTAGCTTTTTGCGCCAGCACCCTTGCCTATACTTTTAGTCCAGACCTAGCGCACAACAAGACATACGTGGTTAGCGTTGTGCTTATAGGCTTTTGGAGTATGACCTTCCTTAATTTTTTTGGCATTAAAACCTCCAGTTTATTTAGTACAATTGGCGTTATTGCAGGCACCATTTTACCTGGTATTTTTATTATCTCGCTGGGCATCTACTGGCTTGGAACAGGCAGACCCTCACAAATTGTCTTCTCTCTTGCGGCACTTAAACCGGATTTAACTCATATGGACCGGGTTGTCTTTCTTGCAGGCCTTTTCCTAGCCTTTAGCGGCCTTGAAGTATCGGCCACCCATGCGGGCTCTGTAAAAAATCCGCAAAAAAACTATCCACGATCAATTATTATTGCGGCCCTCATTACCTTTTGCATATCTGTTCTTGGCGCGCTCTCAATTGCTGTTGTGATTCCGCATAACGATATTAGCCTGGTTTCAGGGCTGATGGCTGCGTTTAAAAACTTCTTCGAGTTTTATAACCTCAGCTGGTTTCTTCCGGTTTTGGGTATCATGCTAATTATTGGCGCCATTGCCGAGCTAAATTCCTGGATTGCAGGGCCAGTGCGCGCCCTTTATGCCACATCAATTCACGGCAACTTGCCACCTCTCCTGCAAAAGAAAAACAAGCACGGCATGCCCACCAATTTACTACTGGTGCAGGCCCTTATTGCAACTATTTCTGCTTTTATTATCCCTTTTATGCCATCTGTCAGCTCTGCTTTCTGGATTTTAACAGCACTCAGCGCCCAAACCTACCTAGTGATGTATGTCATGATGTTTATTGCTGCCATCCACCTGCGCTACTCTAAGCCACTTATTCCAAGAACCTACCGCGTTCCTGGTAAAATGGTTGGCATGTGGATTTTGGGATCTCTCGGTATTATTTCATCCATTTTCGGCATCTGCGTGGCTTTTATTCCGCCAAAAGAGCTGGCAACAGGCAATATTTTTATCTACGAAGGGTTTTTAATTCTTAGCCTCTTGGCACTAACTGCCATTCCGCTTATTATCTACCAGTGCCGCAAACCAGAGTGGTACAGGTTAGAAGATAAGTTGCCATGAATGAACAGTTTACACTAGATGCTCCCCTTGCCAGCCGGATGCGCCCAAAGCGTATTGAAGAGCTAGCTGGCCAGGAGAAACTTCTGGGTAAAAATGGAGCCCTAACCCTCCTGCTGCAAAGCCGCAAACCTCTTTCGCTGCTTCTTTACGGGCCGCCTGGTTGCGGGAAAACGACACTCGCAAGACTCTACGCAGAGCGCTTCGACATGGAATATATCACAGCCTCTGCCGTAACATCCAAAATCTCAGAAATTAAAGAAAAAGTAGATGCCCTAACCCGCCATCCACTATTTGCAAAACAGCTGCTACTTTTTATAGACGAGATCCATCGGTTTAATAAAGCCCAGCAGGACACCTTTTTGCCGCTTATCGAAAATGGATCGCTTGTGCTCATTGGAGCGACTACCGAAAACCCTTCGTTTTCTCTCAATAATGCGCTGCTCTCGCGTATGCGTGTGCTGCAGCTAGAGCCACTAAACCCAGAAGCGCTCAGCTCCATTTTGGCGCGCTGTGAAGCTGTGACTCCCCTGCCACTGACAGAAGAAGCTAGAGGGGAGCTTATCCGCATGGCCAGTGGCGATGGGCGCCATTTGCTGAATATGGTTGAGCAGCTACATCTGATTGCGCCAGAGACTCCCCTCACAATGGAGGAGCTCTCCGCCCTTCTTGAAAAGAGACGCAGCAACTACGACCAGCACGGCGAGTTCCACCACCAGATGATCTCAGCGCTGCACAAAGCTGTGCGCGGATCGGATGGCAATGCCGCACTCTACTGGCTGGCGCGCATGTTAGAGGGTGGCGAGGATGGGAACTATATCGCGAGACGAATGGTGCGCATGGCTGTTGAGGATATCGGCCTTGCCGACCCCGAAGCGCTAAAATTGACCGTCGCCGCATCAGAGGCCTACCGCCAGCTCGGCTCTCCCGAGGGCGACCTGGCGCTTGCTGAAGCGATTCTCTACCTTGCTCTATCCCCCAAAAGCAACGCCCTCTACACCGCCTTTAATAAAGCGCGAAGCACAGCTAAAGCAACCCATCACCTGCCACCGCCAAAAAACATCATCAATGCGCCAACAAAACTGATGGACCAAATGGGTTTTGGCAAAGGGTATATCTACGAGCACGACCTGCCGGATGCAATCTCTAATCAGAACTTCTTTCCGGAAGATATGGAAAAAGAGATCTTTTACCAGCCCGTTTCGCGCGGTTTTGAGCGCGAAATGCAAAAACGCCTGGCCTACTTCGCCTCCCTCAAAAAAAATCTATAAGGGAAGAAAGAGGAAATAACAAGGATGGACAGGATATTCAGGATAAGAATAAGGAAAAATAATTAATTATATAAACACATTACACCCGGTGTCTCTAAGTTTAGGCAGCCGCAGGGAGGCGCACCCCTCCGGAGGAGCTGGATTTCGACTGCGAAATCCGAGGAACAAATGAAAAAAACGTGTTTTTTCATTTGTCCTCCCCTTATCCCTTATCCCTTATCCTTTCTTTCTTATCCTGAATATCCTGTCATCCGTGCCAATTTTTCTGATCTTTCTTATCCTGCTGCCTTATCGTGTAATCTGTGCGATCTAAAGGGTCGCTGTAAATCGGGGTTTTTTGGTAGACTGATTGGTAACAAAATTATTTTTTAATGGACTTTTTTACCCATGTGCGGAATTTTTGGCCATATCGGCAAACGCGAATCCTCCTCTATCTGCCTTGAGGGCCTTTATAGGCTTGAATATCGCGGCTACGACTCTGCCGGTATTGCTGGCTTTTCAGATGGCGCCATTATCTCTCGCAAAGAGGTTGGAAAGGTGGCCGCTCTAGGCGGCTCTCTGGACCTAAGCCCAATGAACCTACAAATGGCCATTGCCCACACCCGCTGGGCCACGCACGGGGCGCCCTCACAGCGCAATGCCCACCCAATTCACGATGAAAAAGAGTCTCTGGCTATTGTCCATAATGGAATTATTGAAAACCACGCCGCAATTCGCAAAATGCTTGAGGGCAAAGGCGTTACATTTAAAACAGATACAGATACAGAAGTTATTGCACAGCTAATTTCTCACTTCTACGAAGGTGATATTTTAAAGGCTTTTCAAAAAGCGATTGCGCAGCTTCAAGGTTTTTGGGGCATCGCTCTTATCCACAAAGATTACCCAGAGACTATTTTTGCATCCGCGCGCGAAAACCCGCTAGCTATAGCAACAGATAGCGCCCATGGCGATGCGCTTATTTCCTCTGATGTCAACGCCTTTGGCCGCAATAATTTAGATATCTTGTTCCTTAAAAATAATGAGATCGCGGCGGTCACTAAAGATCAGATAGCGCTCTATACGCCGGAGCTCACCCCGGCAACCAAGACAACGGTGAAAATTGATACGCGCCTATCCAAAATTTCTAAGGATGGGTATGAGCATTTCATGATCAAGGAGATATTCGAGCAGCCGGAGACCATTCACGCAACATTTGCCGGCCGCATTGACCATGAAAAAGCAAGTGCCAAACTAGACGAGCTAAAACTGACTGCCGAAGAACTGCTTGAGGTTGACCGTATTGTCCTCATTGCCTGCGGCACCTCGTGGCACGCGGCAACTATTGCCGCGGGTTTGCTAGAGCAATTCGCAAAAATTCCCGCAACAGCTGAAATCGCCTCCGAATTTCGCTATAAAAATCCGGTGATTAATGAAAAAACACTGGTTATTGCTATTAGCCAATCTGGCGAGACCCTAGACACCATTGCAGCACTTAGACTTGCTAAGGAAAAAGGGGCAAAGGTCATCGGCCTTTGCAACGTAGCAAACTCGACCCTAACGCGAGAGACAAGTAGCTGTCTATCCCTTAATGCTGGCCCTGAAATTAGTGTCTGCTCGACAAAAGCCTTTACAAGCCAGATTACTCTCCTACTACTGCTGACCCTTTACATCGGTAGAATCCGCGAACTTTCGCGCGAGGATGGCCTAGCCCTTATTGAACAGATTGAAAAACTGCCACTGCTAGCTAAACGGGTCCTTGCCGGGCACAAGCAAATTGAAGAGATGGCAAATAAGTATGGCTCTTTCACAGATTTCTTCTTTCTTGGCCGCCACTACATGCATGTGACAAGTCTCGAGAGCGCGCTGAAACTAAAAGAGATAAGCTATCTAAATGCAACGGGATACCCAGCTGGCGAGATGAAACACGGACCGATTGCCCTTGTCTGCGAGAGCTTACTGACAATTGGCATGTGCGGAAATATCCATACCCTTGAAAAGACGGTGAGCAATTTAACCGAAATCAAAGCGCGCGGCGGCCCTATTCTCCTGTTTGCACCAGAATCCACCAAACAGCACCTAACCACCTGCGACGATGCGATCTTTTTACCAGATACGGGTGATGAGAGCAGCTGTATCATCTACTCAATTGCCACACAACTATTTGCCTACTACATCGCCAAAAACCGGGGCCTGGACATCGACAAGCCTCGCAACCTCGCCAAATCTGTTACGGTTGAATAATGAATTAGCTCTCTATTTCATCTTCTGGTGCAAAAAGCATTTTAGCGCTACATTGCATAAAGAAGATTTTTTAGAGAAAGCGTGTGAAATACCGGACAAAGCTCTATATTGCACTTGTAGGTACAGCGGCACTCGCTTGCACACTGGCTCTTGGCATCGACTTTATTCAGTCAAGACGAACGCTTTTTAAAGAGCTGCAAAGCAAAATTCTGTCAATTGCTACAACAACTGCATCGCTTATTGATGCTGACTTGCTAGAAAATCTCACATCAGATCAAGACCCGCGCTATACCGCCTTTCAAAAACAGCTTCGCGCTGCGCGGAGCGCAAATTTACGTGAAGATATTGAGATACGCTATGTCTATACAGTGCAGCCAGACAGAGATAATCCACTGAAAATGCACTACTTAGTTGATTCGGCAGAGAATATCAAGGATCTCTCTCCTATTGGCTCTATTTACAACGACATCGACAAGCCAGATGTCCTAAAAAACCTATTGACCCCATTCGCGTCGAATTATTACGTAAAAGATGAGTGGGGCACCTGGCTTTCAGCCTTTGCACCCCTCTACAGAGCCGACGGAAGTTATATTGCAACACTTGCGGTTGATATTCAGGCAAGTCAGGTGCAGTGGGCGCTGCAGCTGCAGCTCATTTACGGACTGATTGATCTTTTTATTGTAATTTTAATTGCCTCCATTATCGCCTTTTTTCTCTCCCAGCTTGTTACACGCTCGCTCGAATCATTTTGCAAGACGATGCATCAGGTAGAAAAGGGGAATTTAAAGACAGAAGCTCAGTCCGATCCAATAGAGGAGTTTGATGAGATGGCAATGGCGCTCAACAAGATGATTAAAGGGCTTCAAGAGCGACAGCTTGTGGCTAGCAGCTTTGGCAGATATCTTTCGCCCGCTATTTTAGAGCGCATTCTTAGCTCTGGCAAACTACCCGTACGGAATGCAGGTGAAAAACGGCCAATCACTGTGCTGTTTATTGATATCCGCGATTTTACAGCCCGCACTGAAAGCATGCATCCAACTGAGACCATTGAACTGCTGAATGAGTGTTTTACAGAGTTTGTCGAGGTCATTTTAAGATATAATGGCGCCCTAGACAAATATTTGGGCGATGGTCTCATCGCGGAATTTGGCACATTTGAAACAGATAACGAGAAAGAGAAGCACTCGATTTTGGCGGCGCTTGAAATTTTTAAACGGCTAGAAAAACTCAATGACAAGTGGATAAAACTTGGTAAATGGGTAACCAAAGAGAGTCCGCTGCGTATCGGAATTGGAATTCACACCGGGGATGCTATTGTCGGAAATATCGGCTCGGAAACGCGTATGGAGTTTACAGCGATTGGTGAGTGTGTCAATATTGCTTCACGATTGCAAGCGGCAACAAAGGAATTCACTGTTTCCCTACTGATTTCCGAGCAGACAGTGGCTCCTGTGAAAAAGCTAAAGGATTTTAATTTTGCCCTCGTAAGTGAGTCCTTTTCTCCGCGCGGAAGCGCTAAACCAATAAAAATCTACACCATTAAACCGAGTTTTACGCTATGAAGTTTAAGTATATCTTCCTCATTATTCTCCTAACTCCATTTGTTCTACTGGGATTTACCCCGACTATTCTCTCAACAAACTTTGGCAAAAACCTCTTTCTTAAGAAAACCAAAATTGGGACTATTGAAAAGCTACAAGTGAGCTGGCTTAAACCCCAGCGCATTGAAGGCGCTGACCTTAAACTTCCCGGTGGCAATACCCTTGAATTTACCGAGCTAACTACAACAAGAGGTCTGCTCTATGAGCTTCTTAGCCGCAGCCATTTTGGCGGTATCAAAATTGTAAAACCGCTAATTAACTGGAAGATTTCTGAAGAAACACCCACATCCACCGGAACAAATCTCCCACGACCTATCGCCTACTGGCTGCTAAAAAAACGGGCTTCACTTGAAATTAGCGATGGACAGATCAATTTACGCAAAAAGGGCAGCACCATTACCCTTTCTGAATTAAACTTATTTTTTGATAAGAGCCACACCGATCTCTTTTCACTAAAACTCGATAGCAATTGTGACATTTTGAGGGCGCCGCGCCAGAGCCGCGGCAAAATGAGCATCGAGCTGACCAGCTCACTTAAAACAACGGGCGACTATAAGGCTAGCTTCTATTTTACCGAAATTCCGTTTGACTTTTTCATCCCCTTCATCGAAAACAAGGAGTGGCGCCACGCGCTAATTGCTAAACCTATTGGCGAGACGTTCAGCGGTAAATTTATCTCCGAAATTAAAAATAGAACAGGTACTGCCGACCTACTTTTTACAGCATCTGGCTTTCATGCCCTGCTTGTCTCTAACTTAACTAATGGAATTTTAACGCTCGACAAGGAGTTTCAATCAGAAATCCTTTTAACCCCGCAGCTTAGCGACCTTTTACTGACAGGCATCAACCCTCTTACAATAAGCGATTTAAAGTCAGAGAAGCCCATCTCGATCCGCATCGATCCAAACGGATTTTCTCTTCCTCTACTGCCGCTTGACATCACAAAAATGCATGCGCCCAATGTCCGGATTAACCTTGGCCGTGTTAGTTGCACCAATCAAGGCGCTTTTTCCAAAATTTTGACCCTCTTCGGTGGAAGAACTATTGGGAATAACCATGAAATTAAACTCTGGTTTGCCCCCATGGACCTCCATATAAAAAGTGGAGCGGTTAATGTGGAAAGAACAGAGATTCTGATTAACAACCGCTTTGATGTTGCGCTGTGGGGAGACATCTCTTTTCCAAAGGATAGGGTTGATCTGACACTTGGGCTAACTGAGGATTGTTTACAGCAGGCCTTAGGGGCTAAAAGTGACTTTCCCGAAAATTATCTGCTCCATCTACCCATCCGCGGCTCGCTAAAAACAGCACAGATCGATTCGGGAGCTGCGACAAAGAAAATTGCGCAGCTACTTGCCTGGGATAAAAAACAGATGGTGACTGATTTAGCAAAAAAAATTCCCGGCAACAGCTCCTTCCTGGATAAACTGATCGGCGTCTTTAATGATACACCGCCTGACTACAGAACCAAAAACCCTCCGGCCAAAAACCCCCTCCCCTGGAAGTAGCATCGATTAGAAGATTAGGCGCGGATTAGCAAGATAAGAAAAGAAAGAGTATTAGCAGGATACAGGATGGACAGGATAAAGCGATGATAATAAAAAAATAATTAATTTCTTATCTTTTCTTCTTATCCTCGCCTTATCCTGTC
>JAYUZV010000051.1:0-20783 GCA_043751475.1 Chlamydiia bacterium
AAGAAAAGAAAAACTAAATTCCCTTTACTCTTCCCCCTCCTTAATTATACTGCCCATCCTGGGTGTACTTCTTATTTTCTCTTCCTCCTTTCAAACACGGAAGAGTAGGGAGTGCCATAGCTTCTGTGTTAATTTCCTAGCTTATGTAAAAAATTTCTTGACGGGCAGGTTAATTATGCAGATGGCACGCTGTTAATTAAAAGAGCGTTTATGTTAAAATTGCGGGGATTTTAACATAATAAAGAGAGATTATGACCTCCCAAACTACCGTGGTTGTCGGCATGTCCGGCGGTGTTGACTCCTCTGTAGTTGCCTATCTGCTGAAAGAGCGCGGCTACAAGGTTATCGGTATGTTCATGAAAAACTGGGAGGAGATTAGCGGCGACGGGAGCTGTACCGCTACGCGCGATTACGAGGATGTGCAAGCTGTCTGCCAGCATATTGGCATCCCCTACTATACGGTCAATTTTGTGAAAGAGTATCAGGAATCAGTTTTTACTGACTTTTTAGAGGATTTAAAAAAAGGGTATACACCCAACCCGGACATTCTGTGTAACCGCGAAATCAAATTCAAACGTTTTTTTGATAAAGCGATGGAGCTTGGCGCCGACTACCTTGCCACCGGCCACTACTGCCGCATTGTGCATAGTGATGGCAAGCCCCAATTAGCGCGCGGGCTTGACCCTAAAAAAGATCAGAGCTACTTCCTCTCGGCTATTAATGGCGCTGTCTTAAACCGCGTCCTATTTCCTATCGGCGATCTTGAAAAGAGCGAGGTGCGGCAGATTGCCCTGAAAGCGGGTCTGGCAACTGCTAAAAAGCGGGACAGCACCGGCATCTGCTTCATCGGGAAGCGCGATTTCGCAACATTCCTGCACGGATACCTCCCCTACCAGAAAGGCCCCCTGATGCGCCTCTCTGGCGAGGTTGTGGGGCAACATCCGGGCGCTGCCTACTTCACACTTGGCCAGCGCAAAGGGCTCGGTATTGGCGGCGAGGGCGATGCTTGGTTTGTGGTGGATAAAGATATTGCTCGTAATATCGTCTATGTCGAGCAGGGTGATGACCACCCGGCCCTCTACAAAAAAACGCTATCCGCTGTAAATCCGAGCTGGATTGCAGGAGAGCCCCCTCAATTACCGCTCCACTGCACAGCTAAAATCCGCTACCGCCAAGAGGATGTGGCGTGCACAGTGACAAGCGAGGGTGATAGCTTATGCGTCACCTTTGAGACGCCGCAGCGAGGAGTGACCCCCGGTCAGGCGGTTGTCTTTTATAGCGGAGAAATCTGCCTTGGCGGGGCTTTTATTTCAAAAGAGATGGCAACCGCATAAAAAAACTCTTGCAAGGAACTCATCGACAAAGGCGAACTGCGCATCCACGGCTGGTGGTTTGACATTGCAACAGCAAATGTCTACTACTACCGGCCGCACCAGTTCATCCTCATCGACAACAACGAAGCCATTCAAATCACCGCCCGCATGCAGGATACCAGTATCATGCAGCAAGAGCAGCGGCATCAGCTGTTCAATTACCGCTCTGGCTAAGAAGCCGGTGCCCGTTTTTTTCTTATAATGTCGTTTTGCATTTTAATAAGCTCGTCAGGGTTCTCATGGGAGATCTAGCTGCCAATTAGAGCGCGAACTTTGTTTTTATCGAAATCTGTACTGTTAAAGGATAAGAAGAAGTTATCGTCCATCGAATTGAAAGGGTCCAACAATCCAAAAACCAAGAGATTGAATGGACGCAACAGATTCCATTCTCCCTCGTCTTCCACCATTAATTTCAAGGTTAATAGGGGGAATCTCAAGCGGAATTTGTTGATAGCCTCTTTTTTACCCTGGCTGACTAGATTTAAAAAGGCTTTACCTACGTCCGTCAACAAAAGGTAAACGGGATTCTAGACAGACGGCTTCCATCACAATACGTTTACGATATTTTTCTAAATTACGGACATGAATCAATAAATTTACTTACCTCGGTCAAAGCAGTATTTAGTTGATCAAGAGTATAGCTTTTCAGCGGTCCATCCTTCACTGCCTGACTGGAAATAACTATACGTAATTGCCTCCATACAATGCCATATTCTTCTTTCAACTCTTTCTTAAACTCATTAACGAATTGGAGAACTCGTTGATCTTTTTTCGGAATATGTGCCCGGAGATAGAAGTTCGTTTCTCCATAATCACCCCCAATAAGTTGGGGCTCCCAGGTTTCAGAAAAATTGACTGTCGAATTTCTTAAAAGCGCAAGGTACATCTTCCGGACAACCATCGCCTCCATTTGCGTATTCAATTTATTTCTGAGAATTTCCCGCATACCTGCTCGCTTGTATATACGCTCTTGAATTGTCACCTCTCCGTCTACATAGCATTCTTGCAGCCACTTTGCTTCAAAGATTTTATCTTCTCTCACCAGATCCTCAACACTCTGTTCGTGCCGCGGCTTATTGCTAGATCTAGAGATTACCCCAGTTGAGACAACAGATAAAAGGCCGGGTGGAGATATGCCTGTGCCTGTGCCTACGGCTGCTGGAGGTGGGGCTTGGTTAGATGGTGGCAAGCTGACGTTCTGTAAAACCTCTTTGCGGATTTCAGCGCTGCGGACCGATAGTTTGAGCTGGTTCCAGGTGATGGAGAAGAGGTTTTTGCCTGTGATGCAGTAGAGAAGCGCTGGAACAATTAGAGTGGCGCAGAAAATTGTTCCAAGGACAAATAGGGAAATGCGGAAGAAAAAGTTGCAAACCCTGTAAGCGCAGCCGATCGGCTCTTTCCAGAGTTGAAATTTTTTATTACCCTCTATGATGGGCTCGCCCTCCTGTTTCCACGTTTTTTTCTGTTCAGGGGTGATTTCAAGAAAAGAGTTTGTCATAAAAATCCATCAATACCAGTTTACATAGTGAAAATACTATAGCTGATTTATGGAATAAATTAAATAGAATCCTCATTAACCTGAATTAGAGCGCCTTATTAGGCTAGGTCTGGAAGCGATGCCGTTGTAGCTGCGCGCCTTAAAAGAGGCCTAGCTACTCGAGGAGCGTCTACCCTGGGCTGATCGACCGAGGATCCCTGGAGCGGAGAGGAGGGGACCTCAGGAATAGGCAGGCTAAGGTGGGATGGTCTACGGTGGAGGCTCCCAAAACGCGAAGGAATCGCCGGAGGGGCGGCTATACTGCCGACCGAGCTGGCGCTGCTCTGTCTGGAGATCGGCTTTGGAGTGCCGCTAACACTGCCTGCTGCATCTATAGCAAGCTTGGCACTACCCTTGTTACCCTTAAGCTCATGCATCTTCGCTATTTTAAGTAGTAAAAGACGACAATCCTCACCTTCGGCACCAACTAGTTCATCAGCAAGAAAACCGATGGCTCTGTCTAGCTCTGCAAATTGAGTGACGCAGTCAGCCGATTTTATAGCGAGGCTAAGAGAGGTTAAACTGGTTGGCAGAACACCCGGAATCCGCCCTTTTACAAGGGCTATTTTAGCGAGAGTGAGCCGCTCCATCTGCTTATCTGGCTCACTTATATAACACTCTGAAATCATCAGATGGAGGTCGCTCTCGTGAATAAGCGATTTGGCGCCATCTACTGCGACAAGCGATGGAAGGTTTGCAGGGGCTTTTTCTAGTAAAAAATCGCGCAGTCTCTCCGCGCGCGCAAATTTTTCAAGCGCTCTCTCAAAATCCTCTTTCTCTTTTGCTTCAATAGCCTCACTGAGCAGCGGCTCCATCATACGCGTGCCAATAACAAGAATAGAGATATCGCGCTTTAGCGCCGCTTCCTCTGAAAGAGGGCTTTTCAGCTCTTCAAACTCCTCATCCTCCAGCTGTTGCATAACCTTAAAATCAAGCCATTTCATATTAAATCCATCCGCTGTTAACGGGGGCTGTAGAGCCTGAAATAGCGGCAGATTTTGCGCTTCCAATGCCTCTAATAACGCAGGCCAGCTCTTTTGAGGGTTTATCTCAAAAAGTAGAGCCCGAGCCCCAGTCAAATAGTGGGTAAGAGCGCGCTGCAGATCTTTGTGGTCTTTGTAGAGCGCACCGAGCTGAAAATAGAGGTTTGAAAGCGAGGGAATAAGCTCTATCTCTTGAAGCCGCCGCCTATAGAGAAGCGATGCCTGACTTAAAACTCCTATCAAAGACTCCGCTTTTTCGCGGTGTGCAGGCAGATCTGCCCCCTCCTTTTTTGCGCATTGCAAGTGAAGAGTAATCAGCGAGACAAGGTCGACAATGCGCGCATTAATACCAAGCACCACAAAGCGGTTGAGGTCGTGCTGCCGCCTGGTAATGATGGCAACCATCTTTTCCTCATCGAACTCTATGTCAAGAGCTCTCACAAATGGGTAGAACATCTGATCCCAGATAATCTGGTGAGGATCATCCCTCCGCAAAAAGATATGTGGAAGGAGATCTGTGTCGACTCTTTCCATCTTACCGAGCAGATCTGGCATAGCAGCGGATAGCAGCGGACAGAGCCCTGTGAAGTGAAGGATGAGAGAGGCGATATTTCCACTCGAAAGAGCTTGATCAATTGCACCCGCCAGCTCTTTTGTAGTTCTGCGTGAGGGCTCTAAATGAGAAGAAACTCCACTTTGTGCAAGCCACTGCTTAAACCCCTCTCCCAAGGAAAAAAGCATGGAAAGCTCCCCTATAAAATAGTCTGGGAGGCGCTGCTTTCTGACAATTTCACCCATTCTCCGCTCAGCAAGAGCTCCATTAACAGGCACCTTCCAGCCTGCTATCGCTCTTGCCGCATCCAGCGCCTCCCTGTAGTAGAAGAATGCCTGCTCGATAAAACCAGCCTTTTTTTCCCTGTCGCCCATAGCAGCGAGCATCCAAGGACGAAATAGGGGCCAAATTTGCGGTAAAAGGTCGGTGCGATTAATAGTGCCCCGGCACCCTTCAATTCTTGTAAGCAAGAGCGTTGCTGCCCCCTCTCGGGATGGCTCGTTGATCAGATGGTAGAGTGCAAGGACATAATTACCTTGTTCCTTGTAATATTCACTTAATAGAGGCCTGTGCTGATAAAAATAGGAGTCTTGCTGCAAATCGTGTAGCGGAATATGGCCATAGAGAGCGTAAGCTCTTGGGGAAGGTTCTAGTTCGATAATTTTTGCACATATACGCTCAAAGGGCCATCCATAAGAAAATAGATGATTAAGCTCCTCAAATTCTTCGAGATTGCGCCACAGAAACTCCGGGGAATCACTCCCCTCTAAATGGGTAAGAATTCGGCTAACTAAAGGAGAGACAAGAGCGATATAGCGCGGGTTTAGATGGCGCCCCTCGGAAATAGCTATTTCCAACTTCTCTTGCAAAGTAAGAAAAGCACTATTTTCAATCGCAACCCCCATGATTTTTGCAATGTGCAAATTCAGCGGTGGAATGTGCTGATAGAGATCCGAAACGCGGCTTTTCACACTTTTGCTAGAACTATCCTGAAAAATTTTCGCGCAGAGCGTTGCTACTGTCCAATTATTTGAATGGGCAACCTGAAAATGGCAATAGGAGGCGTTATCACGCCATAAAACCTCTGGCGGCTCGCTCCCTTCTAAATAGGTCATCAACACTTGAAAGAGTGTATCCGCGCGCATTTCCGCTGAAATAATCGGCAGTGGCTCGCGCTTTATCGTTTGTAAACGGGAAAGTTCCTGAGTCTGATGGAAGATCCACTTTTTCCAAGCATCAATGCCACTATCACTCTGACCAACTTGACCTGCAATACCGCTCAATTTGCTACCCCTTTCACGACAAAGAGCGCCAGTATAGCTTTCAAATTAAAAGTTGTCACCACATTCCCTCTCAGGGAACATGGATGAGATGATCAGGGAACGGATCAGCAAGAAAGAAAAGAAAGGAAAATTGGCACGGATAACAGGATATTCAGGATAAGAAAGAAAGGATGAGGGATAAGGCGAGGATGAAGAAAGGAAAGAAAGAAATTAAAATAAAAAACCTATTCTTTCTTTATCCTCTTTTCTTATCCTCGCCTTATCCTACCCATCCTGTATCCTGCAAAATTTTCTTTCTTGCTTTCTTTCTTTTCCTGCTGATCCACGCCTACCTGGCTTACTTCAGTTTGAGTTTAAGCTGAAGTTTGCTGTGGTTCATGCTGTAGCCAAAGTAGACAAAAAGGCCAATTGCTAGCCAGATTCCAAGCTGAACCCAGGTAATAAGTGATAGAGAAACCATGAGTGCAATGCAAGAGAAGCCGCCCAGCAGGGGCACCAGTGGCACAAATGGAGTGCGGAAAGGACGCGGCAGATTTGGCTGAGTTTTACGCAGAATAAGCACGCCAAAGCAGACAATGGTAAAGATAAGCAGCGTACCCATAGAGACAAGCGATGCAAGTAGGCTAATTGGAATAACACCGGCAAGTGCCATGGCCAGCAGCGTTGTAAAGACAGTTCCAAAAAGCGGTGCCTTAGTTTTAGCGTTAATAGAGGCAAAACGCTTTGGAATCAGGCCATCATCTGACATAGCCATAAAAATACGCGTCTGGCCGAGCATCATAACCAAAATTACAGAGATTAGTGCCGCCAAAATACCGCCGTTAATCACATAGCTAAGCCAGTTAAAAGCAGGCCCAAAGGCCTCAACCACAAGTGCTGCCGGAAAGCTGACATTTAGCTGTGTGTAGTTGACAACGCCAGTAATGACAAGGGCTACAAGAACAAAGGCAAGGGCTGAAATAAAGAGCGAGGCTAGCATCCCAATTGGAAGACTTTTCTGCGGATTTTTTGTCTCTTGACTAAGCGATGCCAGCGAATCAAAGCCGATAAAAGCAAAGAAGACATAGCCGGCACCGCGCAAAATACCAGAAAGACCATAGACGCCATAGATGCCTGTGTTTTCTGGGATAAAACCGCCAAGCATCCCTGTGCCAGTGAACCAGTTCGCTTTTTTAACAAAGAAAAGTCCGATACCGACAAAAAGTAAAATGACAGTCATCTTAATAACAACAAGCAGGTTGTTGATTTTAGCAACACCTTGGGTTCCGCACGCAATTAAAATACCGACAAGCGCGATGATTGTCATAGCCGGAAGATCGAAATAGCTGCCAGTGGCCACCCATCCAGAGATGGCGTCGTAGGAATAGGGGGCTGCTGTAAATTTTGCCGGAATGGTAATACCGATATCTTTCATCAGCGAAACGAAATAGCCAGAAAAGCCGACGCCGAGTGTGCCGCAGGAGAAGAGATATTCAAGCGATAGCGACCAGCCGACAATCCAGGCCACAAATTCACCCATTGTATGATAGGTATAGGCGTAGGCGGTGCCTGATGTGGGGATAAGTGCAGAAAACTCTGCGTAGCAAAGGGCTGCAAAAAAGCAAGGAATCAGCGCCACAAGAAAAGAGAGGACAACAGCTGGACCGGCAAATTGCGCGGCAGCAGTTCCTGTCAGAACAAAAATACCAGCACCGATAATTGCGCCAATACCCATCATGGTGAGCTGACCGGGACCGAGGGTACGTGCTAGTACCTGATTACCCGACATTTTTTTGATTGTTTCTGTAATTGATTGGGTAGCAAATAGACGTTTCAAAAGCAGTCTCAAGGGATCCTCACAAATCAGGGCGTATATATTTAAAACTTACCCGTTTATTGTAGTGACCCTTCCCATTTTCGCACAAATGATAGATGCGATTCTCTCTTATTTTTACCCTGCAAAAAGAAATCGGCGCTATCACTGCCAATAAAGTGAGAGATCTTTGAAAGAAGCGAGAGGTGCGCTTTATCACTGCTGGAGAAAAGAAAGAAGAAAGTGTGGACAGGCTTTCCATCAAGCGCGCCAAAAGCGACCGGGTTTTCTGGATAGAGAATAAAAAGAAGATCTTGGGTTAGCGGAAGCGATTCGCGGGGATGAGGAATGGCAAACCCAGAACCGATAGCAGTGCTAACCATCTCCTCGCGCTCCAGCAGCAGTTCAGTTAGCACCTCTGAATCGATGGAGAGCTTGCTACTTGCAGCCAGCGCTCCCGCGCGGATGATCTCCTCACGGTTATTTGCTACTACATTGTGGATAACATCCCCGTGGTGAAGGGCCCGAAAGAGTGAAAAATGGCTGACACCTTTTTGCGAATGACTCTCTGGCGTTAACTCTCTGTGACTAACCACCCAATTCTCGATTTCCAGGCAGCTAAAACGGGTTTTTCCATTGAGTTGATAGGAGGGTAAATCCCCAGCTGCTGCAAGAGACTCTGTTTTTGTCTCGCTTATTCCAAGTAGCTCCGCTACCTCACAGACAGTTAAATCCACTTTTTTTCTACTCGCTTAAATGCTTAATTAAATCGCTCTTATTCATTAAAATTAAACCAGGGAATTTATTGATCTTGCTGGTAATTTCTGCAAGGATATTGAGATATTCTGGCTGCATCCGCTGGCTACCTGGAGTATTAGCAGGACCGCCGATTAAAAAGACAAGATTCACCGGTTTTTCATCGACACTGCCCCACTCAATTGGGTGATGAATCAGAGCGAGGGCCATAAAAAAGTTTGTACATAATTCGACCCGCGCATGAGGAATAGCAACGCCACCACCGATTCCTGTCGAAACTAGCGTTTCGCGCTGCAAAACAGCTGACAAAAAGCTCTTCTGATCGATCTCTTGCGGAGCGCGTTCATAGAGATGCGCAATAAGCTTTTCAATAACCTCGTTTTTACTACCGGCCTGGATCTCAAAAATAAGATCCGGGCTCAGCAGGTCAGCTAATTTCATACAACTCCGTTTTCCACTCCCCGTACAGATCTCCTGCACCTTATTCGCAAGAGAGCTAATGATTTCCAGTAGATCCAAAACGACTCTCCCCTCTGCCACTACTTGCAATTTCTTCTCTTGTACAAAAAATCGCTTGGGTATACTCGTGTAAAACCATCTGTGCAATGCGCATTTTGGGCTCAATAATAAAGGGGATTTTGCCGTGGTTAATTAAAATCACACAGACCTCGCCTCGGTAATCCGAGTCAATTGTGCCAGGTGTGTTTAGCACTGTCACGCCATGTTTTGCGGCAAGACCACTGCGCGGCCGAATTTGCACCTCATAGCCGGCCGGAATTTGTAGGCGCACACCTGTGGGGATAATAGCTGTCGCTCCGGGCTCCAGCAAAAGATCTGCTTCAATCCGTGCGCGCAAATCAGCGCCAGCGGCCTGCTGCGTTGCGTAGATGGGCAAAAAAGCTGCATCGTCAATTATAACAGCGATCTCTTCTTGCTTAACCATAAAATAAACTCTCAAGATAAATGCACTAAAGGCCGATCTTTCCCGCTTTGCACAAAAAACTCAAGAAAAAAGTGGAGCTTCTTCTTTAAAGCATATCTTTTTACAATTGCATCAACCATCCCGTGCTGCAGTAAAAACTCTGACTTTTGCGCGCCTGGCGGCAACTTCTGGCGGATAGTCTGCTCCACCACACGTGGACCTGCAAAGGCGATCAGCGCTGCAGGCTCGGCTAAAATAATATCGCCAAGCGATGCAAAAGAGGCAGTCACACCACCTGTAGTTGGATTTGTCAGAATAGAGATGTAGGGAAGCCCTTTTGCCGCGTGCCTTGCAAGTGCGGCCGATGTCTTGGCCATCTGCATCAGCGAAAGTACAGACTCCTGCATGCGAGCCCCACCGCTGCTGCAGACAATCACAACAGGTAGCCCCTGCTCAGAACCGTACTCGATCAAACGTGTCAGCCGCTCGCCCACAACAGAGCCCATAGACCCTCCCATAAAAGCAAAGTCCATTACGCCAATTGCAACCGGCAGCCCAAAAACAGTTCCGCTGCCGACATAAACACCCTCGTCGCGTCCTGTTTTGCTTTGCGCAATTTCAAGCCGCTTTTTATACGACTCTGTGTCCACAAAGCCCAGTGGATCGAGCGGCTGAATCTCTGTGCACATCTCGGTAAAGGAGCCCTCATCCAGCAACATCGCAAGGCGCTGCTGCGCTGGAAGCCTAAAGTGGTGAGTACATTTCGGGCAGCAGTGCAAGTTGCTCTCGACCTCAGATGCGTGAATCAACTCTTCGCACTGCGGACACTTCATCCATCCGTTGAATCCATTCTTTTGCGCAGCCTGCGTTTTAATTTTCGGCTTATGACGAGAAAAGAGTCCCATGTTAGATCCTAAAAAAAATTATTAAAAACATGCATTATAATAACAATAAGATTAAAATTAGCCAAGTATTATAGTTGCGCGGCTTTAAAACGAGCTTCCACCTCGCCCCAATTAACCACCTGCCAAATATTTTTTAAGTAATCCGCCCGCACGTTTTTGTAATCTATATAGTAAGCATGCTCCCAAACATCGATTCCAAGAAGCGGAATAAGGCCAAGGGTGCTTAATGGATCTTGATTCGCTGTTGTCGCAATAATCAGCCCTTTGCTCTCTTTTGAAAAGCCAAGCCAGCCCCAACCTGAACCTTGAATCGCAAGCGTTTTTGCATTAAAAATTTCTTTAAATTTATCAAGCGATCCAAAATCCTTACAAATCTGCTCAAAAAAAGCTCCACTGCTAGGCACAGTGGCAGTAGCTACCGGCGCAAGATTTTTCCAGAAAAGGGAGTGGTTAACATGGCCACCGCCATTGAATTTAATGGCAGCCTGCAGCGCAATCATCGCCGCAACATCACTATTTTTTTCGGCATGTGTGTAGGCATCAAGCGCTTTATTGAGATTGTCAACATAGGCCTTGTGGTGTTTTGTGCGGTGGAGATTCATAATCTCCCGGCTAATAACCGGCTCTAGGGCATTTTCAGGGTAAGGCAGTTCAGGCAGCGTATACATAAATGTATCTCCAGATCTCTTTTTTTAGACGCAGCTATCCTAACTGAAATAAATTAATTTTTTCCACTCATCAATTGCATATTCTGTAATAGGGCCAATTCCACTGATTTTTCTATCACCAAAAATAGGGCCGATAATCTCTAAAAAAGCCTCAAATGCGGATGGCGATCCAAACAGAAACTCGTTGGTACAGCTCATATCCGGAATGGGCGCATCAAAATTTGGCAGCGTGTCATAAAGTGGCAAAATGGTGTGCTCCACCCCATTTTGCTCCAGAAATTCGCGCAAAAGCGGTCGCGCCCCAGACGATGTCGGAATAAAAATATGAGCACTACTCAAATCAAGACCTTCCAGGACTTCGATAACTCCCTCTTGGCTCTCTTTCTCCGCCACAAAATGAACATTGCAGCCGCGCTCTTTTAGGTAATCCGCTGTTGCTCTTCCAACAGCAATCACCACGCGATCTCCAGTCCTCTCGATGCGGTCTAAAAAAAGGCGCGCCCCATTTTTACTTGTGAAAATCAGATGTGTAGCCTTCTGTAAACTGGAAAAATCACAACCCGTGCGCTCTTGAATGCAGATTGCTAGATAGTGGTCGATCACCCCATCAAAATCAGTTCGAATATGCGCACGACTTCCAACATATGTCATGCAGCGCTTCTTGCGAATATCAAGGGGGGCAAAAAGGGCTTCCAAGTCGGTGCGCGACTCTCTTGCAACAATCGCGAGTTTACCCTGTAGCGGCGCCGCAAAACCCGGCATAGGAAGGGCGTAAAAGCGCGGATCTCCGGACAGGCCAAGGCGGATAAGCGCTGCCTCGGCGACAATCAGTCCATCAAATTCACCCGATAAGAGCCGCTCTACCCGCTTATCTACAGCCCCTCTAATGTCAACAGCCTCTAAATCGCTGCGCATCTTGTGAAGCTGTTCATCCCGACGCGCTGTTGATGTGGCAATTTTAGCCCCCTTTTTTAAAGTCGAGAGAGTCTCTCCTGCGCGCATTAGAAGTGTATCGTGGGTGGCAACGCCCCGTGTTATAGCGATGATCTTTAACCCTTCCGGAAGCGGATCTGGCAGATCCTTTGCCGAATGGATGGCAATTTCAACCTCACCGGCAAGAACCATCTCGTCGAGCTGCTCGGTAAAAAAGTTGCTCTTATCCAGGTCTCGCAGCGAACTTTTCTGGTCGAGATCGCCTGTTGTTTCAAGAAAAATTGGCTCAAAGAAAAAGCCGCACTCCCTCTGCACTTCCTCCACCTGCACTCGCGAAAGCGGCGAACTTCTAGCACCTACCCGTATCCTCATAAATCCCTCCAGAAAAAGCAAGAAAGAAAGAGAATTGGCACGGATAACAGGATATTCAGGATAAGAAAGGAAGGATAAGGGATAAGGGGAGGATAAATGAAAAAACACGGTTTTCTCATTTGTTCCTCGGATTTCGCTAGATGCGAAATCCCGCTCCTCCGGAGTGGTGTCCCTCTCTGCAGCTGCCTAACTTTTCTTAACTAAATTCTTATCTCTTTTTCTTATCCTGAATATCCTGTTATCCGTGCCAATTTTTCTTTCTTTTCTTGTCTTGCTTAATCTGTGCTAGGAGCCGATGGTGGCGTGAATCGCTTCGTTAATATTTTCCACACCCACAAGCTGGATTTTACCCTTATATTTATCTCCAAGCGATGCCACATTGCGCTTCGGCACAATGCAGCGCGCAAAGCCCAAGTGAATCGCCTCATTAATGCGCGTTTCAATGCGCGGAATGCGCCTCACCTCACCAGAGAGCCCAATTTCGCCCATGACAGCCGTTTCAGGATCAATTGCGCGGTTGGAAAATGAGGATGCGATGCTCAGCATGACGCCCAGATCGATAGCCGGTTCGCGGATGCGCAGGCCACCTGCAATCGATACAAAAATATCGGAATTATAAAGAGAATAACCCATCCGCTTTTCAAGCACAGCAAGCAGAAGCGCCAGCCTATTTTGGTCCAGACCAATTGACTTGCGCGCAGCTGTTGAAAAGGATGAAGCGCAAACAAGCGATTGGACCTCAACAAGAATCGCGCGCGACCCTTCGATTGTTGGAATAATGGCGCAGCCGGTCATTTCGCGATTGCGCTCTTGTAAGAAGATTTCCGACGGATTTTTTACCTCGCGCAGACCCATGCTATCCATCTGAAAAAGGGCAATATCATCTGTTGGGCCAAATCTATTTTTAACAGCGCGCATCATTCGGTAGCCGTGCTGCAGATCACCCTCAAATTCAAGCACCGTATCGACAATATGCTCCAGCACGCGCGGGCCTGCAATTTCACCCGATTTTGTCACGTGGCCAATCAGAAATGTCGAGATGCCAAGACTCTTGGCCAGGTGCATGCACTCAGTTGTGATCTCGCGCACTTGCGCGACAGAGCCTGGTGATGAGGCGATCTCGCTTTTATAAAGAATTTGTACCGAATCGATAATCAAGATATCCGGCTTTAGATGGTCTACCTGCGCTTTAATATTAGAAAATAGGGTCTCGCTTAAAAGGTAGAGATTAGCCCCCACAATACCGAGACGTTTTGCCCTTAGCGACGTCTGCTCGGCCGACTCTTCGCCGCAGACGTAAAGGACAATAAGCCCCTGCTTTGCAAGCGAGCTTGCCAGCTGCAGCATCAGCGTCGATTTTCCAATGCCGGGCTCTCCGGCAACAAGGGTCAGTGATCCTTTAACAACGCCGCCGCCGAGAAGACGGTCAAATTCGCTCATTCCCGTTAAAAGGCGCTTGCTATCTGAAATAACAACATCGCTAATTTGAATTGGTTTGGCGGTAGTTAAAAAGGTGGTCTGGTAGCGCGCGCCACTATCAGGGGCTGCTAGCGCTTCCTCAACAATTGTGTTCCACTTTTTACAAGCGCTACAGCTGCCGCTCCATTTACTCTGGCTGTGGCCGCACTCTTGGCACGCCCAAATACTTTTAACTTTTGTCATTATTTGCCGCCACTAATCCCTTGCCGCCTTGCAGCCGCACGCGCTGCCACCATCTCCGCCTCTTTTTTTGAGCTAGCAATCCCTGTGCCCCACACCTCATCACCGACCAGCAGATCGACAGTAAATTGCCTTAAATGGCCGGGCCCTGTCTGCTCTTTTAATTCGTAGGTTGGATAAACCTTGCGCGTTTTCTGGCTATACTCCTGAATCAGGGATTTCCAGTTCGGCTCTGGGGAGAGGGCGTGGCTGGCGATCTCCTCCTCAAAATGGGTATAAAAAAATGTTGAAACAACAGGTAGTCCGCCGTCGAGATATAGAGCGCCTAAAATCGCCTCAAAAAAGTTAGCCATCAGCCGGCCGTGCGCCCGCTGATTATTCTCTTTTTCACCCTTGCCAAGCAGTAAAAATTTTTCGAGCCCTAGTTTATGGGTAAATTTCTGACAGATCTCGCCGCGAATCAGCTGCGAGCGAACAGACGAGAGCTCGCCCTCGTGCTTATCGGGATATCGGCGGTAGAGAATATCGGCGACAATAAGGCCAAGAGCCGCATCACCAATAAACTCAAGCCGCTCATTATCGCCTGTAATGGCGGGATTTTCGTGGCGGAAGGAGCGGTGGGTGCAGGCGAGGGTTAAAAGTGGCTTGTCTTGAAAGTTATGGCCAAGCAGCCCCTCTAATTCATTGATTGTATCATCCATCATAGACGCCATTATAGGGAATGGCTTGTAAATTTCCACTTTTTACGCTAGAATTATTTCAATTTTTTAAATAGTCTCCTGTGCATGAGTAAAATAAACCCCCTCATTTTAGCAATCAAGCCGGGCTATATCTTTTCGGAAATTGCCGCCCGCCGCACTGCCTACAGAAAGTCGCATCCAGATTGCGATTTAATTAACCTCGGTATTGGCGATGTTTCGGAGCCGCTAACAGCTACTGTTGTTGACGCGCTAAAAAATGCGGCGGATGAGATGGGCAAAAAAATCCGCGGTTACGGCCCTGAGCTTGGCTACAACTTTCTGCGTGAAAAAATTGCGCACACTCTATTTGCAGGGTGTGCAATTGAGGCAAGTGAAATTTTTATATCGGAGGGTATCGCAACAGATCTCAGCTCGATACGCGACCTCTTCTCGCAGGCGTGCACCATTGCCATTTGCGACCCAACCTACCCAGCCTACCTAAATACCTCAATGATGCGTGTGCCCGAAAGCCAGATTATCCGGCTGCCGCTGCTTGAAACAAATGGCTTTGTCCCGCAGCTGCCCAAAGAGCACGCCGACCTGATCTACCTCTGCTCGCCTAGCAACCCGACAGGAAACGCCCTGACCCGCGCGCAGCTGCAGGGCTTTGTCGATTACGCCAGAGCAAATAAGAGCCTGATTATCTTTGACGGCGCGTATGAGCCTTTCATCACCTCCAAAGATGTTCCACACTCGATTTTTGAGCTTCCGGGAGCTGATGAGGTTGCCATTGAACTGCGCTCCTTTTCGAAGGGTGCCGGCTTTACAGGCTTGCGCTGCGGCTACTTGACAATTCCACACAAAGTGCGGCTCTGGGATGGGCAAACCCCGCACCTTTTAAACCCCCTTTTTGCGCGCACACAGGAGAGCAAAACCAACGGCGTCTCCTATCCCATTCAGCGGGCGGCAGAGGCGGCACTATCAGCAGAGGGTCTGCACGAAACCTCAGCTCAAATTGCTCGCTATCGGGAGGCTTCAGCCCTACTAAAAACCGGACTAACAGCCCTTGGCTATAAGGCTTTTGGCGGGATCGACTCGCCCTATATTTGGGTAAAGACACCCGAAGGTCTCTCCTCCTGGGAATTTTTTGACCAGCTACTAAACACCCATCAGATGATTTGCCTGCCGGGTGTCGGTTTTGGCTCATGCGGTGAGGGGTTTGTCCGTTTTTCGGGCTTTACAGAGAGATCTATTATAGAAAAAGCATTAACAAGGCTAACAAAAAAGGAGTGCACCTATGCATAAATTTGGAGCCGACCTGCTCGGCGGCTACTACCGCGACGGATACATTCTTTTTGACGGCCTCTTTTTGCCCGCAGAGGTGGCCAAACTGCTTGCTATTCAAAAAACCAGGCCAAATGAGCCGCTTGCGCGTCTTGTCGCTGCCAGAGATACTTTTACCCAAAACAGCGACACATCTAAACTCCTCTTTCCGCGCAAACTCTCAACTCTTGTTTACCAAATCACGCGCGAGCTCACGCTTCGTGCCGCAGCCTCCCAATTTTTTGACTTCCCGGAGGGGTGCCTCCTTCTCTCTAACAAGCCACTCCCCTTCCGCCAGCTCTTCTGCGTGCAAAAAATCATCATGGGCGTGATCATCTGCCTCGAGGATAGCCCCGATCAGACCCTCCCGTTCATTCCTAAGAAGGCTGGTAGCGCCACTTTTATCAATCCAAACCAGCCCCATAATTGGAGCGAGCTTAAGGGACACCTCCTCCTTCTTGCCTATGGGCCAGTCGAGGTAAACTACACCGAGTGTGAAAACGACCCCTGCACAAACGAATATAAGCGCAAGGGCTACACCTACGGCGACCCCCACACCCTTACCACTCACCCGCTCCTCCTCCAAAATTAAAATTTCTCTTAATTTATTTGCTTTTTATTTATATAAATGTACTTATATAGTTAAGTTTAATTAAAAACGAGCACTTAAAACAAACAAAAGAGGAAATAAAATGAGCGCAAGAAAGAAAGCTGCCCCCTCCAAGACTACCCCAAAAAGAGCCAGCAAGAACAGGATGGAAGCGATATTAAAAAAAGCGGGTATTGATCTTGGAAAGAAAACCCTTAAACTTACAAATGATCAGCGCAGAGTTCTGCTGGGACAATTGATTGATGCGCTGAGCATCATCATGGGTAATTATTGGCAAGCCACTGTCAAACAACTAAAAACAAGCCCTATAGGATTCACCAAAGCGGCAGAGAGCGCTCTCCATCAATTTTATTTAGGCGCCCGAGAAAACCGGATTCATGAAATTAAAGATCTTCTTAAGAGGAGAGATTTAACTCCCGCTCACTTCGCTTCACTAATCCAATTAGCTTCACCACTTGCATCTTCACGGGCCAAAAGAAGCTCCCGCTCTTCGAGAGTAATCTTAGGGAAAACAGTGAAAAAAGCAGCTTAAGAGAGCAGTTTTTTGGCGAGAGTAGTGGCAGCGCTAATAGAGCCCGGAAGGGATGGGCTGTGCAGGTAATTACCCAAAAGATGACTATGAAATGGCAGCTTAATGGCTGCCATTTTTTTATCGTGATGAAGTGGGTATTGCGGAATGGCCTCATGGGCAAAGGTGACATGGGTAGCGCATGGAATTGCAGGTAGACTCAAACCCCCACCTTAAAAACTGTCCGTTAATCAGTAAAATACTGATTAACGGACAGGAAATCACCTTGACCAACTGTCCGCAAATCAGTAAAATACTGATTAACGGACAGAAACTCACCTTGACTAACTGTCCGCAAACCCGCAAAAAGGAGGAGCTATGAAAGTCAGACAATTTATCGGGCGCGAATCTGAAATGGAGAGGCTCAGAAAACTCGGTCAAAACTCCGCAAATCTAATTGTTGTTAGGGGAAGGCGTAGAATTGGAAAAAGCCGCCTCCTTGCCGAATTTGGAAAGGAGATGAGAAGCTTTTTCTTTTCTGGAATGCCTCCCGGAGGAAAAACAAGTGCTGCAGCGCAGCGTACTGAATTTGCCTATCAGCTTGGCAGGGCTGGTCTTCCTGGTATTAATCCCGACGATTGGGGTAATCTTTTTTGGCACCTTGCAAAACATACGGAAAAAGGCCGCGTGCTTATTGTCTTTGACGAAATTTCATGGATGGGTGAAAAAGACCCCGATTTTTTGGGTAAATTAAAAAATGCCTGGGACATGTATTTCAGTAAAAACCCACAACTCATACTGGCCCTGTGCGGTTCGATCTCCTCTTGGATTGAAGAAAAAATTTTAGAAAACCCCATTTTCCTCGGAAGAGTAAATGTCGATCTTGTCCTAGAAGAACTTCCTCTCAATGTCTGTGGTGCATTTTGGCGACCAAAAGAAAAACGCATTTCATCCTATGAAAAATTTAAACTTCTCTCGGTTATGGGTGGGGTCCCTCTCTATCTCGAGCAAATAAAGCCAGATCTTCCAGCTGAACAGAATCTAATCGATCTGTGCTTTACCCGAGGTGCATTACTTGTACGAGAATTCGATGAAATTTTTTCCGATCTCTTCTCTAAAAGCAAAGAAAACCATAAGCAGATCGTTAACTCCTTGGCAGAGGGACCTAAAGACCTCGCGCAGATCTGTGAACAGTTAGGAAAAAGCCAAGGAGGAACCTACAGCAAACATGTAAACGATCTTGTAAAAGCTGGCTTTGTAAAAAGGGATTTCACCTGGAGTTTAATGACAAAAAAAGAGGGGAAAAACAGCCGTTACAGACTAAGTGACAACTATCTAAGATTTTACACGAAATATATAGCTCCAAATCGCGCAAAGATTGAAAAGGATGGTTTTTCCCATTCTATGCTCGCTCATTTATCGGGCTGGGAGAGTATTATGGGATTGCAATTTGAAAATTTAGTTGCCCACAATCGCAAAACTCTTTTAAACCTACTTAAAATCGCGCCTGAAGAGGTCATAATGGACGGCCCTTTTTTTCAAACTCCAAAGATAAGAGAAGCCGGATGCCAAATTGATTATATGATTCAGACGCGGTTTAACACCCTCTATCTGTGCGAGGTTAAATTCTCTAAACGACCTATTGGATTTGGCGTTATTGAAGAGATAGAAAAAAAAATCAAGGATTTGAAAAGACCAAAATCTTGCTCGATTAGACCTATCCTCATTCATGTCAATGGTGTAGACGATAGCATTATCGAAGAGAACTATTTCGATAAAATCATCGATTTCAGCCAGCTCCTCACTTAATCCAGGCCAAAAAACCTAACCCTCATAAACTTAAGAAAAAAAACGAGATCGACTGCTGCAAGAAGACGCCCAGCTTAAGGGGTGAGTTTTTTTGCGAGGGTAGTTCCAGCGCTAATGCAGCCCGGAAGGGATGGGCTGTGCAGGTAATTACCCAAAAGGTGAATATGCGATGGCAGCTTAATGGCTGCCATTTTTTTATCGTGATGAAGTGGGTATTGCGGAATGGCGTCATGGGCAAAGGTGACATGAGTAGCGCATGGCGTATCAGATAACTGGATAAAGGCTTTTAGCTCGGTTAAGGTAGCCGTAACTGCCTCTTGCTCTGTATATTTACAGCCGCGCAAAATGGCCGTTATGCGCGTTTGCGAGCCTTGCTGCGGGAAGATATCGGAGTCAAAAATAGCGCCCATCAGACTTTTCTGCTCGTGCGAGGGGACTAAAAACCCAAAGCCCGGTGGATGTTTGATTTTAGAGGCAAAGGCGAGGTTAACGGCAGTGAGCGATACCGATTGCATCGCCGGAATTTGCGGCAAAAGCGCGCGCGCACCTTCTAAGGGAAGGGCAACAATGATAGTGTCAAAGTTATAGCTCGTTTTTTCTGTTACGACTTGCTTGCCTGAAATGGAAAGAACCTTTTCAGAGAGATGAATGCGCTTACCAAGCGATTTTTGCAGAGCATTAATTAAGGTACCAAGACCATTTTTAAAGGAGATCAGGCGCGTATCTGTGCCGCTTTTTTTTAAAAAAAGAGCTTTCAAGATAGAGCCGTGCTCTTTTTCTGCATTTAGCAAAAAAGACAGGCAACTCTTTGTAGATAATTTACTGATATCTCCGCCATAAATGCCTTGGATAACGGGGTCTACCATTTCACGTGCCAATTTGGATGAAAAGCGACGGGTAATAAAGTCTTGAATGGTCTCATCGGCGCCACCACCACGCGCTACAAATGGCTCGCGCAGCAGTGCCGGCAAATGAGAAAAAGCGATAGCCAGTGGCGCGCGCAACTTGCCGTTTTTTACGATGTAGCGCTTTTTGGCAAGAGGGCTTGAGTAGATCAGTTGGCTAGTAAGACCAAGATCATCGATAAGGTCCATTAAATCAGTAGAACCGCTGGCTCTAATTGTCCGCGGGCCAAGCTCAAAAAGATGGCCAGCGACATCTTCTGTCTGCACCCATCCACCAACTTGATTTTTCTGCTCAAAAAGAGTAACGTCAAAAGTGCGCGCTAAAGCGTGTGCGGCCGCAAGTCCCGAAATACCGCCACCTAAAATGGCCACCTTTTTTTTTACTGATCTGGAGCTCATAATTGCATGACCTGTGTAACTAACCGTCAAGAAGAGATTGTCACATTTTTAAAAAATTTGCGCGATGAAATTATTGCAAAATTTGAAACGCTAGAGCAGGAGGCACGCTTTGGACGTGAATTATGGCCCTACGAAAAAGGGAGCGGTGGGGGCGAGATGAGCGTGCTGCGCGGAGAAGTTTTTGAAAAAGCGGCGGTTAACTGGTCTGGTATTGGAGGCGACAACTTTCCGATGAGTGACGGCTCTGGCCCATTTTTTGCAACAGGTGTGAGCCTCATTACACACATGAAAAACCCGCATGCGCCAACTGTCCATATGAACATCCGCTACCTAGAAACCGAGAAAGGCTACTGGTTTGGCGGCGGCTACGACCTAACACCCATGGGCTTTCCGTATGAAGAAGACAAAGCCCATTTCCACCGGATAGCCAAAGAGTCGCTAGACCCGCACGGAGAGGAGCTCTATCCAGATTTTACGGCCCAAGCCAAACACTACTTCTATATTCCGCACTGGAAAAAGGAGCGCGGAGTTGGTGGCATCTTTTTTGACCATTTGAATCGCGGCAATTTCGAGAAAGACCTCGCCATGTGGAAAAGTGTGGGGGAGAGTTTTTTAGCGACTATTATGCCCCTCTACAAAAAGCGCATCAACACCCCCTATACAGAGGCAGAACGCAAACTCCAGCTCCAGATGCGCGCTCACTATGCCGAGTTCAACCTTCTCTATGATAGAGGCACCAAATTTGGCTTTGCATCCGGAGGTAATCCCCGCGCAATCCTCTGCTCCATGCCTCCACTAGCCGCCTGGTAAAGC
>JAYUZV010000052.1:0-27557 GCA_043751475.1 Chlamydiia bacterium
ATTCGATGTCAGCCACCAGACCTACGTACACAAATTGCTTACTGGACGGAGGGATCAATTTTCCACCGTCCGTAAATATAAAGGTTTATGCGGCTTTGCAAACCCCAAAGAGTCGCCGCACGACCACTTTTATGCAGGCCACGCTGGCACAGCTCTATCGCTTGGCCTTGGTGTCGCCCATCGGCGCGATCTGCAAAACGAAAATTTCCATGTCATTCCCATTATTGGCGACGCGACACTCACGTGTGGGGTCACCTTAGAAGCGCTCAATAACATCCCAAAAGATCTGTCGAAATTTATCCTGATTCTCAATGACAACCAGATGTCCATTTCAAATAATGTCGGCGCCATTACAAACATCCTCAGCCGCATTATCAACCATCCCCGCGCAAATAAACTCTATGAAGATGTCGAACATCTACTCGGCAAGGTCAGCAGCGCACTGGCCTCGCAGGGCCACAGAGTACGCGAATCGTTAAAAAGCCTTGTGAGCTGCGCTCCATTTTTTGAAGAATTTGGCCTCTCGTATGTCGGAAAGGTCGATGGCCACGACATCAAAAAACTGATTGAAAAACTCGAAGCAATTAAAAATAGCAGCGGCCCTGTTATTCTCCACGTTTCGACTGTCAAAGGGCACGGAATGAATGTGGCTGAGCAAAACCCAATTACCTGGCACGGCTGCAGCCCTTTCGACCGCGAAACCTATAAAATTGGGACAGCGAAATCGCCTACCACCACCTTCCCAAAAATTTTCGGTAAACACCTCCTAAAAATGGCCGATAGCGACCCAAAAATTGTCGCAGTGACCCCCGCCATGCCCGCCGGTTCGTGCCTCACCGAATTCATGCAAAAACACCCAAAACGCTGTCTCGATGTCGGTATTGCCGAGGGCCATTCGGTCGCTTTTTGTGGCGGACTCGGATATGAAAGTAAACTCAAAGTTGTTGCTTCAATCTATGCAACCTTCTTGCAGCGCGGCCTGGACAACCTCTTTCAAGATGTCTGCTTGCAGGGCATTCCCGTCCTTTTTGCAATTGACAGAGGCGGATTTTCTCCGGCAGACGGCTCCACCCACCACGGCATTTACGAAATCGCCTTTCTAAACGCGATGCCCGGCATGGTTATTGCCCAGCCGCGTAATGGACACGTTATGAAGGAGCTGATGGAATCAGCTTTTAGCTGGAAGCGCCCAACAGCGATTCGCTACCCAAATATGGCTACAGACGATAGCGAAGAGCCGCTTGCACCTCGGATTCTCGGAAAAGCTGAGCTTCTGGCCCGTGGCGAAGGTGTCGCCATTATCGCCCTTGGCCACATGTGCGGTGTCGCTATGCAAGTGCGCGCCATTTTGGCCGGAAAAGGAATTAACCTAACTGTTGTCGATCCAGTCTTTGTTAAACCTCTTGACACAGACTTTTTTACAGAGCTTGCCAAATCACATAAATTTCTTGTAACACTTGAAGAGCACGCCCTAAATAGCGGCCTTGGGATGATTTTTAACTCATTTTTAGTCCGAACAGGTTTGCGCGATAACCAGGTAATTAACCTCGGCATTCCCGATATTTTTATCGAGCAAGGAACCCACAAAGAACTCTCGGCTGAAATTGGACTTGACCCAGAAACCATTGCCGCACAGATCGAATCGGTCTATAAGTTAGTCCCGTTAGAGGTTCTGCTGTGAAGTGTATCGCTCTTCTAAACAACCCCTCTATTCCACGTTCAGCTGAGGTTGCTAAAACAGTTGCCACAAGCCTTAAAAAGGCTGGTATTAAAGTTGTCACCCGCGATAGTGGCATCTCCTCGCTAGACCCCACATCTATTGACTACATCATCTCAATTGGTGGAGATGGTACCATTCTTAACCTCTTGCATGAATTTGAAGCAATTAATGCCCCCATTCTCGGCATCAACCTTGGCCACCTTGGATTTATGGCAGATGTGCTTGAAAATGAGATTGATGCGGCCCTTGAAAAGCTACTCTCTGGCGATTTTTCCGTTGAAGATCGGATCATGATTGAAGGTGGCGGCAGCTCCACCAGGTGTTTTGCAGCTAACGAGATTGTGATTCACCGCGGCTCAAACCCAAGCCTTGTCGAGATTGCCATTTACGTCGGCGGCACCTACTTTAACACCTTTGAGGCAGACGGGATCATTATTGCAACACCAAATGGCTCAACGGCTTACTCGCTTGCAGCTGGTGGCCCCATTATCAGCCCATCGCTCGATGCCCTGGTCATCACGCCTATCAGCCCGCACACAATTTCCAACCGTCCCTTCGTGATTACGGCCGATAAAGAGATTACCATCGAATATCAGAGCCCCTATAAACCGATCGAAATCACAGCAGATGGCTTGCCTCCCTTTCCGCTGGCCCAAAACGAAACTTTCCGCATCAACCGCTCTTCCCGCAAGTTTCGCCTTGTCAAACTCCATGATGGGAAAGATTACTTCGCCACCATCCGCGCCAAGCTCGGCTGGTCCGGCAAACTCCGCTAATCATCTCTCTGCCTCTCGTATCTTTTGCTAAAAAGGCTTTTGCTTTTTTTATCTGCTCTGGTAAGATTTGGACTTCTTCACCAATTCACAAAAAATAAGGAAGAGTCTGTGAGCGCATCAAGAGTCTTAAGAGATCACAATGATCTACCCCCTATCGGAGGTAGAAGCCCAGTTAATTTAGTGCCACAGCGCAAGTTCTACCAGATTGGTGGCGGGGAGAATATGGAAAAAATGGAGGCTGTCTCCGAAATTTTTCACCGCATTCTAACACCTCTTTACGGCGATCAAAATCAAGCCATTATGCAAATTGCAAAGAGCACAGATAGGCGCTGCTACCTTCTTTACGAAGGTGAAACACCTCTTGGCGTGCTTGTCTTTAAAACTGTACTAAGCGATGAATTTAAAAAGCTTGGAATTGAACGAAGCATCGAGGTAAAATCTCTTTTTGTCGATAATTCACACGAAAATTCTGGCAGAGGTATCGGTTCTGAACTTATCACCAAGTTAAAAGCCGAAAGTGAAGGCCTTGGGCTTGACTATACCGGCATCCATGTGACAGTGAGTGAAAACAAGACCGATTCGCTCGCTTTTTTCCAGAAAAAAGGGTTCACAATTGCTCACGCGTGGAAAAACCGTTATAAGGAGGGTGTTACAGAATTTCTTCTGAAGTGTCCGCGCACGATTGCAACAGCAACAGAGCAACTCACCCGTCAACTCTCGTCACTTACAATGACGGCGGCACGTATCGGAATGCCCTCTCTACTCTATGTCGTTTCTGGTATCCATTACGGCGCTATTCATGGGCTAGTTGGTTTATCTGATGGCACTTTTCTAAGCGGCTCGGAAGATAACTCTATTTATAAATGGAATGAAAATGGAGATGTTGTCAGAGAAGTTGAGGAAGTAGAGCCCTCTGAGCAGTCAGAGAAAAATTGGATTACAGCAATGACAGCTGTTAATAGTCGCTACTTTGTAACTGGAAAGAGAAGCGGTGTACTCTCTCTTTGGAAAACCAGTGGTGATAAGGTAAGAAATTTATGGCTCAACTTTCCCCACCACCCAAGTCACATTAGCAAGCCTCTTAATGAAAGGCGCATCACTGCTCTAGCTCCTGGACTTGATCCAGATAGCCCATCCGTTTTTGTCTGCAGACCGACAGAATTTGAAGAGTTTGACCTAATTGAGGGCAAATCGGTGAGCTCAACTAAAGTCGATCAAAACGATTGGCCCTATACCATTAAGCCTCTATCAGTTAACAGGGTTTTAGTTGCAATTGGCTGCCGTATAGAGGCTTGGGCTAAAGGGAACGATAAGAAGTGGAATCGATCGGCAACAGTTTTAGAAGAAGGCTCTTCGACAAAAACAGCAAACCCAAGGCCCACTAAGCATAAACCCTTTTTTCTGCAAAGACCCTTTATCTCCTCTCTTGCTGAACTAGATAAAGAGAGAAACCTCTTTGCACTGTCCGACTTTACAAAAACGGTAAAAGTTCTCGATGTAACAACCGGCGCTGTTGTTCGAAGCTGGAGCGAACATGAGCAGATGCGAGTCTGGTCAACTGAAAAACTATCGAAAGAGACCTTTGCCAGTTGCGGTGAGGATGGACAGGTCAAGATTTGGGATATCCGTGAGGAGCGCTCCGTTCACACTCTTAACAACTCTAAAAGATCTATCAACGCTCTTCTTAACTTGCAGGGTTCAATTCTTGTTGCCGGATCTACCGGTGGTAGAGAGAGTGCTGATATGTTTTTCTATGATCTAAAAAAATAACTCAATAAAAAAGGTATAAACGCGTGTCAACATCTGCTATTAATTCGACGACAACTACTACAACTGGAGGTATAAACACCCAGGAGCAAGCTCAAGCCAAATTCACCTTTGTCACCCTGCCACAGGCGCCTACTTATTATGCTGATGTAGCCCGTATCTTTAACCAAACAATAGCGCCCATATACGGAAATGGCCCCGAAATACTTGAGCGCATTTCGCGCGACTCCTCTACTCTCAAATGCACAGTGTTGCTAAAAGATGGGCAAATTGTCGCTTTTGCCATTTATAAAAATGAGCTGCAGCCACGTAATAGTGATAAAAAAACTCCGCGCAGCTTTGATCTGCGCCACCTTCAGCTTATCAATTCTCACGATAGTGGCTCTGGTTTTACCACAAAACTCTTCCAGCATATCGAGACTCTTGCTAAACAGCTATTTGCGGAAACAATCCATGCAAATATTGCTGAAAGTGATAAAGATTTGAAGGGATACCTTGTCCATAAAGGATTTAAACTAGAAGAAGGCTTTTCCGGACGAACTGCGGCTGATTATAAAACGCAGCTCTACTCTCTAAGACTACCTGAACCAGAGAGAGCTTCTCGTAAGCGCGAGCGCTCTGAAGAGAGAGCCCCAGAATATGACCCCCAAAAAAGCAACCAGCGAGTCGTTACAAGGGTAGAGCCAGTGGCGCCTCCGGTTATCTCTTATCCACCTAAGCTCAACCAGGTCACTCTGCGTAAAATCTATATCGACCAGATTCGCTTCCAAGGCAAAACCATCGAAGGACGTCTTTGCAAAGGAATGTTTACGCGATTTAAGGTGGGCGAACAAGCGCGTTTCTTTTATCAACAGAACCCGCAAGATGATATTATTTGCGAAATTACGGCTATTAACAAGTATCCAAGCTTTCTTGAAATGCTTCGCGCTGAAGGGTTTAAAAAATGCCTTCCCAATTCCCCATCTCTTGAATCTGCGGCAGGAGAATATGACAGAATACCTGGATACACGGCCGATGCTGCGACCCATGGCGTTTTGGCAATTCACATTAAACTAATTAAGTAAAATATGACCCACCTGCCCAGAGTTACTAGAGTTCTTCTTCACGACACCTACTTTTCCGCTATTTTAAGTGGAGAAAAACCGGTTGATGGCCGAATTAATAAGCCACCCTATGACACCCTTAATATCGGTGATCTTATCCATTTTGTTGGAACCCAGACAGTAACAATGGAAGCCTATTTTGAAATTACAGGCCGCACTTTTTATAAAAGCTTCCGTGAAATGCTTGAAAAAGAAGGTATTGCCCGCTGTCTTCCAGGTGTTGCTTCCGTGGATGATGGAGTTGCAATCTACCACGCTTTTCCTAAGTATGAAGAGAATGAAAAGCAGTTTGGCGTTGTCGCTTTTGGAATAAAACAATCGAGCTACAAAGAGACGGAGAACCAATAAGTTATGGCAGCCATTCCAGGTGCATTTCGTTGCACACAATCTGAGACAATTATGGAAAACCCCTGCATTAACCTCTGCAGCCACCTCTTTAATGATGGTGTCCATAGATCTATTACCGTGTGCCCTATTGACGGGGAGCCACTCACAGCAGCCACTCTTATTCCCTGCGCCGAACTGGCTACACGCATCGCGGCCTGGAAAATTACACAGGAGCAGGCTAAGCAACAACAAGCTGCTGCACCTGTCAGAAATTACCTCGGAGCTGTTGCAGCAGGAGCTCCCGGTCCATCACGACAACCGTACACTGTTCCGCAGAAAAGAGCCCCTACTGCCACCTATACTCCTGTTCATGAAGTACAAAACGCTCACTGGGACGATATTCATGGCTTTCTGCGACTAGAGGGTGAGACCTTTGTCAGCGGATCTAAAGATACGACATTAAAAATATGGGGGGATGATGGGGAGGCTATTAAAACCATTGAGTCGCCTCGAACTGGTTATCCCTACTGGATTACCGCGCTTGGTAGATTTAGCAATAGCTACTGGGCTTCTGGTACCCGGGACGGAGTTATTACTATATGGAACGAAAAAGGAAACCTTCTCAAAGAGTTTACATACAATCCCTCTAAGAATACGCAAGAAAACACACACTCGAAAGATCGCAATAAAATGCGCATTAACTGTATTACAGAGTTAGAAACAACAAATAAAACTACATATTTCTATACGGGTACACCAAAATTTGTGCAGCTATGGGATGGGCGCACTGGCTCATTAGTACGCTACTACCAGGCCCATGCTAATGATTGGGTCTACTGCATTGAAGTGCTTGAAAATAATGACCTCATTGTTGTTATTGGCGCTGATATGGAGCTATGGGATATGCGCAACGAAATGGCTCCAACAAAAAGTCCACTTATAAGGGAAAATCTTTCCGAAAGAACCTCAAGATCACGCCCTCATATCTCCGCCATTCAACGGATAAGTGGCAAACAAGAACTTTTGGCTTCTGCACTATTTGATGGAAGTGTCCGTTTAATTGATTTAAATCAGCAAACAGTTATTAAGCGTTACGATGAGCATGAAGGGCGCGTCTGGTCTGTTATCAATTTGAAAGAAAATGTAATTGGCAGCAGCGCTGATGACGGCACAATTAAACTCTACGATATCCGTACAGCCAGCTCAGTTGCGACAATTGCAGGAGAGGTTGGCAGAGTCTCCTCGCTTCTATCGCTATCACCTGAGACATTCATCTCGGGAGCCTGCCCCGATAAGGTCTTTACCTCCGCTATAAAAGCCTCCATCCGCTGGTGGGATTTGCGCGCTCTACCGGTATAACCCGAGAAAATAGGTTTAAGTGCTCCTCTATGCAAAAAAGCCCATCTGTAAAGATGGGCTTTTTATAGTATTAGGCGGCGCGAGGGATAGAAATGGGGTTAAAGACGGGAAGCTTTGAGGCTTCTGCAATACCGTCCATCGGAAAATCCTCAGACTGATAAAAGACATCCCCCTCCATGAAGTAGGGCTTAATTTTGACTGACGCGATATACATTTTTGCTGTCGACCAATTAGGCACTGTAGTTGTTGCAAATCGTGGAAACCAGCCACCAATAATTAGTCTACCTGAAATAGATGGGACAAGTTTTGTTGCTTCTCTTAAGAAGTAGCCGTCAAGATAATATTTAATCGAACGGCCTAAATAAACCGCCCAGACTCCGTTTGGCTTTTTTGTCCATGGGAAGCCCCACACATAAGTGCCAGGAGTTGTATCTTTTGATGCTTTTACTTGGAGCTGAGCTTTGGCCACATTACTTAAATAAAAGTAACCACTACCATCTGTCGCTGCTGTTAAATCACTATCAACCACACTTGCAACCTCAACAAGTTCTGTCTCCCATCGCATGGTATAGGTGTGGTACTCATCGTCGTAGCAGTCAATTACGCCATTTACAGCGTTTTTTGTAATTGCAAGATTTTGCGCATTTGCTCCTACTTTATAGGCAAGCTGAAGGCTTGTGAAGGCTCTGTTCTCCGCCTCAAGAGCAGTGATCCAAGAGACATATCCGCCGCCAGTTCCTTGAGCCGGAACAGCTGGATAGGTCACTGTAGCAGCAGCTGGAGTCCTTCCTAGTTCTGGAAAGTCAATTTCATGGTTCACAGTAGATACTCTAGGAGCTCCAGCAACCTCAGAGGCAATACTAAAGTTACTCTGGTAGCGTAAATCGGCAGGATTTGGAACACCCGCAGTAGTTGTACTGCTAGCTGAGTGAATCTCGTAGTGAAAAGTCCAAGCCGCAGGGCAGTAACCAACCGCTTTCTTTCCTGCAATACCGTCAGCCCACCCAAGACGCATCTTCACTTCATATTCACCGGAGGCGTAATACTCATTTGTTAAAATGGCAGCACCTACACGCTTACTATTTAATGTATTAGCCCAATAAGCTGTCGATGTGTTCTCACTATTCCCGCCATTTGGCGGACCATTTCTCTGGATACCGCGTACTCCTGTTGTATTCAGGTCTCCTTGTATTGTAAGCACCACAACCGGCTGATTTCCATTTTTAGCATCTATCGCGTAACCGACATTCTCTGGAACGCATCCACCCCAGCCTGCACCCCAATTCTTTTTCATTAAGCGCCATCTGGCAGGATTTAGTCCGTTGCTGAAAGAGAGCGTATCGTCTAGCATAGAAAGAATACTAGCATTATATTTTTTTGATGTTGGCATAACCACCTATTTTACATGTGTTAATTTCATTAATATCAATTAATCAAATTAATTCAATAAAAAAACGTTTCAAACTGAAAGACGCAGGAAGAGGTGTTCAAGAACTTGCCCCGGAGCCACATTATGGGCAAGCGCGCGGCGCGCCTCAGAGATGCGCGCGATAACGCGTTTAAGGGAGAGCATTGGATAGGTGGAGGCTGCTTTTAACGCCGGAATCTCATCTTGGTGAAAGATCTCACTCTCATTTAAACCCATTTTAAGCAGGTAACAATCGCGCTGCCAAAGCAAGATCTTCTCTAAAATGGGGTCCATTTTATCAAGCACGCTCTCGTCTTCTTTAGCGGCGAGCAAGGTATCCAGCTCACTTAAACTCTGCTGTAAAAAAAGCGCATCTGAAAAATGGTGGTGCCTCATCAGACTGTAAAGCAGCTCATCCATTTTTTCTTGGGTTTTAGTTGCGGCCAATCTCGCTTTTTTAAGGGATCCAAGCGAGAGAAAAGCACATTTTTTTGCTTTGACAGCCTCTACCCCTTCAGTAAGAAGTGTTTTTTCAATTTCGGATGGATCAATTGCGTGAAAATGGATCTGCTGCGAGCGCGAAATAATGGTAGGCAGCATTTTACCTACTTCGCTACTTGTCAAAATAAAATAGACGCGCCCCTTCGGCTCTTCGAGCAACTTCAGCAGCGCATTGCTACTGCTAGCTGGCATTAGGTGGGCCTCTTCGATGATAAAAATTTTAAGATCAGAGCTATACGCGGGCCGGCTTGCTCTGTCAAGCAGCTCGTGAATAGCGCTTATTGGATGAATTGACGCCTTTCCCTCAGGGCGCAGCATATAGCAGTCGGGATGGGAGCCACTCTCTATCCGGTGTCTCTCTTTCTCACCAATCAGCTGAACCGCAAATTCACGCGCAAATTCCGCTTTGCACACCCCTTTCGGACCAGAAAAAACAAGTAAATGAGGAAGCGATCCGGATAAGATCTTTGTGAGCTGCCATTTAGCGCGCGGATTACCGATTAAGTGAGGAAAGAGCACCATCTAAAATCTCCGCCACCTGGGTGAGTACCGCTTCTTGCGTTTGCGAGCCATCGATTGTATAAAATTTACCACTCTTCTCTTTTTGCTTTGCAATATCTAAAAAACCTTGGCGAATGGCCATGTGAAAGTTTAATGTTTCTGACTCAATTCTGTCGGTATTATGACGGCTATGAGCCAGACGCGCAAGGCCAATTTCCGGATCGATGTCGAGATAAAAAGTCAGATCAGGTTCAACCCCTTCCGTTGCAAAATCGCATAAGCTATGCAGACGATCTCCGTGAAAGCCGCGCGCAGCTCCTTGGTAGGCAATAGTCGAGTCATTATACCTGTCACACAAAACAACAGAGCCTTTTGCTAACTGTGGCAAGATAATTTCGTCCAGATGTTGCGCTCTGTCTGCAAGAAATAGAAGCAGTTCACAGCGAGAGGACATCTCACCCTGCTCTTTACTAAGCAGAAGCTCACGAATAGCCCCACCAATGCGCGATCCGCCCGGCTGACGCGTGGTAAAAACAGGGTATTTCGCCGAAAAAAGGTCCCAGAGTCCGGCGATAAGGGTAGACTTTCCAGCGCCCTCTCCCCCTTCAAATGTCACAAAAAGTCCGCTGTAAGCTCCCATCAACCTATCCCACTATATGCTAAACAGTTACCTTGTCTACCTGCTCCGCTAAACTGATTTTTTGCACGGCGCATACACTATCATCTGCACCTAAGTTAACCAGTTTCACTCCTTGTGTGTTGCGGCCCATGACACGAATCTCTTCAAGCGACATCAGGACTGTCTGCCCTTTATCGGTCATAATGATCAGGCGGTCTTCTTCGTTAACAACGCGCGCGCCCACGACATTTCCATTTTGACGCGAGGTTTTAATAGATAGGACTCCCTTAGCACCACGCGCTGTCTTGCGGAAATCTTCCACAAGCGAGCGTTTACCGCGTCCAAGTTCACACACCACAAGAACTGCGGCTTTTTCGTCGTCGATAACCTCGCACGAAACAATGTAGTCGCCACTCTCTTTGAATCTCGCACCAGTAACTCCACGCGTCTGGCGACCCATTGAGCGCACCTCTTCTTCGTTAAAACGAATTGCCATACCTTTGTATGTGAATAACATAATCTGGTCGCCGGCCTTGACAAAGCGCGCATCAATTAAGGCGTCGCCCTCATCAATTTCAATGGCGTAAATACCAGTCTGTCTTACCTTTGCAAAGGCTTCAAGTTCAGTCTTTTTTACAACTCCATTTTTTGTGGCAAATAGGACGCAAGAGCCCTCGGCAGTAAAACTTGAAACGGGCATAATTGTTGCGACGCGTTCGCCCTCACTAGGCTTATAGCCATCGATAAAGTTGATCAGCGGTCGTCCCTTCGCCTGTCTCTCGGCCTTCGGTATATCCCAAGCTCTGATCGAGTAGCATCTACCAAAGTTTGTAAAGACAAGAAGGGTATCGTGAGTTTTAATCGAGAAGATAGATTTTAAACTATCTTTAATGCCGATCACACCTACACCACCGCGGCGCTGCTCGCGGAACTGGTCGACAGACATTCTCTTCACGTAATCGTCGGTGGAAATCGTCAAAATTTCCTGCTCATTTGCAAGCAGATCTTCCATAGAAAACTCGCCGCTGTCAGCCATAAATTGGGTCTGGCGAATCGATCTGTGCGCTTTGTGCTCGCGAATTTGGGTCAATTCTTCGACAATAATGCGACGAACCTCACCCTCATCTGCCAAAACTTTCTGGTAGTAGGTAATTTTTGCTTGTAAATCGTCATACTCGGCCTGAATATCACCGCGCTCAAGTGCTGTCAACTGGTAGAGGCGCATATTAAGAACGGCATCGGACTGTCTGTCTGAGAAATTGAACTTCTCTACCAGCTTAATCTTTGCCTCATCGCGGTTTTCACTGCCGCGAATAATTTTAACAACCTCATCCAAGTGAGTCAGCGCAATCAGAAAACCTTCAAGTAGGTGAGCCCGCGCCTCTGCTTTTGCAAGTTCAAATCGGGTACGTCTGCGGATCACATCGATGCGGTGCTCGATCCAGTAATGGATGAACTGTCTGATGTTGAGTGTTTTAGGGAGGCCGTTGACAAGCGCTAGCATGTTAGCACCAAAGGTAACCTGCAGCGATGTGTGTTTGTAGAGCTGATTGATGATCACATCGGGAATTTCATCCTTTTTCAGCTCAATGCTGATACAGATCTGCTTATCCGACAGGTCGACAATATCGGCAATACCGGTGATTTTTTTCTCGTTCACAAGGTCGGCGATCTTCATGATCAGCTCAGACTTATTAACCCCATATGGAATTTGGGAGACCTCAAGTGTCTGACGACCCGCTTTTGCGGACGAGACAACATCAATTTTACCGCGCAAAATAATTTTTCCACGACCTGTGTGATAAGCGCTAACAACGCCGCTACGACCGCAGATAATACCGCCGGTTGGAAAGTCAGGTCCTGGCATCACCTGCATCAGTTCATCGATGCTAGTAGCCGGGTTTTTAACAAGCAAAATCGTCGCGTCAATCAGCTCTTGGACGTTGTGCGGAGGAATATTGGTTGCCATCCCGACAGCAATACCAGAAGAGCCGTTGGCAAGCAAATTGGGAAACATGGCCGGTAGAACAGTTGGCTCTAGACGCGTTTCGTCGTAGTTGGGTACCATTGTAACGGTGTTTTTATCGAGGTCAGCAAGCAGATTCATTGCGGACTCGGTCAGCCTAGCCTCTGTATAACGCATAGCCGCTGGTGGGTCGCCGTCAATTGAACCAAAGTTACCCTGTCCATCGACAAGTGTGTAACGGCTCGACCAATCTTGCGCCATACGGACAAGTGTTGGGTAGATTACTTGCTCTCCGTGCGGGTGGTAATCTCCGGATGTGTCACCGCAAATCTTGGCGCACTTACGGTGTTTAGCCCCTGGTGAGAGACTCAGCTGACGCATCGCATAAAGAATCCTGCGCTGTGAGGGTTTTAATCCGTCACGCACATCGGGAAGTGCCCGCGAAATAATAACGGACATCGAATAGCGCAAGTAGCTTGTTTCAAACTCCTTCTCAATTGTAATGGGAACAATATGTCCGCTCTTATCTTCCTGTGTCATCTTTTTCAGTAACTCCTTAAACCTTAGTTAGACGTCGAGATTCTTGACAGAGAGTGCGCGCGATTCGATAAATCGCTTGCGCGGAGGCACATCCTCTCCCATCAACATTCCAACTGTGTGTTTAGCTAAATCTTCGTCGACAATATTCACTTTAACAAGCGTGCGTTTAGTATAGTCCATCGTTGTTTCTGCAAGCTGGTCTGCATTCATCTCTCCGAGACCCTTATAGCGCTGAATCTCGCTTCCTTTGCGTCCATTATCGCGGAAAAATGTGATTCCCTCATGCAGAGAGAAGATCTCTCCACCTTCCATCTTATCTCCGTTAATATCAAAGACATCAAAGAGCTTCTCTTCAGAACCGATATAATCTTTTAGTGCTAAATTAAAGACTAAAAGCGCATCGGCAAGGGCTCTCATCTGCTCCTGCTCGTAAAGTGGCATGCACAGACACGGCTGGTAGATAAACTTATGCTCGTGACGCGCTCTCTCCTCTTCCGGAATACGCGAAATTGTCTCTTCAAACAAGTCTCGTTGGAACTGCCTATGCTCCTGTAAAATTGTCTCTTTCTCCTCTTCGCTATAGGCGTATCTATCTTCGCCATTAAAGTCGATTTTGTAATAGGGACAGTGGCCAAGATCGTTCTCCATCGCAAGAAACTCCTTAAACGGAATTCCTTTTAGTTCGACACTATTTTTTAAGCGCTCAACAAAAAGAATCGCCTCAACGAGTTTCTCGAGATCGGCTTTTACTAGCGGCTCATTTTTGCCGACAAAGTGGACCAAAATATCGCTGATGCCAAACTTCAGCAATTGCGCGTCCATCTCGGCCTCTGACATGATATATTGGCTCTGCTTCTTGCGCGTCACCTTAAACAGTGGTGGCTGAGCAATGTAGATGTGCCCCTGTTCAATAAGCGCGGGCAGATGACGGAAGAAAAAGGTGAGTAGCAGCGTCCTGATGTGCGAACCGTCGACGTCGGCATCGGTCATGATAATCACTTTATGGTAGCGCAGTTTGGACAGGTCGAAGTTCACGCCAATGCCGCAACCAAGAGCAGCAACCATTGCGCTGACCTCTGTGTTCTGCAAAATCTTATCGAGACGTGCCTTTTCAACGTTCAAAATCTTACCGCGAATAGGCAAAATCGCCTGCGTATACCTGTCGCGGCCACCCTTCGCAGAACCACCCGCAGAGTCTCCTTCCACAATGAAGAGTTCTGTTTTTTCAGGTTCTCTCGAGAGGCAGTCGGTTAGTTTTCCAGGTAGAGAGTTACGCTCAAGCGCTGTTTTGCGCGATAGCGACTTAGCCTTACGGGCAGCCTCACGCGCTGCATAGGCCTGTTCGGCTTTTTCAATCAGCATCCGGGCAATTTTAGGGTTTTCGCCTAAAAAAGCGGAGAGTCTATCTCCGGTAATTGTCTGCGCAACAGAGAAGACACCCTTATTTCCGAGCTCATCTTTTGTCTGTCCGCGAAACTGAGGCTCTTGCACTTTAATCGAGATAACAGCACAGAGACCTTCCTTAAAATCCTCACCAGAGAGGTTAGAGTCGGACCCTTTTTTGCTCTCGCTCTTATAGTAGTTATTCAGTGTGCGTGTGAGTGCTGCCTGAAAGCCTTTTAAGTGCTCGCCTCCACCGCGCGTTGTGATGTTGTTGACAAACGAGACCACGGTCTCGTCGTAAGAGTCATTCCACTGCAGCGCTGCTTCAAACTGGACAGGCGTTCCGTCGTGCGAGTCATTCACAGTCTCATTAAAGTAGACAGGTTCTGGAAAGAGGACCGTTTTTCCTTCGTTTAAATATTGGACAAATGACTTAATACCACCCGCATAAGAAAAAGTTGTCGGCGCGCTTTCAGGGTCGCGCTCATCTTGGAAGAAGATGGAGAGGCCAGGGTTTAGAAAGGCTAGCTCGCGCAGACGTTTTGTCAAAACAGCGCTATCATAGTCGGTTACGCTAAAAATTTGCGGATCTGGCTTAAAGACCACGCGCGTTCCGCGTTTTGTCGACTCACCGCGAATTTCAAGCTCCGTCTGGGGTTCACCACGAGAGAAGCGCATGTAGTGCTCCTTTCCATCGCGCCAGACTGTTACCTCGAGGTTGTCAGATAGGGCGTTCACGCATGAAACACCTACACCATGCAAACCGCCAGAAACTTTATAGCTGTCCTTATCAAATTTACCACCGGCATGGAGCTTAGTGAGGACAACTTCAAGAGATGAGAGTCTACGTCCTTTCTCAACCGAGTGAAAATCAACAGGAATTCCCCGTCCATTATCCTCGACAGAGACCATTCCATTTTTTAAAACAATCAGCGAGATGTGGGTGCAGTAACCGGCTAGAGCTTCATCGATACTGTTATCGACAACCTCATAGGCCAGGTGGTGAAGCCCCCCCTTTTCGGTGTCCCCAATGTACATGCCGGGTCTTTTACGTACGGCTGAGAGCCCCTCAAGAACCTGAATTGAGCTCGCTGAATAAGTGCCTTGTGTCTCGTTATCGCCTGTCATTGTGGTCATACCCTGCCTTGCCTTCGTACCTGTAGCCTCAAGAAATTTAGCCCATCTTAAACAGAATGTTTTTTATTTCGATAGAGGGAAATAATTTCCGCAACTTTTCTACCATTTTTGCTTTTTCGCTGCCGCTAAGCAAACTGTAGAGCGTCGAACTGTTTACCTTCACCTGGAGCACTCCCCCATGAAAAGAAAGAGCGCGCGTCATCGGCGCAAGCCTCTCTCCGATAATTTCCGGCCAAGCGTGCAAAACAAGATCTGGCCTTTTGCCAAACTTTGTCCCGATCTCTTCTAAAAGCCCCGGTATAATTGCCTGCATGGAACGGGTGGTGTTACCAGTGCCAGAATAATTCCGCGGATTGCGCGCCTGCCGTTTTTTCATTATCCATTCCAAACGACTCCAGAAATGGTATATTACCACTTTCGTGCCAATACCGCCAAGCAAATCGTTAATCGTCATTTTAAGTGACTAATCCTCATTTTTTGGCACAGAGCCACAGAGTCACGGAGGGCTCTTTGGCAAAAAATGACGACCAGCAGTTTAGATAAGGAACAGACCGATGCCGAGGGCGATAAGGAAATAGATGACCATCGAGAGAAAGTCGCTGAAAGCTGTGATAATAGGCCCTGAAGAGACCGCCGGGTCAACACCAATACGGGCAAAAAAGAGCGGAGAGAGAACCCCCAGCAGCGCCCCTGTGATACAAGCCCCAAAAAGACCAACACCAACAATAACGCCGACGATAAGAGAACTAACCGGAAGAGCGATAATGTGATAACTCTCAAGAAAGTAGACAAGACCAAAACTCATTCCACCAAAAATTAACCCCTCAATAACACCGATTTGAAGCTCTTTAACAACCGCTTCCATCCGGCCACCTGAAGAGAGCATCCCGGTTGCCATTCCGCGCACCAGAACAGAGCTGCACTGAATGCCGATATTGCCTGAAAGCCCTGTAATTAGAGGAACAAAGAAGAGAACAAAGGTTAAAACAGAGCCGAAGTGGTTCTGAAATGATGAGATCACCCCACCATTTAGAATACCCGCAAGAAGCGTGACCAGTAGCCACGGAAAACGCAGCAAGATTTTTTTGCTGATTGTCTCGAGCTCACCCACTTTTTCTGCAGTACCGGCAATCTGCCCAATTGTCTGGTCGGCAATATCTTCCATCGCGTCAATAACACCGCTACTTGTTACAACACCAATTAAAACGCCCTCATCATCCACAACAGGCAACTCAGATAGCCTGTAGCGCTCGACAAGGTCAATAACCTCCTCGCGCGAGGAGTCAGAATGCACCTGATGCTCAATCTGTCGCATAACCTGCCGCAATTGGAGCCCGGGAGCACCGGCATTAATAATCAGCGTCCGAGCTGGCACGCACCCTTTAACCTCGCCTTTATCATTAATAACAAAGACAACCTGGGTCAGCTCGATAAAAGAATTTTTACGTATTTCGGTCATCACCTCACCGATTGTCCGCTCCTTATGAAAAGCAAAAAATTCACTTGTCATAATACGTGCGGCGGTGTTGGGCCTGTGGTGCATGATTTCGAGAATTTCACTTGCAAGCTGAGCATCTACTAGCTTTACACCCTCGATTATGCGCTTCAACTGACGCTCAGAGCGCACATCTTGTAGCACAAAGGCTGCGTTGTCCGCGGACATTTTACTCATAAGCAGAGTCACCTTCGCCTCATCCATGTGACGGAAAATGGCAACGCGGGTGTTGCGGTCGGTGTTCGAGATAAAATCGATTTTATCGTCAAAACTGGACAGAAGATCAAAAATAACAAGCCGCTCTTCAATAGGAAGGCGGCCGGCAGCGTAGGCGAGGTCGATCGGCTCTGAGGAGCAGACAATCTCTGCAATAAGAGAGAGAGGATAGCCAGAACCCGGGGTATAATTATGGAAAGCCTCTTCAAGTCTTTCCTTGAGAAGGTCGGTTAAAACGTTAACATCCGAGTCCATCAGATTTCCCGTATGATTACCCTCTCCCTCTGGCTCAGGAGTCTCTGGATTGCCTTCGTCTGGAGGCTCGTTGAACTTTGAACACATAGTTTGTCTCGCGTTTATATCGCCGAAATTATACACTTTAGACGATATTTTAACCATAGGCTAAAAAAGATTATGACTCAAAAAAGAGATCCAAAATTTATCCGTAACGTCGCGATCATCGCCCACATCGACCATGGCAAGACTACCATGCTCGACAGCATCTTGAAACAGTCCAACATTTTCAGAGATAACGAGGTTCTCTCAGCTCAGATGATGGACAGCAACGATCAGGAAAAAGAGCGCGGTATCACCATTTTTGCCAAGCACACCAGCGTCTACTTTGAGGAGTATAAATTTAACATCATCGACACCCCTGGCCACGCCGATTTTGCCGGTGAGGTCGAACGTGTTCTTGGAATGGTCAACTCGGTTCTTCTCCTTGTCGACGCCCAGGAAGGTCCCATGCCGCAGACGCGTTTTGTTCTGTCGCGCGCACTTAAAGCCGGCCTTCGCCCTATTGTTATCATTAACAAAATTGACAGACCAAACGCAGACCCCGAAAAAGTCCACTTCCAGACCCTTGACCTCTTTTATGAGCTAGGTGCCACGGAAGAGCAGGCCGACTTCCCTATCATCTACGCTTCTGGCTTTGCCGGTTTTGCCAAGCGGGAAATGAAAGACCCTTCCGTTAATATGCGCCCTCTATTTGAAATGATTATCGAAAAAGTACCACCCCCTCCTGGCAACCCAGAGCTCCCTTTCCTGATGCAAGCGGCCAGCATGGACTACGACTCCTTCACAGGACGCGCAGCTTGCGGACGTATTTTAGAGGGAACAATTAAAGCTGGCGAATCGTTTATGTGCGTTAATAAAGAGGGTAAGCACACCCGCCACAAGGCAGTTCGCATCGACGGCTACCTCGGCCTTAAAAAAATTGCACTACCAGAGGCAAGCGCCGGCGATATCGTATCTATTGCCGGAGCACCAGATGTAATGATTGGCGACACCCTATGTGACCCAAACAAAATTGTCCAATTACCTCCAATTGAAATTGGAAAACCAACCATCTCTGTACAGATGAGCGTTAACAGCAGCCCATTTGTAGGACAGGATGGTAAACACCTAACCATTGCAAAGCTGCGCGACAGACTAGACATCGAACAGCGAGCCAATGTCTCACTCCAGATCAAAGCGGTTGAGGGCGCCGAAGATTGGATCTCTATTGCTGGACGCGGAGAGCTCCACATCTCTGTACTATTGGAGTCGATGCGCCGGGAAGGGTACGAATTTTCCGTTGCAAAGCCGCAAGTCATTTCGGAAATAATTGATGGTGTGCGACACGAACCGATGGAACGCGTTCATATTGATGTTCCTGAGAGCTATCAAGGAAAAATTATCGATGATTTGGCCAGACGCAAAGGCGAAATGCTCGAAATTGATACCAACGATTACGGCGTTTCAACGATGACCTACCTAGTTCCAACGCGCGGTTTGCTCGGCTACCGCAACGAATTTCTTACCTCGACGCGCGGCCTTGGCATCCTGACCTCTATTTTCGACAGCTACGCCCCTTGGAGAGGCGAAATTCCTTCGCGCAAGCTGGGTGCACTAGTTTCGACAGAGCGCGGACGCGCAACCCCGTTTGCCCTCTTTAAACTGCAAGAGCGCGGCACACTCTTTATTCCAGATAGCACCGAGGTCTATGAGGGAATGATTATCGGCGAGAACACGCGTGAAAATGATATGGATGTTAACCCGGTTAAAGGAAAACAGCTGACAAACGTCCGCGCTTCCGGAACCGATGAAAACGTTATTTTAACCCCTCCAAGACTTCTGACTATGGAAGAGGCTCTTAACTACATTGAAAGCGATGAACTTGTAGAAATTACGCCAAACTTTATCAGAATGCGTAAAAAATATTTGAGCGAAAATGAAAGAAAACGACACCGTTAATTAATGGGGCTTTACAAAATTGAGAAAATAAGATTTAATCTCACATCAATTATATAAAGAGTTGTAGATAAAACAGCTCATTAGAAATGGGGCACTAATATGGCACAAACAGATTCGATCCTCGATACCGCCTTTAAACAAGCAGACTGGAGCATAGAGTCTAATTGGGCAGATATTACTAATAATGGCAATCCCATTCCTCCTCATGTAACTACATCGGGCCGTCTCTGGATGGAGCTGACAAATTGGAAAGGCGATTCTACTGGATATGAGCGCATTGCCAAGACAGTTATTATCCTTTTTGCAACCAAGTGCATACTTGTACTTAATGCCGTCGAGTGCATTCTTAAAACTATTGTCGGTATGGGCTACCTTGTTTACAGCAAACGGTCGGATTCATCCCAAAAGTGCAAATTAGCCGCGACAACCTACTTTGCTTCTGCTATCAGCGGGGTAAAGTTTGAATTTTTCATGGTGCTTCTTATGATTAACAACTTTTACAACCAGTCGCTTAATGTGAAAGACAATTACAGGAAGATATGCCCTCTGGGTGTCAAAATAAACGATCAAGTTGAAACATATGAGTTCTCTGAATCTGAAATTGCGACGGAAAAAGCTAAGCCGACAACAGATGGAAAAGCTAAATCGGCCCAGCAAGTGATCTCTGCTCTTAGAGCAGAAAAAATGAATCCCAAAAAAATAAAGATTAGCTCTACTGAGCCTAACACACTTAATGGCTTATCAAAACCGCAGCAATATTGGCGGGTTATGGCGCCGCGTATTTTGCAGTGGAACGCTACACCGGAAACCTCTTGCATGCCTTTTGTGGTTGAAAATCTACTGGGCAGCGCCATTGCTTGGCGCAATGATGCGCCAGCTCCTATTGACAAGCTTGTCAAACGAGTTCTTTTTGGCCTTTCTCAAGCACTGGCGCTACCAGTTGTTTTAGCCCTTGAAATTGGGCTCCACCTTGCACTAGCTCTTGGCTGCCTTATCCTCGCAAAAATAGACGGATCAGAAACATCCGTTACAGACACATGGCACCTCTCTGCCATTGATTACCTATCAATGGCCATTAACAGTGCAGCGCTAATTATTTTGCTACCTCTCATGTCTGTCGAAAACCTCCTACACCACCAGTTCGATCCAAAAAACTACTGGGACATTAAAAACGCACCAAACTTTTGGTCTCAATACTCTCTATCTGTTGCTAGCTAGCCAAACGCAAGAAATTTGACGGATAATGGCCAGAAACTTATAAGAAGCTTTTTAGTAATTATTAAAAAGCGAGAAAATAAGATGGGTATGAAAGGCAAGTCCGCCATTATCACCGGCTCAACTAGCGGTATTGGTCTTGGTATTGCAAAGATCTTTGCAAAAGAAGGTATTAATCTAATCATCAACGGCCTTGGCGACCCCACCGAAATGGAAAAGGTCCGCGCGGCACTTGCATCTGAGTATGGCGTAAAAGTGCTCTACTCAAGCGCTAACATGAGCAAGCCAGGCGAAGTGCGCGCTATGGTAAAACTTGCCGAAGAGAGCTTCGGAGCGCTTGATATCCTTGTCAACAATGCCGGCATCCAACACACAGCTCGCACAGAAGATTTCCCAGATGAAAAATGGGACGCAATTATTTCGATCAATCTATCCAGTGCTTTTCACGCCATTAAAGCAGCACTTCCCGGTATGCAAAAGCGGGGCTTTGGCCGCATCATCAATGTCGCCTCTGTCCATGGCCTTATTGCCTCCAAAGAGAAAATTGCCTACGTCGCTGCCAAACACGCCATTATTGGCATGACAAAAGTTATTGCCCTTGAAAATGCGAAAGCAAATATCACCTGTAACGCGATCTGTCCGGGCTGGGTTTTAACACCTCTTGTAGAAAAACAGATTGCAGATAGAGCTGCAAAAGAAGGCATCTCTGTAGAGAGCGCTAAAGCAGAGCTTTTAGGTGAAAAACAACCGTCGGGCAGATTTGCCACGCCAGAGCAGATGGGCGCTACAGCGCTCTTCCTCTGCAGCGAGAGTGCAAGCTCGATCACCGGCATTTCACTGCCAGTCGATGGCGGCTGGACAGCGCAATAATTTAAAAGCAGGAGCACGTCAATGAAAATCAGCGACATATTAAATATGCCATCGATGCCGATAGCAAGCCCTAGTTACCCGAAAGGACCTTACCGCTTTTTAAATCGCGAATATCTGATTATCACCTACAAATCAGACCCAGCAGCAATTCGCGCAGCACTTCCCGAACCTCTGCAGCCAGATGGCAGCAATAGTGTCCTCTACGAATTTATCCGCATGCCAGACAGCTCTGGTTTTGGTGACTACACCGAAAGTGGGGTTGTCATCCCCTGCATCTACAAAGGCGAGGCGATGAATTTTACAGCGCAGATGTACCTAGACTGCGCCCCCCCAATTGCAGCCGGACGCGAGATCTGGGGATTCCCAAAGAAATTTGCACACCCAAAACTAGAAGTTGCAGGCGACACCTTAACCGGTGAGCTGAAATATGCAGGTGAGGTTGTCGCAATGGGAACGATGGCCTATAAACATATTGATTTACTTAAAACAAAAGGGGCTAGTGCCATTGAAAAGAAGATGGGGATGACCCAGGTCAACCTGAAACTCATTCCTGGTGTCGATGGCTCGCTCGCTATTGCCCAGCTAGTAGCCTACAACTTAACCGAAATCACGGTTAAAGGCGCATGGGAAGGAGCGGCAAGATTGCAGCTTGTTCCCCATGTGAATGCGCCGGTCGCCGATCTGGCTGTAAAAGAGATTGTCGGCGCCTCACATTTTATTGCGGACCTAACACTGCCCTACGGCCGCGTTTTGCACGACTACTTGTAGCGTAAAAACAGCAGCGATGGCAAGATAAGAAAAGCAAAGACAAGAAAAATTGGCACGGATAACAGGATAAGAATAAAGAAGGAAAATTTCTTTTCTTACTTAATCCTTTTGGGGGAGTGTTTTTATGGCAGAGAATAGTGTAGCGGCAGAGAAGAAAGAGATCTGGAAAATGTTCGATACACTCTCTTCGTCATATGATATGATGAATCGGGTCATGACAGGCGGTCTCGATATTATCTGGCGCTCGCGCGCAGCAAACTTCATTCCCAAAGATGTTTCGGTAAGACTGCTTGATGTAGCAACAGGAACAGGTGATCAGCTTATCGCCGCATGCAAAAAAAGACCCGCCATTGTCAAGGCAATCGGCATTGATATGGCACAAGAGATGCTTAATATCGGCGAAAAAAAACGGGAAAAGCTTCTTTTCAAAGAGAAGATCCACTTTCAACGTGCAAGCGCTCTTGATTTACCATTTGCCGCAGGTGTTTTTGATGCTATTACGCTGAGCTTTGGCGTGCGCAATGTGACATCTGTCGAAAAGTGCTGTCTCGAGATGGCTCGCGTGCTTAAAAAGGGTGGTGTTGCCATTATTCTGGAGACCTCAAAGCCTAAGAATTTTATCCTCGCTGCTGGCCACCGCTTTTATATGCGCCAGGTAATGCCAAAAATCGGGTCGCTCTTCACGAAAAAGGGAGATTCTTACCGCTATCTCAGCCAGTCCTCTGAGGCCTTTCCTTGCGGAGAGAAATTTTGCACCCTCATGCGCGAAAATGGATTCAAAGAGGTAAAGGCCTACCCACAATTTGGCGGAGCTGTGACCATCTATGTCGGCACAACTTAAAGCGGCCCCTCGCGTAGAATCAATTCCTAAAATTGATCTACTCGGCCATCTTTTGCACGCAAAAATCTATCCCAAATTTTACTACAGCGCGCGCGATGGAAGCAGATCATTTGTGGCACTTGGAAAAATTGCCACCGTAGCTGAAAATGAGCTGCTTGAAGATGGAGTGCGCGCTGTTGGTGCCTTCACTTTTGAAGCTACTCACCTAGGAGAGGCGCTCTACATTCCTGAATATATCATCGAAGAGAAAAATGGCGCTTTCACACTGACCTGTTTTACAGAAAAAGGGGTCTGCCTAAAGTCGTGCCAGGCGCAGAGCGCAAAAAAGGCAACTCTTCTAAATACAATCCACTTTCCAGACAGAGAAACATGGAATAATCGCGTAAAAAATAGCCCCCTTGAAAAGATTGTTATGGGCCGCAAAACCGTGCAGACATATAGTTCTGCTATCAACCCCTACAACTTGATCCAGCGGCTAAAAAAGTCAATCTCACCAAAAAAAAATAGTGCGACACTCTTTTTCTATGAAAATCAGCCAGGCAGCGTCTTTCTGGGAGCAAGCCCAGAAATGCTTTTTTCATTAACGCAGCAATCATTTGAAAGTGAATCGCTTGCAGCAACACTCCCACTAAAATCAGAAAGAAATTGGAGTGATAAAGAGCGAAGAGAGTTTGAACTAGTTAAGCGCTATATTGAAGAAACTCTCCTTCCGCTGACAGAGGAGCAGAAATGGAGTGGCTCTGACAGTGTAAAAACAAGCGCAGCAGTGAAACATCTCTACAACAAAATCTCTGGAACTATCAAAAGTGACACCTCAGCTTGGGATCTGCTGCGCGCGCTTCATCCAACACCTGCAATGGCCGGAATTCCCAAAAAGGCGGCAAAAGGGTATATTCACAGCAGTGAGACCCGCGGCTTTTTTACAGCGCCTATCGGCTGGATGGAAAATGGCAGGGCTGAATTTGCGGCAGCCATTCGCTGCGCAACCATCAAAGGGTGCGAGGTGAGCCTGCACGCTGCCGCTGGTATCCTTGCAGATTCTGACCCCGATAGTGAGTGGGAAGAGCTCGATATCAAAATGGAGACAATTGGAAAATGGCTGAATTAGATGCAATTTGGTGCGCCAAAATTGTCGATGCGCTCTTGCAAAGTGGCGTGCGTGACTTCTGCATCTCTCCGGGATCGCGCTCAACCCCTCTCATGCTGGCAATCAGCGCGCGACTCGAGGCCAATATCTTCGCTCATTTCGACGAGCGCGGCATGGCCTTTCACGCCCTCGGCCGTGCCAAGGCTGGAAAGGCTCCCGTTGCCCTTCTAGTCACCTCGGGCAGCGCTCTTGGCAACCTATTTCCGGCTGTCATGGAGGCCTTCCACTCGGGAGCGCCACTGATCATTCTAACTGCGGACCGGCCACCCGAATTGCGCGACACGTGCGCCTCCCAAACAACCGACCAGGTCAAATTTTTTGGCCCCTTTGTCCACTTCCAGACAGACCTTCCGGTTCCAAGCTCTACGGACAATTTCCTTGCATCGACAATCGCTTTTGCTGCCACTAAAGCCCTTAATGGTCCCGTTCATCTCAACTGCCAATTCCGCGAACCATTTGGCTCTGTAGCGCTCGAATTTACACCGGAGAAGCTCCGTAAATGTTATAGGCCAGACTCTCATCCAAGTGAGCAAGCTCTTGAAATGGTCTTCTCTGCGATTAAAGATGCCAAGCGCGGGGTGATCCGTCTATCAGGTGGCATTGATGAGAATAGCTACCCCGCCATCATCGCTCTAGCTGAAAAGATAGGTTTTCCCATTTTCGCGGATATTCAGTCCGGCATGCGCGACTTGCGCGTAAGTAAAAACCTGATTGCACACTCGGCTCTTATCACACAGACCCACTCAGATTTAAAGGCTGATTTGGTGATTCATTTTGGCTCTCCGATGCTTGCCAAAAATGAGTGGCATAGCGGCCGTCAGATCCACCTTTCATCTTCTGCAGAAAGGCAAGATCCGTCACATAAAATCACCGAACAGATCGTCTGCGACCCAAAGCTTTTCTGCGAAAAAATGGCAGTAAAATTGCCGCAGGCAGCAGAGAGTAAATGGCTTGAGCAGTGGCGCTATTTAGGAGAAAGTGCCTATGAAATTGTCTCCAAATTAACCGGTAATTCCGACCTTGCAGCTCTGCACGCCATTTTACAAAAAATGGATAGCGAAAACCTCTTTATCGGCAACTCTCTTCCCATCCACAATGCCGATTTAATCTATTACAAAAAAGGAAAAATACCCCGTCTCTTTTTTAATCGTGGTCTTGCCGGCATTGACGGCAACATTGCCACTGCATGCGGTATCTGCGCAAAAAGCAGCAAATCAACTGCCGCAATTATCGGCGATTTAACAGCTCTTCACGACCTCAACTCTCTCTCGCAAATAAGCGCTTTAAACGCTCCCTTTACCTGCGCCATTCTAAATAACAGCAGCGGTGGCATCTTTTCGCAGCTGCCGGTAAAAAATATGACTCCCCATTTTGAACGACTCGTCGCCACGGCTCATACCTATACCTTTGAAGGTGCTGCAACTCAGTTTAACCTCACCTACGCGCGCGGATACACTTCGGGTGCGCTTGTTGAAATAACAACAGATCGCAACCAAAATGAGAGAGCGCGCGCAGAACTTTTTGCTGCCATCCAAGAGATCGCATGTCACACACCTTAATTTTCCTCCACGGATGGCTCGGCAGCCCCTCCGACTGGCAGCCGGTTATTGAAGCGCTTAACTACCCCGGAAAAACCTTGAGTATTGCCCTGCAAGATATAGATAAAATAGAGTATGAAAAAACTATTCTAATCGGCTATTCCATGGGTGGTAGAGCCGCTCTCCAGCAAAAAAACCGAGAGCGCTATGAATTAGCGCTTATTTTGGGTGGCCATTTAGGGCTAAAAGAAGAGGAAATTCCAGCACAGATTGCGCGCGAAAAGCAGATTACCGAAATGCTACAAACCCTCTGCTATGAAAACTATATACGCGAGTGGTATAACCAGGCCCTCTTTGAAACCCTTCAAATTACAGACTCTTTTATCAAAACTCGTACAAGTGGCTACGCTAAAGAATCACTTCTTCTTTTTAACCGCTATCTTCTATCAAAACAGCCCCTCATTACTCCCAATCAGCGCACCTTTTTTCTTGTTGGAGCGCGCGACATAAAATATAAAAAGCTCTATGCTGCGTCTATTAAACAGGAAATGGTCCGTGAAATTCCGAATGCCGGCCATGCAGCTCATATCGAAAATCCGAGCGCCACAGCAGAAACAATAAAAAAAGTCCTTCAGGAGAGAAACTTATGGCAGTAGAAACAGCAGAGTGGCAGACCGTTAAACTCTACAGCGATATCAAATACGAAAAGATGGGTGCGATTGCCAAAATTACCATTAACCGCCCTGAGGTGCGCAACGCTTTTCGTCCCCAAACAGTCGACCAGATGAGCGAGGCCCTGCGTGAGGCGAGACACGACCTGGATATTGGCGTCATTATTTTGACAGGTGAAGGAGAAAAGGCCTTCTGCTCTGGTGGTGACCAAAAAATCCGCGGCGATGCTGGCTACACCGACGATACAGGTGGTCACAGACTTAATGTGCTAGATCTTCAGCGCGAAATCCGCACCTGCCCAAAGCCTGTCATTGCGATGGTAGCCGGTTTTGCTGTCGGTGGTGGCCAAATTTTGCAGATGGTGTGCGATCTGACAATTGCAGCTGATAACGCCATTTTTGGCCAGACAGGTCCGCGTGTTGGCTCTTTTGACGGCGGATTTGGCGCTAGTTATATGGCGCGTATTGTCGGCCAAAAAAAGGCGCGCGAAATCTGGTTTCTCTGCAGGCAATATACAGCCGCGCAGGCACTTGAAATGGGCCTAATCAACCATGTTGTGCCCTACGATAAGCTCGAGCAGACAACACTTGAGTGGTGCGAGGAAATCCTGCAGCACTCCCCTATTGCCATCCGCTGTCTAAAATCGGCCCTCAATGCCGACTGCGATGGCCAAACAGGACTACAAGAGCTTGCCGGTAACGCCACCATGCTCTTCTACATGTCCGAAGAGGGCAAGGAAGGCCATAACGCCTACCTAAACAAGCGCAAACCCAACTTCGCCAAATTCCCCAAACGCCCCTAAGAAAGCTACCTAAGATTCAAGCATTTCTGTTTGCATTATTAGAATCATTCTCTTGGATAGCTAACTGATTTACTTCTACTTTCTGATCTAGCAACCCACCTGTTATTATGTCGTTAATACGGCATATAATTAATTTACGAATGGGCATCTCTCTAAGCTTCTTGATAAGAATTGCTGTGTATTTTGCTTCAGGCAGCGAACCAAAAGCTTGATCCATTTTTTTATTAAAAATGCGACAGACTCTATCAGCACAACCCTCAACCTTTGTTGCAGAAAATTTAATCCCGCCATTATCAACGAATTTAGTTGTGAAAGAGGTTAAAAACTCATTACAAGCATCCTCTTCGAATTGTTGGGCAAGCCTCGTAATAGAATTCGAATCAAGCATTCTTAAATTACACTTTTTTTTGCAATAATATTTTCATCTAAGACATTACAACCATAATATACACAATTATTAAATGCAAGAAAATATGGGACATCCCCTTGGCTAAGATCTCTAACCACTCTCTCTTTTAGGCTAACGGAAAGCCTGTTATAACCGTCACGAATCATTTTATCTCCGATTTGATTTATTATATCATGAACCATTCGAAATTGAGCTAATCCCTCTAGAAATGGGGCTGTTGCTAGCGGCACATATCGATGGGG
>JAYUZV010000053.1:0-2230 GCA_043751475.1 Chlamydiia bacterium
TGTCTGGACCATAGCCGCCATGCGACCGAGAATTGAGCCCTTAGCTTTTACCCTCTTTTTTACTTTGGGTAGGGCTTTTTTTCTGACTACTTTTTTTGCTACAGCCTTTTTTATCGGTTTTTTACCCTGTTTTTTACTTTTTACTTTCATTTGCAAATACCCTGATAGTTATAATGTCGACATTATGAACCAGCTGTAAATTAAATAAAAGCCTAAAGAAAATCTATTATCTCTGATTAAAATCATTCTATTGATTTTTCTTTGCTCTATCCTGTAGATTGTTAAGATTAAGGGTAAAAGGTGGGGCTCCATTGAAATTTCAGACCATTCAGGCTTTTGAAAACCAGCTAAAAAGCCCATTGCCCGCCCGCTCTTATCTCCTCGCTATTCCCACACCTTTTGAGCGCCTCTCTCTGCTTAAACGGTTAATTAAATTTTTAAGTAAGGGAAATTCTTTCCATGAGGTACGTGTCGATCTGGCCGAGAAACCTGCTGAAAAGGCGCTTGACGCCTTAACACCCTCGCTTTTCCGTGAGACTACGCTGATTATCCTGGAAAACATCGATAAAATAGGAAAAGGCGAGAAAATTCTAGAAAAAATTGCTCTCTGGATGGGGGATGTGCCGCCAGCCACATTCCTACTGCTTACATCCTCCGGTGGTGCTCTTACAACCTCTCTTTACGAAAAGGCTAAAAGCCACTTGCTCTACCTCGATTTAACAGCTGAAAAGCCGTGGGAAAAGAAGCGCCGCCTCACCGAGAGTGTCCAAAAAAGAGTAAGTGATATTGGGCGTCAAATAGAGCCACCCGCACTCCATGAGCTGCTTGAAAACACGAGCGATGACCCAGCTCTTCTGGCTAGCGAGCTGGAAAAACTCCTTCTCTATACTGAAGGGAGCGGTAAAATTCTTATTACAGATCTACGCGCTATTTGCAAACCATCGCCTGAAAAAAGCGGCTGGGAAATAGCTGACGCGCTTATTTGGCAAGAAACTGCGCCAACCAAACTCGAATTTAGCGGCGATTTATCGGATCTTCTAGCGCTTATCGGCCAGTGCCGCTACCACCTGCACCTCGGCTTTGCCTTAAGTGCACGCCCCGGACAGAGCCTATCGGCTGCTGCGGCCCTTTTTCCGCACATCAAACCTCATCAGGTCGAGAAGTATTATGGTGCGGCGGTGGCTCGTGGTACCGCCTATTTCCGCTCTGCGCTTATGAAACTCTTTGAAATTGATCTGCTTGCCAAATCTACCTCCGTGAAACCGGCTGTTCTTTTCGAAAAAATGGTCTGCCACCTTCTGGAGGGTAAAAAAAATGCTCTATCTCTTACCTAACTTAATCACAGAGGGCAATGCCAGAGCCATCCTATCCCCAGAGGTAGTGGATGCAGCAAGTGAGCTTACGGGTCTTTTTGCCGAGAGTGAGAGAGCAGCGCGCCGCTATCTTGCCTTAACAAAAAAAGAGCTCGAAGTTGTGCTGATCAGCGAAGAATCGACCCAGTCGGAGATACAAAAGCTCTTGCGTGAGCTTCCAAAAGATCAGAAATGGGGTATTGTTTCAGATGCGGGCCTGCCTTGCATAGCCGATCCCGGCTCGGCACTTGTTCTTGCTGCCCGTGCAATAGGCATCCAAGTACGCGCTTTTGCTGGCCCTTGTTCGTTCATAATTGCCCTACAACTTTCCGGTTTGCCGGGTCAAAAATTTGCCTTTCATGGCTATTTGGAGCGCGATGAAATGGCTTCCATCCAGATGGTTAAAAAGCTGGAAGTTGAGAGTCGCGAGCGAGGCACAACCCAGCTTTTTATGGAGCCACCGCACGCCAATATCCGCGGCTTAAAACGGGCCATTGACGCCCTATCTGACACAACCATCTTAAGCCTTGCCGTTGATGTGACAGGACCGAGTGAGCTTGTTATCACGCGCACCGTTGCGCAGTGGAAAAAGCAGCCCCTTCCCGATCTAAAAAAACTACCAGCCATCCTCCTCTTCGCTGTGCCCAGCACTGATAAGAAGGATAGACAGCACCGATAAATAAAGATAAAGAAAGCAAGAAAAATTGGCACGGATGGCAGGATATTCAGGATAAGAAAGAAAGGATAAGGGATAAGGGGAGGATAAATGAAAAAAAAACAACGTTTTTTCATTTGTTCCTCGGGTTTTGCGAGAAGCAAAACCCCTCTCCTCCGGAGTGGCATACCTCTCTGGAGCTGCTCAAGAATTAGAAGGAAAT
>JAYUZV010000054.1:0-5132 GCA_043751475.1 Chlamydiia bacterium
CCCCTGCTCCGATTCCCAACAGATAAGGTCTTTTTAATTGCGTATTAAAAAGACCTTTTTTATTTATAGGGTTGGCAGTAAGCCGCAGTAACGGAGGACCTCTCCGCCGGCGGCGATAAAACCAGAAAGTGCGCGCTCACCTTTTGGGGTGAGTAGCTCGGGAAGAACAATAGCTAAGTTGATGCCATCCCACTGCTCTGTAAAGAGTGTTTCGGGAATCGTGCGAAATGGAAGGTTTTTTGCCGCAAGCTGCGCGCCAATTGTATCGAGCTTTTGGGCGGAGGAGAGTGAAATTTGTCGCGCTGTCGGAATTAGAAGGGCAATTTGCGCTACAAGAAGCTCTCTGCTACTACCCAAAAAGCCAACCTCGGAGTTTCCGCCTTCTGAGATACCACCAAAAAGTCTTGATGAGCTCTTTGCTATCACCTGGATATGCTCGAAAATCTCTTTTGAAATAAGGGCTGCTGCAAAGGTAGGACTCTTAATTGCAGAGATATCCAGTCTTATGTAGGCAGGTAAATCAAATGGCAGTTCGGCAACTAGGCGGTGGAGGTAGTCTGACAAAAGCTTTGCACAGTGAATGTGGAGGGCCTCTGGTGTTTCGTAAATACCACTATCGCGGGGAAAACGAGCAATAAATGAATGGAACTCAAGAGAGATCTGCCCAAAACTGACCCCTAAACTCTCCTCTTCAAATGCGCTCCAGATCGTCTTTTCAAATTCGCGAATCGCAAGTAAATAAGAACTCCAACCCATCTCATCTTCAAAAGAGAAATCTCTCTCTGAAAGACCAAGGTCAAGTTCCCAGAGAACCATTTTACCCATGGAAATGGCCTCTTTTGCTAGATCTATCTCGCGCTTCCAGTCGAGATCATCATCGAGCGTTGCGGCAAGGGTGATCATCAGGACGTTGCTATCTTGACTATCGAGGTCAAACCCAATTTTGGGTGTAAATGGAACCCCCTTAAGTAGCGCGCGCGAATGGTCAATTTGAAAGCGTGGAGTCTCCTCTTCGATCTCTGTCATAGCACATACCTTGGGCTAAATTGGTGGAAAAATATCGACTTAGCCTTGCTCTCCCACAGCTCGCGGAAGTAAGAGGTGCCATACCCTTCCATTTCATGGGTGTAAAAGGGCTCCGGCAAAAGCGAGTTCCATAAATTAGAGCCAAGAGTGACCTGGCGCATCTGCTCTGCATAGGTAGAATCGTCCGTTACAAGGGTCATTTTGCCGCTAGCTGCAACAATGCGTGCCATCTCTTGCACAAAAGGAGATTGAATGATGCGGTGTTTGGCGTGGCGATCTTTCGGCCACGGATCTGGAAAATTGACGAATATTTCAGAAACAGAAGCTCTATCTAAGTAGTGCTTGCTAAAGGTGACTCCTTCGCCAAGTACAACAAGGACATTTTTCAGGCCAGCCTTTGCTGCTTTTTTCCAGATTTTTCTTGCTCTGTCAAAGCGGATTTCAACAGCAACCCAATTACACTCTGGCCTTTGCGACGCTTTTTCTAAAATCCACGCGCCATTGCCGCTGCAATACTCGATACAAATAGGGGCACTATTGCCAAAAATCTCGCCAAAAGAGGGGAGAAGAACTCTGTCGTGCTTGTCGTAAAAATCGGGAAGAAAAAAGACCCCTTGTTGGTAAACCGGATGGCGATCTTCCCAGGTAAAAGGCCATTTAAAGGTAAAAGGCGATGCGACCGTCACGAGGAGCTCTCCTATTTAATGAAATGCGGGACCATTTTACACGAAAATAGTCTATCTCTGCCACTATTGCTTGCAGCAATGCGAGAGGTGTGTTAAGTTTTATTTTGAAAGTGAAAGTCTCTGGAGACCTCTATGAGAATAAATAAGCTATACACTCTGTTTCTTCTTATTTCAGCCATCTCTCCCCTTTCCGCCGAAGAGAGCGACCTATTTGAAATCACAACCCAAGATGAGCGCGAGGTTCTAGAGCGCATCGATAGCGCCTCCAGCATAGGCGGCTATATAGGAACTCCCCTTCTTGTGGACGATGACCTTCTTCTCCTGGAAGAGGTGGCTAGTCGTCCACTACCCATTGAAGAAGAGGAAGAGAATCTTCTTTCACAAATTACAAGAGATCAAGTAGAGCTTAAGAGAGAACAGGAGGTTATCGCCCCTATTCAAGAGGTAACTGCCCCTCTTCCACTAGGCAAAAGTATCACCCCAAATATGTTGAAAAATCTGCCTCTTACTCACGGAATTCTTATCTCTTTATCTGTTGCTGCATCAACACTGTGGGTCTATTCGCTACTTGCTATTTGGCGCAAAAAGCGTGGGGCAAAAGAGGCCTGTGAACCCCAAATGCCACAAAAAGAGCAGATGCACCTCCCTTGGATGGTCAACTTCTTCTTTCTTTTCACTTCACTCAGCGCTATCTTTACAATTGCCAGCTGGCCCCTGCCAAGCGAAACGAGAGTCGCTAATAACCCACTCCAGCCAATCCATTTACACCTAAATGAAAGCGGCAAATGTCACTTAATGAGTGCAAAAGGTGACTACCTTCTGGCAGCAAATGAAGAGATAGGTCCAGAGTTTGAAAAGATCCTCTTGGAGGAAGGGGAGAAAAATGAAATTCTCTTGCACATTGATGGAAGGGCGAAGTGGAAATCTGTTGTAGAGCTTGTTCAGTTGGCTCAAGATTCAGGCTATAAAGTGACTCCTGTTTACGAGTTTTTAGAGTGAACGACTATACACGCTCTAGCCTGACTTTTCTTGTCTCACAATTGCGCGACAGGGAACTTTCTTCAGCCAATTTTCGCGTTATTACTGGAGAAATCGCGGCACTTTTAGCCGCTCTTTCACTTGGAGCAGTTCCAAACAGAGAAGTTCCGATTCAAACCCCTCAAAGCAGCGCTATTAAATATGCACTTAAACACCCGATTTTACTGGTGCCAATTATGCGTGCAGGGATTTCTCTTTTGCCCGCTTTTTTGAACATTTATAAAGATGCCGACGTTGGTTTTCTGGGTATCGCACGCGATGAAACAACTGCTCTTCCTAAAAGTTACTACCAGAAGCTGCCACGGATTAGCAGCGACCATTGGGTGATGATTTTAGAACCTATGGTTGCCACTGGTGGCTCTGCCCTACTTGCCATGAAAGAGTTGATTGAAGCGGGAGCTGTAGAATCACAAATTATGCTTGTCAGCGTGATTGTCTCAAGAGAAGGTATTGATAAAGTAAAGAGCATTCACCCAAATGCCCATTATGTCAGCGCGGCCATAGACCCTGATATTAAGGACTTTATGATCACTCCTGGCCTTGGTGATTTTGGCGATCGCTACTTCTGTTCGCTTGCCCATTGACTAAAAAGAACTTTTCTATAAAATAGAGCTTTGCACCCTGCCCGGGTGGCGGAATTGGTAGACGCGTCAGATTTAGGTTCTGATATCGTAAGGTGTGGGGGTTCGAGTCCCTTCTCGGGCAATTTTCTAAAGCAAAAAAGGCGGTTTTCGTGACGCGTCTCGTTTCTATTCAATCTATCTCTCCAAATATTGTTATCGATTTGCGTTACGCAACCCGAAACAATTTTCTGGGAGAGGCCATTTACTCATTTACCACCTGTTCTCTGCATGAAGATGCGGCACATGCACTACACCAGGCGCAGCTTACCTTTGAAGCTGTAGGACTTGGCCTAAAAGTATGGGATGGTTTTAGGCCACTCTCTGCGCAGTGGAAATTATGGGAGAAGCTTCCGGATGAGCGCTATGTCGCAGATCCGCGCAAAGGTGGTAGGCACACAAGAGGCACAGCTGTTGACCTGACACTGATTGACCTTACCTCTGGCAAAGAACTGCCGATGCCCACCCTATTTGATGATTTCAGCGAAAAGGCCCACCGTGACCACACCAGCTCGTCTCAAGAAGCGCGAAAAAACCACCTGCTGCTTGAAAAGATCATGGTCGCCAGTGGCTTTGCCCCCTACCCAACGGAGTGGTGGCACTACGACCTTGCCGCGTGGGAGAGCTACCCCGTCATCCCCGAGTAGAGCACGGATCACAAGATCAGGCAAAGATCAGCAAGAAAAGCAAGAAAATTGGCACGGATAACAGGATCCGCCTTGGCTGCGCTGCGGCGGACAGGATAAGAAAAAAGATAAGAGTTTAATAAAGAAAGAATTAGAAATGTGCAGAGAGGCATGCCCCTCCGGAGGAGCTGGATTTCGACTGCGAAATCCGAGGAACAAATGAAAAAACCTTGTTTTTCATTTATCCTCCTCTTATCCCTTATCCTCTTTTCTTATCCTGAATATCCTGTTATCCGTGCCAATTTTTCTTCCTTTTTTCTTATCCTGCTATTCGTGCGGGTTTTCTTTCTTACTTTTCTTTCTTGCTTATCAGTGCTAATCAGTGCGCGCTTTACGGAAATGAAAAAAAGTTTTATAGTCGCAGTTTATCCAACAGGAAAATGCGCAATGAAACGATTCTTTTTAGCTATCGTGATCCCTCTGCTACTTCTAACCACCCCCGCCAGTGCGGACACAAAAAAGTACCGTATTCTGTCCGTTGATGGTGGCGGAATTCGCGGCGTTATTGCCGCCCAAATTCTTGTGATGCTAGAAAAAGAGAACCCCGGTTTTCTTGAAAATATCGACCTTTTTGCCGGAACCTCCACAGGCTCCATCATTGCCGGCTTTCTTGCTGCAGGCAAGTCGCCGCAAGATCTTTTAGACATTTACACCACCTACGGCAGCCAGATTTTTGTGCCAGCCCACAAGGATGACCTCCTTCACCTCCACGCTAAATATTCAACAGAAAAACTCACCGAGCTGATGCAAAAGATTGGCCCTCCAGGCAATCCAACCCTTAGCCAGCTAAAAAAGAAGGTGGTGATTCCGTCGGTTAAATTAAACAACGAGCAGACTGGCTCATGGGATCCTGTGACCTTTGATAATTTTGAATACTCCGATTTACCCCTGCTAGATGCGATGCTGCGCAGCAGTGCGGCGCCTACCTATTTCCCTTCCTATCAAGGTTACGTAGACGGAGGAATGGCGGCTACCAACCCGAGTATGATTGCAATTGCGGCGGCAGTTGATGTTAAAAAAGGAGGCAAGCAACCTGAGCAGATTCACATGCTCTCACTTGGAACAGGCACACCCCT
>JAYUZV010000055.1:0-7368 GCA_043751475.1 Chlamydiia bacterium
GCCGTTCCCGGTGTTTATGCAATCGGCGATGTAACCGGTAAAGGGATGCTTGCCCATGTAGCCTCTCACCAAGCGCTTGTTGCCGCATCTAATGCAGCAGGAGCATCAAAAAAGATGCATTATGAGGCAGTTCCAGCGGTTATTTTTACAAGTCCAGAGATTGCAACTGTGGGCAAAATGCGCGAAGAACTTGACAGAGATAATATCGCCTACAAAGTGGGCAAATTTCCCTTTGCAGTTCTTGGAAAGTCAAAGGCGGCAGGCCAGACCGAAGGATTTGCACAAGTTTTAATTGCCCCATCAACCGGTAAAATTTTAGGTGCTCAGGTAGTGGGAAGCGAGGCAGCTTCCTTAATTTCTGAAATGGCCCTTGCCATCACTGCAGAACTCACAGCTGAGGATATCGCTGAAACGATTCATGCCCATCCGACACTTCCAGAGGCGTGGCTTGAGGCGGTCTTAATTGCAAAAGGCGAGCCTATTCATTTTTAATTAGAGGGATATAAATGGTTGAGTACCCAGATACTACACATCCAGATTCCGCATTCGATGCGCGTCCACGTGTAAGAAATTCAGGTTTAAATATTCTCCCTGAAAATCCCGACAAGCAGGCAAAGGGACGCTTTCCTGCGTGGCTCCATAGAAAGTTGCCTAGTTCGGGCGAATTTTTTAATACAAATGCACTTGTCCATGAAACGGGTTTAAATACGGTCTGTGAGGAGGCTAAGTGCCCGAATCGTCTCGAGTGCTATTCCAAAAAAACAGCAACCTTTCTTGTGCTCGGTAAAGAGTGCACGCGCAACTGCGGCTTTTGCGATATCGACTTTTCTAAAACGCCAAAAGCACCGGCCGCTGATGAACCGGCTCGTGTCGCGGAGTCTACAAAACGACTCGGTTTGCGTCATGTGGTGATTACGATGGTAGCCAGAGATGATCTGCCAGATGGAGGGGCCGCCCATTTGGTAGAAATTATCCGAGTTACACGCCGTGAAAATCCGGGAATTACAGTTGAGCTGCTCACTTCTGATTTTGCGGGAAATTTTGAGGCGCTGGACCTTGTTTTGGCCGAAGAACCGGAAATTTTTAACTATAACGTTGAAACAGTTAGAGCACTTACTCCGAAGGTGCGCCACAAGGCGACCTACGACAGAACCCTTCAGGTTTTAGCTCATGTAAAGCAATCTGGTAGAGCGCAATTTGTTAAATCTGGCATGATGCTTGGCTTTGGGGAAACGCATGAGCAGGTTCATGAGACCATCCGCGATTTACATGCTGTCGGTTGCGATATCATTACCATTGGGCAATATTTGCAAGCTAGCCGCTCGAAGCTGCTTGTGAAGGAATTTGTCACACCAGAGCAGTTTAAGGCCTATGAGGCCTATGGATATGAAGTAGGCGTGCCCCATATTTATGCTGGGCCATTTGTGAGATCGAGCTATAATGCAAGCCTTGTCAAAGATTTAGTTGTAAAAGGAGCTAGTAAATGAGAGATGATGATGGGGAGTATCACATTCCCTTAACCGATGAGGTGGACCACGAAATTTTGATGCACCGCGATGCCCATTTTAGTGGAAATTTTCAGGAGATGCTCGATTATTACGAAAATGAGGGCAAAGGAATGGGGCGTGAGATTCTATACGATAGGATCCTCGATCTTTTTGAGATGGAAAAAGAGCTTGGCAGAGATTTAAGTGCTGTATCTCTTTCGGAAGAGGATAAGCGGCAAGTTCATGAAGCTAGAGCTGCCTATCTCGGCCTGCGCGATATTTATGGGAAGGCAACAGAGATCGAGAAGAAGCTTGCAGATCTAATTCTATCTGAAGAGGAAGATCCTGAAGATGAGGTTGCAGCAGTCACCGCTTTTGGAGACGAAGCGGTTCCTATTTTAATCAATTTGGTTGATTCGGAAAAATTTTATTCAGAGCTTTTTCCAGGCTATGGTTATGCACCGGCGCTTGCTGCCAGATGTCTTGGGATTTTAGGTAATTCCGTTGCAATACTGCCTCTTTTTAATGCACTTAAAGCGCGCCATTTTGATGTTGAAGAAGAGCTATTGCTTGCCCTTTCTCGGATTGGAGAGCCTGCTAAAAAGTTTCTGTTAAAAGTGATGCACCAACTGCCTATTAGCCGTGAAAATGAGCGTGCTGTGATGGCACTTGTTTCTGCTTTTAATACCGAGGGAGAGATTGCTAAGGGCTGCCTTGAAATGCTGCAAAATGAAGATGTCGCTCGCGATGAGGGGCTTGTCACCTATCTCATTCTTGGCTGCTCTTCACTTACAAGTGAGAGCGATCGAAAAACCTTTAGTGGACTATGCGATAAATACCCACAGCTTGCCCATTTAAAAGGCGAAACAGAGGCGATTTCTTCCATGTGGAATCGGTTATAATAGCGAGAATTTTTTTATGGCCATATGGGCTTTTTCTGACCTGCATCTGGCCCTTGGCAATCCTGCGAAAACAATGGCGCGCTTTCCTGGTTGGGAAAACTATGTCGAAAAGATTGAACAAGCATGGCGCGAGGTGGTTGTCGATGGTGACCTCGTTCTTGTCGCCGGCGATATCTCATGGGCCTCTAAATTGGAGGAGGTAGAAACCGACTTGCGCTGGCTCGACTCTCTTCCAGGTAAAAAAGTGCTTTCAAATGGCAACCACGACTACTGGTGGTCGAGTGAAAAGAAGATGAATACTTTTCTAAAAGAGCGTCAATTTAAGAGCATACATTTTCTCTTCAACACTCCATTTATCTGGAAAGATCAGATCATTATTGCGGGTACAAGGTTGTGGGATAGCGAGGAGTATAGCTTTGGTGCATTTATCGATTATAAGGCAAACAGTGCCGAGCGCGAAAAGGTGGATGATAGAGAGCACGATAGAGCCATTTTTAAGCGCGAAATTGAGAAACTAGCGCGTAATTTAGCTCCACTCAAAGGGTCATCCCTGAAAAAAATTGCGATGCTTCACTACCCGCCGATTAACGCAGCGCTATCACCGTCGCAAGCCTCAGCGATTTTAGAATCAGCCGGTATTGATCTCGCCATCTTTGGCCACCTCCACAGCGTCCGTAAAGGAGCCCTTCCTTTTGGCACTAAAAACGGAGTCACCTATCTATTAACTTCCGCCGACTACATTGACTTTAACCCCCTGCTCCTTCTGAATCTCTAATAGGCGAGAAATGTGCAAAGCCCTCTTTAGCCGCCTAAGTAACTTCAGTAGGTGAGGAGAAAATTGGGCAGATAAACCAGGAAGTTTAGGTCCGTATGGGAGCTCTATTGTTTATTTACAGATATTTATAACTCCTTTCTTATGAGGCGTTTAATTACCTTTTCACCACCACGTACGAAAGGAGTTGGAAAAATAGGTTTGGGTACTCCTCTTATTAGGTGCCGCGGGGATCATTTTGTAGGGGTGGGAATTGAGGCGGCAAATCGCGTAGTGGTTTGGCTAGAAGGTGGTTTAGGGCCGATCGTTTGACCTTAATATTTCCCTCTTTAAGTAGGTTCTGGCAGACCCTCTCCTCCTCATCGTGATCGATGCGCATGTAGAACTCTTTAGAGGCCTCAAGCATTTCATCGATCAGCGATTCGGGGTCATTTTCTGGGATAAGGGGCAGCAGAGAATGGGCAAGATCTACAAAAGTTTTAGGATCGCCGGAGGCGATAAGAAATTGCACAATTGCCAGTAGCAGGTCGATATTCTTTTCGCCCTTTGCATCCTCAATTAAGCGCAGAAGCAAGTGGTGTGCCTCGGCGGGATCTGCTAGGTTTACAAGCTCAATATGAAGGAGATCAAACCACCCTTTTCTATCGACCAGATCGTAAAATTCTTCTAATCTGTCAGAGGCCAGCGATGGTTCTTGAGAGTGGATTAAATCAGATATAAAATCGTAGAGAAATGTCTCTAAATCATTGCCGCAAAGAGAAGTAATCAGCGAAAAGGTCTCTTTTGGACTTTCTTCGCTATCTAAAATACCCTCGAGGGCATTTAAATGTGAGGTGAGTATTTCGCTTTGCCCATCTATATAGTATAGGTTGATTAGATGATCGAGCTGGTCACAGAAAATAGAGAGCGAAGGAACCTCTGGAAATTTACGGCGCCAGAGTTCAAAGATAATAAGGAAAGTCTGGTCCAGTAGCTGACTCTCTCCTTCCTCTTCCGTGAGCATGAGTGTTAAATCTTCAGGTGTTTCAGCCTCTTTTGCAAAGGATGCGAAATCTTTAGAATTAAGATCTATTCCTAGAGGCTGCAGCATCTGAAATAGTGTCGCCTCTGGTAGCGATCTGTAATCGAGTACTTCCCACCCTTCGACATCGATTGATGGATCCTCTTCCCATGCCATTTTAAGTGCATTGTAGATCGCTTTTCCCTGTTTTTCCATATACCACTTCTTTTTTTGAACTGCTTAGGGCCTATATTACCTTTTCGCCTGCTTAGAGTCAAACGGATGGCTGAAATTGCGAAAAAGGGTATAATCGCTTCTGTAAAGCGGATTTACATGAAAAAAAAACAGCCATTTATTCTCTTTGAGATTCTTCTTTCCCTCGCCATTCTTGCCATATCGCTTCCTTTTTTGATGCGGATACCCTCTCATCTGCTTTTAAAAGAGAGTAGATCGATGGAGCGGATAGAGCTTCAGCGCGATGCGGATAGAGCCTTTGCCACCATTAAATCCAGGCTTTATGCAAATGATATTCCTATAAAAGATCTTCTGGATAAGCCGTCTGTTTTAGAGGAGGGGCAGATTGCGATTCCATGGAAAGGACGCGAGCCAAAACGATTTTATCGCACAGTAAAAATCGGCTTTGTAAAAAAGCGGAAGGAGGAGGTGAAATTTCAGGAACATCTCTTTGAGCTTCAAGTGATCTATAAACGAAAAAATGGCGCCCGAGAACATCTCTTTAGCTACACGATTTTTATTTCTGAAAGTGGTAAAAAATTAGATGGAAATATTAAGAGATAAAGCGGTATAGATAGCCATTATTTATTAAGCAGGTATTGCTTGTGTCTCGTACTGATCAAACATTTAAACCATTTATTCCCGCAAAAAAAAATGTCAAAGAGTTTACCTTTCGCGCTGTTTTTGTCGGTTTAATTCTCGGATTACTTTTCGGTATTGGTAACGCCTATCTTGGATTGAGAGTGGGCACCACCGTTTCAGCATCCATTCCGGCGGCTGTTCTATCTATTGCTCTCCTTCGCTTTTTTGGTAAAGATGTGACAATTTTAGAGAATAATATGGTCCAGACAATTGCTTCTGTCGGAGAGGGGCTTGCCGGTGGTGTTGTCTTTACAATTCCCGCGCTCTATATTTTGGGGGCTCCCGCTAGTTCAACCTCTAGCTTTCGTGTGTTTATGCTCTCTAGTCTGGGAGGGATTCTCGGTGTTCTATTTATGATTCCGATGAGACGTTATATCATTGTTCAAGAGCACGGGAAGCTTCCCTTTCCAGAAGGCACTGCATGTGCTGCTATTTTGAAATCTTCGAGAAGCGCAGGATCGGGTGCTATGCAGGCTATGGTGGGTATTCTTGTTGGAAGTCTCTATAAAGTATTAACGGGGGTCTTCTTTCTTTTTAAAGAGGTTCCCTCTTGGACGATTAACTCTTTTCAGCGGACAATTTTTGCCATCGATTGCACGCCGGCTCTGCTCGGTGTTGGCTATATTATCGGTCCGCGCATCGCCTCTGTTATGATTGCTGGAGGAGCCCTCACCTGGTGGGTGATGATTCCTCTTGTAACGCTCTTTGGTGGTGATACGATTGTCGCCCCCTATACCCAGCCCATTTCTCAGCTTTCTGCCGAGGATATATGGAGCGATTATATCCGCTATATCGGTGCTGGTACAGTTGCTATTGGCGGTATTATCAGCCTTTTCAAGCTGGGCCCCATGATTGGAAAAACCTTTGCAGCAGGAATGAAAGAGTTGACTCAGGTAGGAAAAGAGCAGCCGGTTCACCTGCGTACAGAGCGCGACATCTCGCTCCGTTGGCTTATTCTTGGTTCTATTGCCATTATTTTAACGCTCTGGCTCTTTCCAGGGATGCCAATGAACTTTTTAACCATTTCGCTGCTGGTCATTTTAGGTTTTTTCTTTGTTGCAGTGACCTCGATTACAGTTGGACTTGTTGGCAGTACATCAAATCCAGTTTCAGGAATGACAATTACCACGCTGCTGCTAACATGTCTTGTCTTTCTATCAATTGGTTGGACAGAGAAGATCTATCTAATTTCGGCGCTTACTATGGGATGTGTTGTTAACGTGGCTATCTCCATGGCCGGTACAACCTCACAAGATCTTAAAACTGGCTTTCTGCTAGGAGCCACTCCGCGGAGCCAGCAGCTCGGTGAAATACTCGGTATTATTTTCCCCGCTATCTTTATCGGAGGAGTTGTTTATCTACTGAACGAGACCTATGTCATAGGATCATCTAGAATGCCGGCGCCTCAAGGAACAATGATGGCGCTAATTGCAAAAGGTGTTATCGAGCAGCAGCTACCAATTACCCTCGTTGTTTTAGGCGTTGTTCTAGGCCTTATTATGGAACTCCTCCGTCTCCCTGTTCTTCCCTTTGCTATCGGTCTTTACCTTCCACTATCTCTTTCAACTCCGATTATGCTCGGTGGTATTATCGCCTTTGTCCACCAGAAGATGGCCAAGAATAAAGAGCAGACTAATAGTCGCGGTATTTTGATCTCATCGGGACTTATTGCTGGCGATGCGTGCATGGGCGTTTTTATCTCACTATTCGCCTTTTTACAGCTCATCCCAGCCTCAAGGGCCTCCTTTTTTTCGGGCTGGTCCTCCCTTCTTCTCTTTCTTATATTGGCTGTTTGGCTTGGGGTTTACGCTCTCCATAAAAAGGTGCGTTAAAGCCCTCCTTGTGGTAAAATCGGTCCATGATTTGGGTAAAAAAACAGTCCGTCACCCTTCTCGAGCTGCTTATTGGCATGGTGCTTCTCACTGGCCTGCTTGCCATCCTGTTCGGAGTTTATCGGCAGCAGCAGCTGACGCAGATAGAGCTATCTGCAGTAAGAAATGATGGCTTAAGCAAAAATTTTGTTGATCAGCGGCTCTGTCAAATTTTTCTTTCAATCAATCGCGATTTTTCGCTTCTTCCACAAAACAATGGCCCGCCTGTGCTTGTTTTTATCTTTGACGGTGGACTTAATTTAAAGGCCGCTTTTTCAGGTGAGCTCCAGGGACTACTGGCTCCATCTGATCAGGGCGACCTCTATTTTCTTACCTGTTCAAAAGAAAGGGGGGAAGCAATACGCAAGGAGCTTCTGATCGCAAATATCGCAAAAATCGAATACTCATTTTTCTCGGTTGAAGATAAAAAATGGCATGAAACTTGGGTTAGCAAGAAAAA
>JAYUZV010000056.1:0-13060 GCA_043751475.1 Chlamydiia bacterium
AATGGCCATGTGATGCTTGTGGCTAAACATGTAGAAAATAACGGAAAAATTACAGCAGAAAATGGAAAGGTGACCCTTGCTGCTGGTTACGAGGTGATTATCAACCCTGAAGGGGGAGCCCCTGGCAGTGTGAATGTGCTGATTAGGCCCAATTGTGATGCTACTGTCGTAAATAAAGGTGAAATTGAAGCAGCTGGCGCCCAGCTTATCTCTGCTGGCACGATTAGTAGCCCCTACAGATTCGCTGTAAATAATGGCGGATCTATCTATACATTTGGGGTGAGTGAGGTGGATGGACAGGTCTACTTGACAGCACCAGAGGGGGCTATTGAAGTTTCTGGGACAATTAGCGCAGAGACGGTCGATGAAAAAGGTAGCTCGATCCATATCTTTGGTAAAGAGGTTGCGATCCTTAATGGCGCTGATATAGATGTTGCCGGCGCTAATGGCGGCGGCGAAATTTTAGTTGGCGGTGGCTACCGCGGTGAACAGCCTGAGCTCTACCCGCATGCAGATGTCATACTGATCGATCCTGAAGCTAAACTATCAGCCGATGCAACGGTTAATGGCGATGGCGGCAAAATCATCATCTGGGGTGACAAAGCGGCCCTTGCCTACGGTAAACTCTCGGCCAGGGGCGGACCTAACGGCGGCGATGGCGGCCTTGTCGAGGTCTCTTCCAAGGGCAACAATGTTGTGATTCCAGATCCAATGATCACTCCTGTCGATACGCGCGCTCCTCAAGGCAGCGATGGCACTTTCCTCATCGACCCAGCTGACGGCCAGATTTCTTATGAGGCTGATCGGGTAGTTAGCCCAAACATCCCACCAAATGAAAATTATTTTGTTAAAGCAACTCCTTTTAATATTAATTGCAAAAGCCTCTATGAGCTTTGGACAACAAACGGCAATATTGAAATTGATATTGTTACAAATGGCACAGGCGGTGCGGGTCAAATGTTTATAAACGGTGATATTAATATCCCTTCGGCCAAAACATTAACTATTAAAGCCAATTCAATTGTTGTTAATTCACAGATTGGAGTTGAAATAATAAAGCAAGTTCCTTTTGCTGGTCCCGTTTTTATCAATAATGGAAAGATTAAATTGCTGGCAGATAGTTCTGTTATATTTGGTGAGGGTAGCTCTGTCTATTCAGATTTGGAAGTAGGTCCAAGAGTTGCGGCACTGCCGAATGTAACAATTAATGCCAAGCACTTTTGTCCGAGCGCTCTTGTAATTAGAGGAAATAATGTCGATTTCTTAGGATTAATGAATAGTCCTTTGCACGGTGGTCCTTATGAGTTCTACGCAGCAAATAGGATGAATATTGGCGGAAAATCGCTTTTAACCGGAGGCTCAATACGGCTCCAAGAGCCCGCACGCCCTCGGTTTGCTCCACTAATTTTTGTTACTAAAAATCCAGCCGGCCTTACCTTTACAGCAGATGTTAACTATCAAAAAAATATAGCAGCTCCAATAGCCAATGAGGGTAATAGTGGGGTGGTAGTTCCTGGACAGTTTCCGCAATTTGTAGGCAATTTAGAAACACCATTTAACATTTTTTATACCGATCCAATTGGAGCGAGCGGTAATGAGCTGCCGCCTACGCAAGTAACAGGGCCAATTGCCAATAGTGGTCTTACCGCAGTTGATACTGGCCCGGCGGGTGGTGGGCTAAGCATGCGCTCTACTCCTCATAATGGACTAGTAGATTTTACTGGTGGTGCAACGGTTGTATCAGGACATGTTGTTATTCAGGACAGCGGTGCTGTTAATCCTGGAGTTCCGGATGGCGGGAGCACTGCTGATAGTGGTGAACTATGAGTTGCAGGCCCCCGCATCAAATAAAAGTCGATTATTTTCTCTTATTGTTATCTCGAAAGGCGGGCAATGCGTTCATCGAGCGGAGGGTGGGTGGCAAAGAGGGTTAGGAAGCCGCCGCTCTTGTTTTTAATCATCATCGCCTGAATGGCTGTCTGTTTCATCGGCATGGAAGAAGAGCTTTCATGCTCGTTTTGCAGGGCGCGCAGGGCCGCTATCATCTTCGCTTTTCCGGCAAGGTCAGCGCCACCTTTATCGGCGCGGAACTCTCTAAAGCGTGAGTAGGCGCACACAACAATTGAGCCTAAAACCATAAAAACAATTTCAAAAACAAAAACCAGCGCGTAGTAGGCAAAGGGTGATGAGCTCCGGCGGTTACTATTGCTTCCGCGCGTAATGGCAAAGGCGAGTATGCGCGCAAAAAACATCACAAAGGCGTTGATAACACCCTGTAGGAGTGTCATAGTCACCATGTCGCCATTGGCAATGTGGGAGACCTCATGGGCGATGACAGCTTCAAGCTCATCCTCGTGCATGCGCGCAATAATACCACTTGAAAGGGCAACAAGCGAGCGGCTTTTGGTTGGACCTGTTGCAAAGGCGTTCATGGCTGGTGACTGAAAAATACCGACCTCGGGCATGTCGGGTAGCCCCGCTTTGCGGCATAGGCGGTAGACCATCTGTACGAGTTTTTGCTCGGCCAGATCGGTGCTGGAAGGATCGATCACGCGCACACTCATTAGCCATTTGGCCATGATGCGCGAGAGGCTAAGTGAAATTAATGCCCCGCCCATACCCCAAATAAAGCAGAAGGCTAAAAGTGAGTTGTAGTCAAGGCCATAAGGTGTTAAATAGGGCTGCACACCAAAGAGATGTAAAAGAAAAGAGAGCGTCAGAATAACGAGTAGGTTGACAGCTAGGAAAAGAGCGAGTCTTCGAAATGTTTGCATAGTTAAACCTCCTTTTTTTGTGACTCCATTTTGCACGAATTTCCCATTTAAATGCACCTAAAAAGCTCTGGGTCTAAGGGGTAGGGGAAATAGGCTTGTCTAGCGGTTTTTTTTCGGCTCTTTTTTTCGTTTGCACATAAATTCTCACTTATGAGATCACTTCTCAAGTAAGCAAAACAAGAGCACGAAAATACCATGCATAAGATTGTCCGTACACTGATTGAAGGGGTTAAAAAGTGTGGGGGAAAAGATGGCAAATACGCCTGCCGCGTGGAAATTTTTTGCACCCATCCAGGACCAAATGGCGAGATGGATGTAGAGATGCGCTACGAGGGCGATCCGGTGCTAGCTGCTTATTTAGTAGAAAATGCACAGAATTACGTTGAAGATTTTGCCGAGGGGTAGTAGCCGATGGACTTAGAAATAGCGGATTTAAAAAAGTGGTTTGAAGGAAGTAATAAAGAGGTTTTAAACGATCTCTTTACTTTTTTGCGCTTCAAGTCGGTTTCAACCGATCCGGCCTTTCAGCCAGAGGTTTTAAAAACGGCGGCCTTTTTGAAAGAGTATTTGGAGCGAGTCGGCTTTAGTGCCGAGCTCTGGGATACACCTAATAAGCAGGGTGGCCCTGTCCTTTTTGCCAGCCGCAAAGCGAGCACCCCGGGCGCCAAAACGGTGGTCATTTACCACCACTACGACGTTCAGCCACCCGACCCGATAGAACTTTGGGATAGCGGCCCTTTTGAGCCTGTAATTAAAGACGGGCAGGTCTATGCGCGCGGCGCACAAGATAACAAGGGGCAGTGTTTTTATACGCTCACACTACTTAAAGCTATTTATCAAATGGGTGTTGCTATTGACATCAACATCAAACTTTTTATTGAGGGCGAGGAGGAGTGCGGCAGCCGCGGCAGCAGCGCGCTGCTCACCTCTGGTAAGTATGACGATAGGCTCAAGGCGGACTATCTGCTTGTTGTGGATGGCGGCCTTAACGCCGACGGCGTTCCTGGCATTAACGTGGGTGCTAGAGGCATTGCGTGCGTCAATGTGATGTGCAAGAATGCGGCGCGCGATTTGCACTCTGGGATGACCGGCGGTATTGTGCTTAACCCGGCGAAGGCCCTTGTCCGCGCGCTAGCCGCTTGCTGGGATGCGAATGGAGCTATTGCCATACCCGGCTTTTATGAGGATGTTGCGGTGATGAGTAAGAAAGAGAAAGAGGGACTCGATTTTATCTTTGATGAGACCGAATTTAAGAGGTCAACTGGCGCGCGCGTGCTAGACCCAGAGCCTGGGTACTCTGCGGCGGAATCGGCATCAATTAGACCAACCCTTGAAATCAATGGCATTACATCAGGCTATGGAGGGCAGGGTACTAAAACAATTATTCCATCGGTTGCGGCTTGCAAACTTTCGATGCGGCTTGTTTTGAAACAAGATCCTGATAAAATGGCACAGCTGCTAGTTGATTTTTTACAGAGCAAATTGCCGGAAGGTCTTGAGGTTAGCTTTGATTTGCACCACGGAGGCGCCCCTTTTTGTACGCCTGCAGATAGCGAGGTTGCAAGGGTTGCTTGCGAGGCTTTTTCGGAGGTTTTAGGCGGGCAGTGCCAGAAGTTTTTGTGCGGCGGCAGCATTCCCATTACGCCACTGCTCGAGAAGGCGTGCGGAGGAGAGGCGCTTGTGATTGGCTACGGGCTTGAGGATGACTGGATCCATGCACCGAATGAGCACTTTGCCCTTTCGCGGTTTGAGCAAGGATATTTAACGATGGGGCGGATCTTGTCGAAGCTTTCACGGTAGGTAAGCAAGATTGGAAGATGGGGCAGGGATAAGCAGGGATAAGCAAGGAAAGAAAGCAAGAAAAAATTGGCACGGATGACAGGATAGGCAGGATAAGGAAAGAGGATAAAGTAAAGAAGAAAATAGGGTAAGGAAGGAAGAGAAAATAACAAGGATAGATAGGATAAGGAAAAAAGTAAGAAAGAGGGTTTGCAGGATACAGGATAGGTAGGATCAGGCGAGGATAAGGAAGAGGAAGTAACAAGGATAGGCAGCATAAGGGAAGAGAAGTAAGGAAGATGAATAGAGTGGGTAGGGGAAGAGAGGGGGAGGGAGTTTTGCATGCGCGCAATCTCTTTATTTTGGCGCCATTTTTTCTGATTTTAACAACATCGATGCTTCTGTGGAGGATTAACTTTTCTTGGTTTCTTTTTTCCGCGGCTAGTGGCTTTGCTTTTCTGCTAGCGGCAACAGGCAAAAGGTCGCTGCTCGCGGCAGCCTTTTTTGTTCAGATTGCAACAGCGCTACTTGACCCGCAGCAACTTCTTTTTACATCGGTTTGGTATCTTCTTTTACATCTCTTGCTCTCTATCACGCTGCTAGTAACAGCCCTTGCTGCTGAGCAGCTTTCAGAAAAGAGAGAACTTCATGTAGAAATGGCCTATTTTGCACCTGAAAATGAGGTGAATGAGGTGGGTGATACTGAACAGATTTTGGAGGCGCAGCTGGCAGAGCTGTTAGACGAGAATGCTCACCTCGAAGAAGATAACCGCGAGCTGCTGCTTCTATTAAATAAGCAGCTCGGGGTAGGACGTCCTGTCCGCCGCTCCATCCTCAAAAAGAAAAAGAGATAAGATCTCTTTCTAAACTACAATTTTATAATTATTTAATAGCTAGTGAGGATTTCGCAGCCAGTTTCGGTGATGAGGAGGGTGTGCTCCCACTGCGCTGAAGGGCGAAGGTCTGAGGTGCGGGCTTCCCACTGATTGCGCTTGTCGAGCACCGCGTGTGGCTGCCCGCTATTAATCATCGGCTCGATGGTGAAGGTCATGCCGGGCGCTAGTGGAATGGTGGAGCGGTTTTTGTGGTGGTAGACCTGCGGCTCTTCGTGGAAGTGTATCCCAACGCCATGACCGACAAACTGGTAGACGACAGAGCAGCCGTAACGTGCGGCAACCTGCTCAATTTTATCGCCAATGGCATAAATGGGTAGGCCGGGCTGTAAAATGGCGATTGATTCCATAAGCGCGTCGTAGGCCGCCTTCACAACGTTGCGTTTTTCGGGAGAGACTGCGCCAATTTCAACCATCCGGCTGCAGTCGCCAAAATAGCCGTTTAAAATGCAGGAGTAGTCGATATTGAGAATGTCGCCGTCAAAGAGCGGAGTCTCGTTTGGAATGCCGTGGCAGATCACCTCGTTTAGCGATGTGCAGATGCTTTTTGGGTAGGGAGGGTGGCCGTAGCCAAGTGGAGCCGCAATGGCGCCTGATTCGCGCGTCAATTTGGCGGCAAGCTGGTCGAGCTCTTCGGTTGTCACTCCCACCTTTGAGGCTTTGCAGAGGGCGTCTAAAATATCTGCCGCAAGTCTGCAGGAGGCCCGGATTCCCTCGATCTGCTCGGGCGTTTTAATGAGAATGCCATATTTTCTAAAATACTCCTCGGCAAGTGGTGTCCGCGTCTGATTTGGCTTTAGCGCGCAGCACTGCTTATATTTTTTGCCCGAGCCGCAAGGGCACGGAGCATTTCGGTTAATCATAGTAGACCATTGTGTAAATGGAACAATTCTAAGCGATGATGCAAATTGATTTCAACTGGCTTTTTGCTTGCTTATTAATTTCGCAATTGATTTTATGAAAAAATAGATTAAATGGAATTAAAAGATGGCCGATCAAGATTTGCAAGTACTATTAACTCCGCCTAGAATTAAAGGGCGGGGGGCTATTCCATCACCTGTTGATAATAGACAATATACGGATGAAGATGATCTGATCAAAGCGATTTTGGGCGATCGAAAAATCCCCCAAAAATTGCCTGCAAAGGTCGATTTAACGCGTGATTTTTCGCCCGTTTGGAACCAGGGAAATATAGGGTCGTGCACGGCCCAAGCAGGTGTTGCATTAATGGAGTTTATTCAGCGCCGTCAGCTAAAAAAGCTGGGTAAAGAGGATAGTTTTATTGCAGGGTCGAGGCTCTTTGTCTATAAAAACACGCGCAACCTCTACGGAGAAATTGGGGATACAGGGGCGCCCATTACGCTGATGATGAAATCGCTTGCGCTCTTTGGTATGGCACCAGAGCAGTTCTGGCCCTATACCGACAGTCCGATGGCCTTTGACCGCGATCCTCCAGGTTTTTGCTATCAGCTAGCACAGTCATTTCAGGCGCTTACCTACTTCCGTCTCGATAAATTTCAAGACACCAAGAAAGATCTTGTAGAGAATCGTAAAAAGCTCCTGCCAAAAATCAAATTTTGGATCTCGCAGGGATTTCCACCTGTATTTTTCTTTGTCTGTTACAAGGGCACATTTGAAGATGACCACAAAGTCAAGGGGATGATTCAACCACCACTTCCAAAAAACCCTAAAACAGGCAAAAGTCCAACGGGTCTCGATGGCGCTCACGCGATTGTCGCAGCTGGCTACGATGACAATTACGAGTATACAGATTTAAAAGGCAAAAAGCATAAAGGGGCGCTACTCATCCGCAACTCTTGGGGGCCAGAGTGGGGGGTGAAAAAGGGGTATGGCTATTTGCCCTATAGCTACGTTCTAGACGGCCTTGCGCAGGAGTTCTGGTGCCTGTGCAAAAATGAGTGGACAGACACGCAAGATTTAGACGATAGCGTTTAAGAAAAAAGGGTGGTGATTTTACGGATCATCGCCTCTTTTGCCTCTGGTGTATAGCGGTTTTTAATCGGCTTATCCCATACAGTCTGTGGCCATTGCGGGTCGCCTTCAAACCTGACAATAATATGGACGTGCAGCTGCGCGGTTTTATTGCCAATGGCTGCTACATTGAGCTGCGTCGGATTGAACTCTTTCCAGAGCGCTAGCTGCACCCGGTTCATCTCGTGCATCAGCTGCGTTTGATCGGTAATGGATAGATCGATCAGTTTTGCGCAACTCTCGCGGCGCGGCACCAGAATAACCCACGGATAGTCCGCATCATCTTCTAGCAGCACACTGCACAGTGCCATTTCCATCAGCAGCGTCTTCTTCTTCAAACTGGGATGCAATTCAAACATAGCTCATATTAGACACTCCAAAAAAGAAGGGAAGAGGAAATAAAAAATAGGGCCGGGATGAGACCACCAGCATAATTAGAAAGTCTTTGATGTAATGCCGTTTTACCCAACCCCGTTCCGCACACCCTCCACTTGAGCTACATTTTTAAGAGCGAGCAGAAAGAGATGCTGCGACTCTTCATCCCCTTTAAGGCTCTCTTCCAAAGCATCATTAAGATAGGCAACGGCCATGTCGTGATCTTTCAGCGTCTCAATTAACCACTCTTGATATTTTTTATTTTTTGCCACTTTTCTTCCCTCACAGATTTATTATATTCTGAGGGATACAATAAATGCAGCCACAGGTATTAGAAGCTGCCGATGACGGAGAAATGGAGGCGGCCATCGCCTTTACTAAAGGAGGAGTTGCGGTGGAGTCTGGCGCCGTAATCTAGCTGGGCGGTTAGGTAGCGGTCAACCGATAGTCGCAAGCCTGGACCCGCGCTGATCAGTGATGGCGGATTTGGTATTGCGGTGGTGGGGATGTGCTCGGTACCGCTGCCGTAGTCTAGAAATGCGAGGGCTTGTAACCTCGTATTCCACTTTTTAAAGCGGAGTGAGGGCGCGTAGAGCTCGAGATTAGCAACCACGCCATTGTCGACATTTTTTTCGCGCTCGTTGTAACCGCGCACACTATTCATGCCTCCCAACCCGAGCTGCTCACTTGGTAAGAGGTTTTCGCTTGCAATTTGGCCGCGAACTGATAGTGAAATCCTTCCGTCAGAGATGTAGTTGTACGCTGCAGTTGCGAGCGGCTGCACATAGACATAGGAGCTTTTGGCGTCCACGCGCAAGTTCTGGTAGTCAGCATCCCTCTGCTGGGGCAAAACACCACTCGTTGAGGCGTAGAGGTCTGCGCCAAAATCGTAGGTGAGCGGTCCTGCAACTCTCTGTATCCTAAATGCCGCTAAAAATTGAAGCAGATTGGCTGCATTTTTTGGCTGATTAGTAGGGGCTGACCTCGATGAGAATAGGAGGACACTATCGGTCCTTTTGAAATCTATTCCAAACCGAATCAGCGGGTTAAAATCTTGCGTGCTGCAGATAGGAATCTCGTAGCGGCCACTGAGTTGAAAGCTCTGACCCGTTGCTGGGGGAGAGCCTGTGCCAGCTTTCACATCAACGCGCGAGTAGCCGCCGAAAATGGTGAGCAGATCACGCCATTGCAGAGGAGCCGTGTAGGAGCCGGTAATGGCTTGAAAGTCGTCGAAGTTGGCAGATGTTGTGTATTGAATTGAGGCGAGGTGGCCCACGCCGCCAAGGTTGCCAGCCTGTCCGCCAACAAAGTAGCGTGTGCGGCCTGTTTGAGGAAGTCCCGTGTTATCAGCACCGGCATAAACGCGAAATGGTGTGCGCTCGTCCACTTGGATTTCGAGATTTGTTGTGCCAATATCACCACCCGGTGAATAGACGGCATTCACTGTACGGAATGGGTTGCGGTTTAGCCAAGCGATGTCTGCACTCAACTTTTTTTCATCGATCAACTCTCCATTTTTTATTTGGATTGTCTCTGCAATTTTTTCGCTATTTGACCATTTACAGCCTGTGACAGTGACATTATCGAGCTTGCCTTCTGTGATAATTAGCTTGAGAACGCCACCCGTGAGTTTTTGTTGCGGCGGTAGCGAAACAGCAACGACTGGGTGGTTCATGTCGCTGTAATACTGAATAATTGTTCGCTCAAGATCTTTAATCACTGTTTTTGTTAGAGGCTTGTCCAGAAAAAGCGGCTCGAGCCTGGTGCTTAATCGCTCGACTCCGCCAGGAATTTGGAGTGTTGCTGATGCAGCCACGCCGCTTGTTTCAGAGATGCCATCCATCCCAAGCTCGCCGCCACCACTGATAAGCATAAGGCCGCGCGTCTTTTTGATAAGAACTTGCTCCTGCGCCATTTCTGTAGGCGCTGCTTGTCTATCTTCTGCACGAAGCGAGATAGCGCTCACCATTAGTAGCGTTGTCAGTAGTAGCTGGGTTTTTTTCGTAACGAGCATTTCCTGTTAACTCCAATTGCAAATATTTTTTTACACTAAAGAAAAGTGCATTTTCAGATAAGCTTTATTTCGCCAAATCGAAGCTGGTCATAGTACCTGCTGGCGCAGTAGATGGCCCAGTTTTTCTGTAGAAAAAGTTGTATGGCTGCAGCGCGTCCATGTGCAGACCGAAGAGGTGGTTGCGGTAGAAGAACTGGAACCCCGGCAGCGATGTGACAGTGTAGATGATAATGTCAGGAACCGCCTTTGAGCCGTAGAAGATGCTAAAACCAGGGCCGCCAGTTGTAAAGCTGGTTGCTGGGTAGAACATACCCCACTGCTCTTGGTTGGTTGCCTTGCCATTTGATGGCGCGTAGGCTATCCCATTGATCAGTGTGCCAGCTGGCAATTTATCGAGCTGTTCGGATGACTTAAATAGCTGAACAAGGCTGCCAGTTGAGGTTAGGGTTACACCGCTTCCAATTTGAAGAAAGGCATCGCCAGATTTTCCGTTCACACCATTGCCGTAGTCAACTACAAGTCTCAGTTTATTACCTGTTCCGCCTGCCTCGATGATAGTTCCAGGCCCTGTAAGGGTCGCATCGACATCAAAGAGCAGGTCAATAGGGCCATCGCCTGCGAGTATGTGCGTTCCGGGACCCATAGTGAGCGACCCTTTGCTTGAAACGCTAATACCACTTGGAGCATTGAGGTAGGTGTTGGTTGCTGTAGGCGATGTTAGCTTCAAATTGCCACCGAGATTCATCGTTAATGCGGTAGTTGCACCCAGAGTTGTTACAGGCGCTCCTTGAGCACCGGTTAGTATCGCATCGCCTGTTAATGTGATATTGGTAGTTGTTACACTATTAATGCTCGCATTTCCACCTGTGCCAGCTGTTAGGCTTAGAGAGCCGCCGGTGAGTGTGATTGGACCTGCACCTTCAGAGGTGTTAATAAGACTATGCGAATCTGTTCCAGAACCTCCTTGTAGTGTACACGCTTTAAAACCGTTAAGGGAGATCTCTCCTGATGAGAGAATCTCTGCGGCTCCATTTAATCCCGTCCCTCCTTTGAGGTTAATGTCACCACTTACCGTGGCCGAAATTGTGCCCGTGGTATTGGTTGCTTTTATCGATACACCGGTATTTGAAGCCGCCGCTTGATCTCCTGCGCTTAAAGTGAGATTTTTAATATTAAGATTAATGTAACCAGCTTCGATGTACGCTGCTGCATTGCTGTCTGCTGCAAGAGGTTTAGAGGTGATATTGAGGTCGCCGTGATTAATTGTAATCGTTCCTGTAGAGGTGCTTGGACTGCTGCCATCGAATGCAGTAACAGTAGAATAACTACCAGAAGGTCCGTTATTGCCCCCGATAATATTTACGGCAATTGCAGGTCCTGTTGTTGAGGTAAAGAGAATATTTCCAAATGTTGTTCCAACAGAAATGGCGTGTCTTCCTGCGATATCTCCCGGAACATTACTTGTTCCAATGTTAATTGTTGGAGAGTCTAGTGTAAGAGCAAATTTTCCAATTGCAGGTGCAGTGGGTGATGCAGATGAGACATTTTCTAAAATGCTGATAGCAGTTGGCGATTTTAAGGTAAGAGTTGTTCCAGTACCTGTGGTTGATGCCCAGTCAAGAGGAGCTGTCACCCTGATATTTCCTGTACCCCCTGTTCCAGCAGTCGCATCAATAATGACATCAGTTGTTTTTAAAAAGTTAGTAAGAGTGGTTGTATTAATAAGAACTCCACCTTGAGTAGCGAATGCATAACCAGGACCAAAACCTGTACTTGGAGGTGAATCGGTGCCACTGGAAATCAGTACATCGGTTGGATCGAGGAGCAGGGTACCGACATTTCCTAGAGGAGCTGTGGTGTTGACACGGCCATTGTCGTGCATGATCAGGGCTGCTGGCGAGGAAATTTCAACAAAGCCGCCATCGCCGCCGAGATCACCGCCGCGGGCTGTGATATTGCCGACAAAGAAGTTCGCCTCATCACCCCATAAAATGACCTTTCCGCCGCTGCTATTTGCAAGGCCATCGGCATGAATGGTGCTTCCTTCTGCACTGTAAATGATATGCGCGCGGGGAATTCCGTTACCACCAGCTCTATCGCCGCCAGCGAGCAGAGTTCCGCCACCAAGTGGGCTTGAGAGGTCAATTTTTGACTCTTTTTCCAGCCAGATCTGCTTGCCAAGTAAATGAATGGTTCCGTTTGGAGCTGTGAGGCTTCCGCTTTGTTCAATTTTACCGCCAGTAGCGCCATTTTCTGTGGTGAGGTAGATCTCGCCATTTTTCTCAAAGGTGGATAGGGCCGTGATCTGTCCGCTCTGTTTAATGGCCAGCTGGTAGATGTTGCTTGCGGCGGCAAGCTCAGTGGTGAGCGCCTCAATTTTACCGCTATTTTCAAGTGCTGTGCCATCCTCTTGGTTTTGGGTATCATCTAGTTTAATAAAGATGCGGCGCGAGCCGTTGGGTCTAATCAGTAGTTCGGCACCGGCAGCGGCTCCGACATGGCCATTTTTAGCCTCAAGTGTGCCGTGATTTTCAACCTTCCTTGCAAAGAGGTAGAGGTCCCCACTTTTTGCTTCAATTTTACCGAGGTTGACAATAGCACCGGGACCTGCATTTTTAAAGCAGAGGTCGCGTGTTGCCTCATCGCGGAAGAGATCGGCTGTTGAGGCGATAAAGCCGGCAACGCTAATTTTTGCTCCTTCACCGACATAGACACCGTTTGGGTTTACAATGTAGACAGCGCCATTCGAGAGAAGAGTTCCCAAAATGTCACTGCGCATAGGGCCGCTCACTTGGTTAAGAACATAGGAGCTCTCTGATGGCTGGTGGAATTCGACCTTCATCCCTTGCCCAATTGAGAAGTCGTCCCATTTTAGGTGAGTTGCTGGGTCTAGCGTTAGAATATGAAAGCCATCTGCGGTCTGTCCGGCGACAGCCTGCCCGCCAATAACCTGCATTCCCTCAGGAAGCATATCTACGGGAACAGCGTGTAGCTGGCTAAATGCAAATAGGGAAGACCAGAGTAATTTTTTCAATTTGACCTCGAGGATTCATACAAAACGTTTCTAAATTCCACTTCTAAATTAAATCACACAATTTATCAAGCAATTAGTTAAAACAATTTCTTTCCTAATTAAATTCATTAGGCGAGGGTTGTTTTTATTTGTAGATATCTGGAATTTTTTCGGTATATGGCTCTTAATTACTTTTTTTACCACCACAGAGAAGAGAGAG
>JAYUZV010000057.1:0-5201 GCA_043751475.1 Chlamydiia bacterium
GTCTAAAAACACTTTTCGGCGTGATCACCATCATCGGTGCCCTTAACTGGGGATTTGTCGGATTCTTTAAAATGAATCTGGTTGAGATGATTGTCGAACATAAAATGGCCCAAAAAATCATCTACGACGTTATTGGTGTTTCAGCGCTGATCTATGCCTTCCTAGCATCTCGCTGCTGCTGCAGCTGCCCAAACTGCGCTTGCAACAATGGTGGTTGCAACGACGGCTCTTGCGACAATATGAATGGGGCAATAATAAGAAGAAATTCTCTGAATTCAGGTGGGGAGGCTACTGGTTTTGCTACATCTCCTCCTTCTCCTTCAGGTAAAAAAGCGGCTAAAAAGACGAAGAAAGCGGCTACCAAGAAAAAGAAGTAAACAACACGTTTATAAAGTATTAAAAGACGCATGTAAGGGGAGCTGTAACGGCTCCTCTTATTGCAAATTGGTGTAGAGGTTAAAATGGCAAATAGAGAATTCAATCCGTGGAAAACAATTTGGAGCCATCCAAGAGAGACATTTTCAGCGTTGCTTGAAGATGGTAAAACAGAGCGTGCCCTAATTATTATTAGTGCACTGCGCGGAATTCTATATCTTTTTCCGTTTCTTTTTTTAGCCTTGTTAGGTAGGTTGAATAGTCCGGTTACAGCATTTTTACTTATTCTTGTCTGTGGGGCGGCTATCGGTTATATTGCAAGCTGGATTGGCGCTTTTTTTCTGTGGCTTGCTAGCCGACTTTTTTCTAGCACAGCTCCTATTAACAACTACAGAGTTGTCTGTGTATGGGCTCAGCTGCCATCTATTTTGCTTGACGTTCTTGTTCTATCTTTTGCATTCATTCAGACGCTTATTCTTTCCCAGGCGGGTTCTCCTCCATCGCCACTTGTCCAAACGGGCCTTGCTTATATTGAGCTAATTGCTCTGCTTACCTCCATCTATTTTGGTCTTTCCATTCTGATTCGGGGCCTTGCCTTTTTGGATAAGAGCTCCAAATGGCGCGCGGTAGCCCTTCTTGTGGTTGCTTTTCTTATCTACCTATCCATTGTTTTGGCCTGTTTTTTTCTCTTTCAGGCATTTTCTGCTATGCCCATGATGCAAGCAGCGCCTATGGCAGCCCCTTCCATCACCGCTTAGATCAGCAAGATCATAAGATACGGCATGAGCAAGATAAGAAAGGAAGGGAATTGGCAGGATACAGGATAGGCAGGATCAGGCTAGGATAAGAGAAGGGATAAAAAAGAATTAAAATTTTATTTTTTGTTTCCTTCTTATCTCTGCCCTTATCCTAGCCTGATCCTGTATCCTGCTAATTCTCTTTCTTTCTTATCAATTCACTTATCCTTTCAATTTTTCCAATACTTAATTAAAGCTTGATAATTTAATTAATTATTATTACTATAAATTTACAGATATAACTGTCTGGAAGATTTTTAATTGGGTTTCGATAGTGAAAATGGATAAATCAGAAGGGGATTATATCGTGCGAGCAAAACAATTGATGGGCCTTTTTCTTGTCGCCGGTAGCTGCTTTTTCTCAGACCTCCATGCAGAAAGTGCGGAGGATCTATCCCTTGTTGCGGCAGCGACCGCTTCTAACTGGCATGCCTGCCACTCGCCCCTTGGCAACTGCTCGCTTGAGTTTCCCGTAGCGCCAAGCCGCCTTGCAGACAAAATTAAGGCGAAGGAGAGTGGCCTGGATGTCCATTATGATGCGTTTGTAACCTCTGGAAGCACATCCCTTAAAAATGAGTCCTCTGACGCTGTTACCTACATGTTTCTTGTAACCCAATACCCCGAATTTGTCGATGATTCGTACGCTAAAATGGGGCTTGAAAGTTTTTTAAATGGGCTTATTAACCGCAGCTCATCCCACGAGCTTTTGCGCGCGCAACTCACTCTTGTTGAGGGTAATGAAGCGCTTGATTTCTTAATTAGAGCAGGAACTAAATTCTTTTCGGGCAGAGCGGTTACACTTAAAAACAACCTCTATCTGCTGGCTATGGAGTGTGAAATTCCATCATACTCGGCTAACGAAGAAAATTATCAGCGCTTTCTGTCATCCTTTAAGCTTCAGACAAACCCGGTACAGGGTAAGCAAAAATGAGAGAATTAGACCTGTTTATAGCCAGCCTTTTTGAATGGCTGCGGGATTTTTTGGACTCCGTTTTTACAAAGGAAGAAGAGAGTCAAAAGGTAATACCTATTCCGCTACCTGTAGAAGACGAGGCTAGAGAGTTAGATATAGACGAACCTGACCATAGGGCGCACCGTTAAACTTGTAGTTTTGCTGCGTCTTTCCATCTTTGTCGCGGATTGAGAGGGTGCCGGGTAGCTGGTAACCAGCGCCAGCTATTAGGACAAAGCCTCCCTTGTAGTTAAATAGTAAGTTGAGGTCGACCCCCGTTCCATGAAGCGAAAAGATAGCGTCCTGATTAAGAGGTCCTGTGCCATCTTTTGCACGCATCGGAATTTTTACAAAATCGCCGAGGCTAGAGCCCGAGAGGAGCAGCGCCCAATTCTCTGTTAACGAGAGTGTTGCACTTGCCTGGATAGGGTAAATCAGCGTCATCTTCAATTTCTCTGTGACCTTCGCATCAAAGCCGACAATGGGCATTACTTTTGTCTCTCCAATTCCGCTTTGTACCATGCCGCCAATATGGCCGTTAAATCTGTCGTTAAAGGTATAGCGACCCCACAGCCAGCCGTAACCAAGGGCTGTTTTTGAAAAGTCGAAACTCTCAGAATCCACCATGCCGCCAACAGCTGCCACAAGACGCCAATTTTCGGGCTTTGTTGTGATGTAGGCTATTGTTGCTTTTGTCGTTGTGTAGACTTTCCCTGCAAAGCGCGGATTTTTATCCCAGTCAAGGTCGAGGTAGTTTTCACCGAGCTCTACGCTAATCGCATTTTTTTCATTGATAAAGGTGGTGTAAAAAACAGAGGCTTGCGCGTCTCGGTAGGTCATGGCGCTATCTTTAACGGCTGTGGGCTCTGTAAACTTTAGAGGACCGGTTTGGCGGTAGAAACCATTTGCGTGTAGGGGGTGGCCATTTACAACGAACTGATAGCCAGGGACGTATGCAGAAATAGAGCAAGGTATTGCCAGTAGCAAGGGTAGAAAGAATTTCATGAAATATTTGTGGGAATTGATTTAACTTATCCACTCTACCTCTATCAAATCTATTTTTTCAACCCCTTCTTTGCATGGATCACAAGATAAGAAAGCAAGAAAGAAAATTGGCACGGATGACAGGATGTTCAGAATAAGAAAGATAAAGATAAGGGATAAGCGGGAGGATAAATGAAAAAAGAACGTTTTTTCATTTGTTCCTCGGATTTTGCGAGAAGCAAAATCCAGCACCGAAGGAGTGGCATACCTCTCTGCACAGGCAGGACCCTTTATTATTTAAAATCTTATCTTCTTTTTTATTCTTGTAATTTCTTTTCTTATCCTCTTACTTATCCTCTTACTTATCCTCTTACTTATCCTGAATATCCTGTCATCCGTGCCATTTTTTTATCTTGCTATCTTGCTTTGCTTATCCGTGCTGTCCGTGCGTTACTTCGCTGTAGGTTTTGAAGTGGAGCTTGCAGTAGCTGGCGAGTGCAGGGGTGCCAAATTTGCGGGCGAGTGCCGCGGCAACGGTTTTGACGATAGGTGCGGCCCCTTTGGGTATCTTCATATCGGCTATATCCGAAAGCTCATCGATTGCGAGGGTGAAGGTGGCCCTTGCGAGGATAGAGGCTGCGGCAACCGCTGCGTCGCTCTCCGCTTTTGTGCGCTGAACAAGGTTAATGGTGATGTTCTCTTTTGCAATGGCGCGGCTCACAACAGACTCACTGGCAAATTGGTCGATGAGTGCATCAGTTGCACCCGTCTGGCGCTGAACCTCTTTAATTACCTTTGCGTGCTGGGCAGCGAGGAGTGTATTTAGGTTGCCAAACTCCGCATAAAGTGCGTTGTACTGCTCTGGCATTAGCCTAATAATGAAGTGCTTGGCCTCGGTTTTTATCTTTTCTGCAAGGATACAGATTTGCGGGTCCGTAAGCTTTTTGCTGTCATCCACGCCCCAATCGCGGAACTTTTTGACAAGGGACTCATCCGCAAAAACGGCGGCGATGCAGAGGGGGCCAAAAAAGTCTCCCTTGCCAGATTCGTCCACGCCAATATGGGCAGGGGGCAGAACCGGTCTTTCTTTGGACGTGATTTCATGGCGCTCTGTGTGAAATTTTGGAGGAAGTGAGCGCAGAAATTCTGCCCGTTTACTTCCCTGAATGGTCAATTTTCCGGTTGTAAAAAGTGTGCAAATAACTTCCTTCTCTTTGCGTGCAGAAAAGTGTGTGTATTGCGGTTTTGAAAATGTAAACCCTTCACTTTCTAGGTTTTTGTGCAATTCTTTTGCAAGGCGCGGATCGAGTGTGATAACAATGCAAGCAGGAGGTTCCATGCCCTTCATTTTGGCAGCTCTTGCCGATATTGCGCAAACTTCTTTTTCTTTTTTGCATTTTTCTGCTGCCTTCGGCTACTATCGGATATTAAGAGAATTACATCTAAGTGGAGCGTCATTGCGATGACCGATAGGACTGAGAACGGATCTGAAAACCGAGTGAAAACAGAAGCTAAGCACGTGGGTGAAATATTAAAAGCTAGCCGACTTGCAAAAAAACTAACTCTTGAAGAGGTTGGAAGCGCTACATCAATCCGTATTAACTACTTAGAGGCTATTGAAGAGGGACAGGTTGGGCAGTTTATCGCTAACATCTATGCAATGGGTTTTATTAAGCAGTACGCAGCATTTTTAGGACTTAATGTGGAACAGTTAATGAGAGAGAGTCCGCGCATGTTTTTACCAAAAGAGCAGAAGCACGAATTTGATTACGGAATTGGCACGCTAGAGTATCGCAACACAATGGGAGGCGGTTCGCGCTTTTTACCTAATCTTCTATGGACAGCCTTTGCGTCTGCGCTACTGGCTGGTCTCTGGTTTTTAGCAAAACAAATAGGCATTTTTTAAGAGAGTTTTTTATGAATACAGCAATCATTATTGTCGCCTTTCTTCTTCTATTCGGAATAGGTGTATATTTTTTGTGTACATCTGCTTTAAAGCATTAGATAAAACAGATTAAATAGGGCTCGGTTTTTTTATGAAAACAGTTTTAATTGTTCTTGGAGTTGCTCTCTTAGTTGCGTTTGTGGCTTAT
>JAYUZV010000058.1:0-10229 GCA_043751475.1 Chlamydiia bacterium
TGTTCGCTTATTAAAGTCTGTTACTACTGAAATTCACAGTATCTTTCCCATCTTATCCCCAGAGAAACAAAAAGCTTTTCTCTCTTTTTTACTCCAATCTAAAAAACCCGAATTTAGAAATGCTCTTATTTTTTGTTTTTCAACCATCGATCTAGAGGGTCTTACCTCTATGATTCTTGCCATGCCAAAAGAAAACCTCTTAGAGCTCTTGAGGCTAACAGGTAATCACGGACTGCCAGCTCTCGATCACGCAGCCAGCAACCCAAACTCTGCAGTTATAACAGCCCTCATCACCGCAATACCACAAGAACACCTCTTAGAGCTCTTACAGCTAAAAAGTGCTAACGGATACGGATGGGCCTCTCTCCACTTGGCAGCCAAAAACTCAAACCCCGCAGTTATAACAGCCCTCATCGCAGCTATGACCGCCTCCATGCCACAAGAAAACCTCGCAGAGCTCTTCCAGGAAAAAACTACTGACGGATGGACCCCTCTGCACTTGGCAGCCAGCAACTCAAACCCTGCAGTTATAGCAGCCCTCATCGCAGCTATGACCGCCTCCATACCACAAAAAAACCTCCCAGAGCTCTTAAAGGCAAAAATCACTGACGGATGGACCGCTCTGCACTTGGCAGCCAACAACTCAAACCCTGCAGTTATAGCAGCCCTCATCGCCGCTATGACCGCCTCCATGCCAAAAGAAAACCTCGCAGAGCTCTTCCAGGAAAAAACTACTGACGGATGGACCCCTCTGCACTTGGCAGCCAGCAACTCAAACTCTGCAGTTATAGCAGCCTTCATCGCCGCAACACCACAAGAACACCGCGCAGAGCTTTTCCAGGCAACAACTACTAACGGATGGACCCCTCTGCACTTGGCAGCCAAAAACTCAAACCCTGAAGTTCTAGAAGCCCTCATCGCCACTATGACCGCCTGCATACCACAAAAAAACCTCCCAGAGCTTTTCCAGGCAAAAGATAGTCGCGGACTAACCTTTCTCCACTACGCAGCCGAGACCCAAAATCCTGAAGTTACAGATCTCCTTATCAACCTGATAACCGCCGCCATACAACAAGTAAACCTCGCAGAGAACTTCGAAGAGTTTTTCAACACAAAAAAGACTGACAAACGGGCTGCTCTCAGCTTCGCAGCCATGAACCAAACCCCTGCATTTATAGAAGCCCTCATTGCCATGATGACCGCCGGCATAGAACAATTAAAACTTATAGAGCCATAAGATGGTTAGGAATAAACCAATCTCTACTTGGCAACCAGGAACCAAAACCCTGAAATTACAGCGGTGATTAAAGCAGAACTGGATTCTTTATCATCAACAATCCTACGGCCTTCACCGTTCCTAAATGGATTAAGGAGAAATCTGGATGGATGCAGTATCAGTTAGCGGCGAAGTAATGCTGCATTTATCTGCGTGCAAACACCTTTCTAACTTCTTCACCTATTAATACGGTGGAAGCAAAGGCTAGTAATTGGAGTAATTTTGCGATGGGAAGAGGCTCTGTCTGAAAAAGAGAGCTCATCGGCGTATAGAGCACGGCAAGCTGTAATAGGATGCTGACAGCAACGCCGCCAAATAAATACCAATTTGAACCGGCAGAAAAAGTAAAGGCGCTACGTCTCTCCCACCTGCAGTTGAAGAGGTTAAACCAAGCACAAAGAGCAAAAAGTGTAAACATCTCGGTCTGCAATAGGCGTAAATCTTCATTAAGGTGTGTAAGAAAATAGGTCAGCATAACTCCAGAAATTAAGGCAATTAAAAAGCCCATGCGCAGAATACTAGGCAACTGAATAAGAGGCTCTTCTTTGCGCGGTTTGTGGTGCATCTCATCCCCTTCTGGAGGATCCATCATGAGATTAATAGTAACAGATCCTTCCGTAATGACATTAATCCAGAGAATCTGTACGGCAAGAAGTGGCAGAGGATAAGCAAAGATAACAGAGAAAAGAAGAAGGAGTGCCGCGGGTAGCGAGGTTGATAGGAGGTAGAAAACAAGTTTTTTGAGGTTTTTATAGATGATCCGTCCAGTTGAAACGGCCTGTACAATTGTTGCAAAATTGTCATCCGTAATAATAATAGAGCTAGCTCCCTTCGCCACATCGGTTCCGGTAATGCCCATGGCCACACCAACATTTGCCTGGGAGAGTGCTGGCGCGTCGTTAACACCATCACCTGTCATGGCTACCACCTCACCCATCGCCTGAAGTGCACGGACAATCTTGAGTTTCTGTTCGGGGTGTACCCGCGCAAAAACAGAAGTTTTAGCCACTACTTCTCTAAGCTCTTTCTCGGATAGGTGGTCAATATCCTCTCCTAAAAGGGAGGCGTCTCCCTCTTGATAAATGCCAAGATCGCGCGCGATTCTAGTTGCCGTATCAAGTCTATCACCTGTTAGCATAATAGGCCTGATACCTGCCAATTTACAGCTCTTAACAGCTTCTAAAACGCCAACTCGCGGCGGATCATACTGGCCAATAAGACCAAGAAAGATCCCCTGTTTAAGCTGTTCAATTTGGCTATCTTCAGAGATTCCCGCAAAGGGAAAGATGGCAACAGCCAGTACGCGCAGGCCAGATTCCGCCATTTTTCCCGCGATCTTTTCAGCGGATTGTTCACCACACAGCGCTAGAAGCGCCTCTGGCGAGCCTTTCACAACGATGAACTTCTCATCACCACTTACCTGCGCTGTAGCCATCATTTTACTTTCAGAGTTGAAAGGAATTTCACCTGTGCGCTGATACTTTTTTAGCTCGGCAAGTTTAAAGCCAAGGGTCTCATACCCCTCTAAAATAGCGATTTCGGTTGGGTCGCCAGTTGGGCCATGTTTTCCCAATTGTGCGTCGCAGCAGAGGGCTGCGCTCTCAAAGAGAGCGCGCAAATCAGCGGACGATTCTGTTTTTATAAACTCTTTATAGCTCTTGTCTTTTGGCAGATAATAGGCCACCACTTTCATCTTATTTTCGGTGAGTGTTCCCGTTTTATCTGTGCAGATAATAGAGGTGGCGCCGAGCGTTTCAACCGCGTCGAGTCTGCGCACAATAGCCGACTCTTTGGAGAGCTTTTGAATGCCCGTTGCAAGGGCAATGGTAATGGCAATGGGAAGTCCCTCCGGAACAATCGAGACAACCTGCGCAATACCGGCAAGAAGTAGTTCTTGGAATGGCATTCCCTTTAAATAGCCAATACCCAAAACAAGTACAAAGAGAGTAGCGGCTCCAGCAGCCATCATATGGCCGAGCCCCTCTAAACTCTTCTCAAGGGGTGTTTTAACTGTTTTGATATGGCTTGTTAGTGTTGCAATTTTTCCAATTTCGGTCTGGTTTCCGGTAGCCACAACAATAGCTACTGCAGTACCGGCTGTAACATGTGTACCACTGTAGAGCATGCATGTGCGCTCATGAAGAGCCGAGTTTTCATCAACCGCACCACTTTTTTTTGTGAGAAGAAGCGATTCACCTGTTAAAATCGCCTCATTCACACGCAATCTACTCTCTTTAAGCAAGCGGCAGTCAGCCGGTAGCACATCCCCAGCTGCTAGATGAATAATATCACCTGGCACAAGAATTTTTGCATGAGCAAGTTTAAGATGTCCTTCGCGAAGTAAATGGGCCTGATGGGACGAGAGTTTTTTGAGCATATCTATCGATTTTTGCGCCTGAATCTCTTGGTAGGCGCCAATTAAAGAGTTAATAACCACAACTGCCAAAATAACAACCGGGTCGGACCACCTGCCAAGAAAGCACGAGACAACGGCCGCAATCACAAGGATGAAAATAAGTGGCGAGTAAAATTGGGAAAGAAAAATGGCACATGCCCCCTTTTGACTGGCCTCAACTAGCGCATTGGGGCCGAACTGTGCAAGTCGCTTTGCAGCCTCGTCCTCAGACAGACCAAAATCTGCGCTACTTCCAAGGTTTTTGCAAATTGCCTCTTCGCTTTGGGTATAGGGTAAAATCATCAATGCAGCTCCAGCGCAAGGCTTATGGGGATAGAATCTGTTAAAACAGATTCTCCCACAAATTGGATGGGACCTGGCATGAGGTAGCTATCACTACAAACCCACCCATCGCGCTTATTTTTAAAGGCTTGAAAGGCTTTTCCTGAAAGGTCTACAAGCGCTTTTTTAATGACCGCTTTTTTCTTACCGCGCCGCTCCTCTAGGTGTAAAAGAGGTGCAATGGGTGTTGCACCTACCTTCCACTCGCTAGGTGGCAGATTAAGTCCTTCGGCAAAGCAGAGATAGCCGGAAACCCCTTCATGAAAAACAGCCGCAGCTGTCATGCCAAGGGTGTAGCAGTAGTTGGCGTCGAAATTGGTGGGTAAAGCTGACCGACCCTCATACCCAAAAAAGTGGGCTTGTGGGCTAAAGGCCCCTTTATATCGCCCCTTTTCTTTGCGAGCACTTAACTCTTTTGTAATCAAATCGATAAGCAGCTCGTCTGTACTGATTTTTGAGAGTTGCGGATTCCCGTGAGAGTCTGGGTCTAAAAAGAGCTGGCGCGCCACTTTTTCGGGGAGCATTTCATAGGTGGCAAGGGCTTTTCCCGATAACTGACTGATATCGGTAGAGCCATTCAACCTGGCAATTTCCCGGGTCAGCTCGCTCATGTCAGTAGCAAATTCTATGAGCCCCTCTGACAGTAAAATCACGCCAAAATCTTTTCCTATAACACTCCTTGTCACAACCATGTCGGCAATTTCATCCACAATTTGCCGTAAACTCTGTTTTTTGGCTGCTACCTCCTCGCCAATAATGGTGAAATTGGGGTGGGTTTTTAGCGCACATTCAAGTGTGATGTGCGAGGCGCTGCGACCCATTAACTTAATGATATGGTAATACTTGCCAGCGGAGGCGGCATCGCGCGCTATATTGCCAATTGCCTCAGCATAGGTCTTACAAGCAGTGTCAAACCCAAAGGTCATGGCAACTTCTTTGCAACGCAAATCGCCGTCAATTGTCTTAGGCACAGTGAGCATCCGCGTTTTGCACCCCTTCGACAAGAAGTAGTTGGCAATAACTGCGGCATTGGTATTGGAATCATCGCCACCGACCATTAAAAGGCCGTCGAGATCGAGCGCTTTACAGACAGCAGCGGCCTTTGCCAGGTGCTCTTCGCTTTCAATTTTAGGCCTGCCCGAGCCGATCAGGTCAAACCCGCCCTGATTTCTGTATAAAAGCAGCATCTCTTCGGTAATCTCTTTATATTTCCCATCGACAATTCCCATGGGGCCGTTTAAAAACCCGAAAAGGCGACTTTCGCTATTCATCTCTTTCAGCGCATCAAAAAGGCCTGTAATGATGTTGTGGCCGCCGGCTGCTGGCCCGCCAGAAAAAACAACACCGATGCGAAGTGGACCGCGTGCTTTAACACTCCCTTTAAATGCCCTAAGTCGCTCTCCATCTAAAAGATACGGGAAAACTTTTGCAATCTCTTCGCTAAGCGGTTCCACGCGCTCCGAGGTAAAGGCTAAATGGTGAAGTTTTTCCAAAAGAAGCGCTATTTTTGGGGTGTAGTTGCGACGTGCGCGCTGAAGGGGTGAGCCGATATCTTCCATCAAAAAATTCCTTATCTTTTAGGCCGATAGTAGCAGTTCATTCCCAACTAAATCAAGAGAGGAAGCTAGCTTCATTGCATTTAAACGATTTTTTACAGTAAAATCGCCAGGTAGAAATTAAGCCGTGGAGCGTAAAAAAGATGGGACAGAAATACCTTTTTGTAACGGGCGGGGTCCTCTCTTCTCTTGGTAAAGGACTCACTGCGGCTTCAATTGCGATGTTACTTGAGCTTAGAGGGCTAAAAGTAGCCATGCTCAAGCTCGATCCTTACCTAAATGTCGACCCCGGCACGATGAGCCCCTTTCAGCACGGCGAGGTTTATGTCACAGATGATGGCGTCGAAACCGACCTCGACCTCGGCCACTACTCCAGATTTTCAAATGCACTTATCTCAAAACTATCCACAGCAACCTCTGGCCAAATTTACGAAACTGTCATTAAGCGCGAGCGAAAGGGCGACTATCTCGGAAAAACCGTCCAGGTGATACCACATATTACAGATGAGATCAAAAACCGCATTATCGCAGCTGGTAGTGAATCTACCGATATTTTAATTGTCGAAATTGGCGGGACAATTGGCGATATCGAATCGCTCCCCTTTCTTGAAGCATTGCGTCAATTCCGCCATGAGCGTCCAGGTGACTGCATCAATCTCCACCTCACCTACGTTCCTTACGTGAGAGCCGCTGGCGAATTTAAGACAAAGCCAACACAGCACTCGGTGCAGGCCCTGCGCGCGATTGGCATTATCCCGGACATTTTGCTCTGTCGCTCAGAAACACCTCTTGCTGAGTCGCATAAAGAGAAGATATCCCTTTTTTGCAGCATCGCGCGTGACATGGTCTTTGATGAGCCCGATGTCACCTATAGCATCTATGAAGTCCCACTAATGCTTCACCAGCAAAACCTCGACGAAAAAATCTGCAGCTATCTCAAGATCAGCACAAAAAAACCCGATGTATCCCAGTGGCAGGGGCGCGTTGACAGCCTGATTCGCGCAAAAATTGCCGACAAACCTCCCGTTAAAATTGGGATTGTAGGTAAATATCTAGAGCTGCAAGACGCTTATAAGTCGGTTTTTGAATCGCTCTCCCACGCCGCAGCTGAAATTGGTCAGCGCCTTGAAATTATCTCGATCGACGCCAGTTCAGTTGAAGGAGATGATTTCGAGCAGAATCTTCCGCTATGCGACGGCTATTTGGTGCCTGGCGCTTTTGGAGAGCGCGGTTTTATGGGTAAATTTCATGCAGCTAAGTACTGCCGTGAGAAAAAAATCCCCTACTTCGGAATCTGCATGGGCATGCAGGTGATGTGCATTGAATTTGCGCGAGGTGTCTTGGGTCTTGCAGATGCTCACACAACAGAAATTAATCAGCAGACCACTAACCCCGTCATTGCACTACTCTCGGAACAGAAAAATGTAACAAACCTCGGCGGAACCATGCGCCTTGGGGCTTACCCTTGCCTAATCGAGAAAAACTCGAAGGCCTTTGAAGCGTACGGAAGCCTCAAAATTTCAGAGCGCCACCGCCACCGCTACGAATTTAACAATAGTTATAAGGAGCCTATGCAAAAAGAGGGTTTGCGCTTTTCAGGTATCCACGAGCAGGGCAGCCTTTGTGAAATTGTCGAGGTAGTAAACCATCCGTGGATGGTCGGCGTGCAATTTCATCCGGAGTTCAGGTCTAAATTTCTAGCACCTCACCCACTTTTTGTCGCTTTTTTACAGGCCGCTGCTAAATGAGATTTCTGGCAATTGACTATGGAAAAGCGCGTATCGGACTTGCAGTTAGCGAGGTAGGTATCGCTCTACCTGCAGGACAGATCTCTGCTGGCAAAACTGCCACCGAATCGGCAAGGCTGCTATTTGAGTCTGTTAAGTCGCGTGCTCCTTTCACAAAAATTATCATCGGTGACCCACTCTATGCAGACGGAACTGCTAGCAAAATGTCTGCCGAGGTGCGGTTTTTTGGCAAAGCCCTTCAGCCCTTTTTTCCTGAAACTGAAATTATCTACTACAACGAGCGCCACACAAGCTCGCACGCGGAGCTCCTTCTTGCCGAGGACAAAAACCGTAAAAACAAGCTCGACGAAATGTCGGCCCTCATGATCCTGCGCTTCTACCTCTCCGAACACGGATAAGCAAGATAAGAAAGAAAGAGAGTTTGGCACGGATAACAGGATATTTAGGATAAGAAAGATAAGGATAAGGGGAGGATAAATGAAAAAACAGTTTTTTTTCATTTGTTCGTTGGATCGCGCATCAGGGCGCGATCCCGCTCCTCCGTAGGGGCGTACCTCTCTACAGCAGCCCTAATTTTTCTCCTGAAATCTTATTAACCGTTTATCACGCCTAATAATAAAACACACACACCCTCATCTTGCAATTTTATGACTAAAGTTTTAAGAGGGAAAGGGTTGAAGCTGCTGCAGAGAGGCATGCCCCTCCGGAGGAGCGGGGTTTTGCACTTAGCAAAATCCAAAACTGTTTTTTCATTTATCCTCCCCTTATCCCTTATCCTTATCTTTCTTATCCTGAATATCCTGCTATCCGTGCCAATTTCTCTTTCTTTCTTATCCCCTACCCTTATCCTAGCCTGATCCTGGCCATCCTGTATCCTGCCAAATTCTCTTTCTTTCTTCCTTACTGTCTTATCCTTCCCAATCCTTGCTAATCCTTGCTTCACTTAAAAAACTTTGCATCTAAATGCGACAGCTGTTTTCATAGAAAATGGCAAGAGAATTACGGGAGTTTTATTATGACAGAGCCTATCGGAGCACAAGAGGAAGAGATGATCCCTCGCATAGCACCGCCCTGCATCCTTGTCATTTTTGGTGCAACAGGTGACCTAACGGCACGTAAACTGATGCCCTCTATCTATAATTTGGCCCACGAAAACCGCCTGCCTGCAGCCTTTGCCTGCGTCGGCTTTGCCCGTCGCGAAAAGAGCCGCGAGCAGTTCCAGCAAGAGATGGAAAGCTCTGTCCGTCAATATGGGCGTTTCAAACCGATTAACGAGAAAATTTTCAAAGATTTTAAAGAGCAGATCTACTACCACCAGTCTGAATTTGACGATGATGCGGGTTATGAGAGCTTGCGCGAGAGCCTCGAAAACCTTGATGAAAAGCTCGGCACGCGCGGCAACCGTGTTTACTACCTGGCCACGCAACCGAGCTTCTTTCCTGGTATTTGCGAAAAGCTGCACAAGCATGGACTGATATACCCGCATGATAGCGAGGAGCGCTTTTCCCGTGTTATCATTGAAAAACCGTTCGGATCTGACTATACCTCAGCTAAAGCGCTTCAAAAAAGGCTTGAAGGCTACATGGACGAGAACCAAATTTACCGTATCGACCACTACCTCGGCAAAGAGACTGTGCAAAATCTGCTGGTCTTCCGCTTTGCCAACTCGATCTTTGAATCGCACTGGAATAGCCGCTACATCGACCACGTCGAAATCACTGTCGCAGAAGATCTTGGAATTGGTGGTCGCGGCAAATTTTGGGAAGAAGCCGGTTTTTTGCGCGACATTGTCCAGAACCATATGATGCAGCTCCTCTCACTAATTGCGATGGAACCGCCCGGCGATTTAACCCCCGGATCCATTCACGATGAGAAGGTTAAGGTAATTGAGTCAATCCGGCGCTTTTCAGAGGAAGACCTAGAAAAATCGGTTGTCATGGGCCAATATACAAGTGGAACAGTTGGTGGTACATCTGTCAAAGGCTACCGCGAAGAGGCACAGGTAGACCCGACATCGACCATCGAAACCTATATTGCACTCCGCTTTTTTATTGATAACTGGCGCTGGGCTGGGGTTCCTTTTTATCTGCGCGGAGGCAAACGTCTTCCCAAACGCGTGACAGAGGTAGCCATTACCTTTAAAGATGCGCCAAATGTCCTCTTTCAAAAGACAAATCGGCAGTCGAATCCTAATGTCATTGCTATGCGGATACAACCCGATGAGGGCATCGATCTACGTATCAACTGCAAAGTGACAGGCCATGGTAGCGAAATCCATCCCGTAAAACTTGACTTCCGCTATGGATCAACTCCTCCAGATGCGTATGAGCGCCTCTTAAAAGATTGTATATTAGGAGATAGCACGTTATTCGCAAGACAAGATGAGGTTCTTGCCTCGTGGAAATTAATTACCCCAATATTAAACCACTGGTCGGCGAAGGAGATCGACCCCTACTTTGCTGGCAGCTGGGGACCAGATAGTGCAAATGATATGGTTGCAGCCGATGGCAAAAAGTGGAGAGATCTGTAAAGTGGTCCAAGAAATATCCGTTGATGCAACCAAAAAATTACTTATTCCAGGTGATGCAGAGGCTACCGTCCGTTTTGCTGCAGAGCAGATCATCGAAATTGCGGGGCAGGCCATTAGACAGCGTGGTGCCTTTACCCTGGCCCTTGCTGGCGGATCGACGCCGAAGGCGATCTACCAGCTGCTGACAAGCTCTCCCTACAAAGAGCAGCTCGACTGGACAAAGGTCCATATTTTTTTTGGTGACGAGCGCGCCGTTTCACCAGACCACCCCAATAGCAACTATAAAATGGCGATGGATAGCGGTTTTTCTACGCTACCCATCCCTGCAAATCAGATTCACCGGATGGTGGCAGAAGTAAATATTGAAGAAAACGCCTTAGCG
>JAYUZV010000059.1:0-9252 GCA_043751475.1 Chlamydiia bacterium
GGGGGTAAGTGGCACTCTTTGGAATCGGCTATTTTTTGATTTTACCTACAGTTATCCCATCGTTGGTAGTCTTGCTAACTTAGCTGCTGCAAACGAAAAAAATGCCTCACAACTATTTACCGTCCGTACAGATACACTTAAATATTACGGTAATCCAGGGGGTATGATTGAAAAAGCTTATATTCAACGCAGTCAATACCTAGGTGCAAATAGTTTTGGTAGGGGTGCAGTCGGTTTTTTTGAGCCCGCCTATGCAGGCGGATCCCTTGAATATTTGTGGTATCCGGTAGGATCTAGACTTGCTGCTGGTGTTGAATTTGCTCTGCTTAAAAAACGGTCCTATGACGGATTTGGGTTTCAAAATAAGGTGAGAATTCTTCAGGATAAAAAAGAAGTTTTTCGCCCTTTTACAGCCTATCAATGTTTTTTAGATCTCTACTATTTTATGCCCATTATGCAGATCGATTGTAAGGTTTCAATTGGACAATTTTTAGCAAAAGATAATGGTGCGCGATTTGAATTAGAGCGCTACTTTGATAATGGGTTTTCTATTGGTGTTTGGTATACGGTTACCGATGCAAGAGATTTAGTTAATAATATGGTTTATAGGGAGAAAGGAATCTCTTTTTCTATCCCGCTTGACTTTTTTCTATATAAATCGAGTCGCAAAAAAATTGCGCCATCAGCATCGATCTGGTTGCGCGATTCTGGTGCCAGAGGTAAAACCGGTAAGCGGCTTTACACCACTATTCGAGAAGAGCGCCGTTAGAAGATAGAATAAGCTCTTCGGTTGCGTAAGAAAAGATCATCGAGGCCCCGGCGCGTTTAATGCTGGTCAACCCCTCAATAAAGGCTCTTCGCGCATCGACCAGCCCCTTTTCATGAGCGGCCACAATAATTGCATACTCGCCGCTGACATGATAAGCAGCGATAGGTAGATTGGAAATTTCTTTGATTTTAGCAATAATATCGAGGTAGTAAAGGGCTGGCTTTACCATTAAAACATCTGCTCCGGCCGCACTGTCAATTAGTGCCTCTCGGAGCGCTTCACCGCTATTTGCGGGACTCAGCTGATAGGTCAATTTATTACCCGTTTTTAAACCAGAACCCACGGCATCTCGGAATGGAGAGTAGAGGCATGAGGCATATTTAGCTGTATAGGAGATAATACCGGTATTGTAAAAACCGGCTAGATCAAGAGAGCTGCGCAATGTCTCAACCCTTCCATCCATTGTTGCACTGGGAGCGACAAAATCAGCGCCGTGCTGAGCGTGTAAAACAGCCATTTTCGCCAAAATTTTTAATGTTTCATCGTTATCAACGTAACCTGTTTTATCAAGTACCCCATCATGGCCGTGGACTGTGAAAGGATCGAGGGCAATATCTGTAATAACGAGAAGATTTGGCACTTCTTTTTTTAGAATAGAAATGGCTTTAATAAGGGCGCTTTTTTCATCGAGTGCAGCACTCGCCTTTTCATCTTTATCGGCGCGGTCAACTACGGGGAAAATAGCGAGGGCTTGCATCCCTTTTTGGTGTAAAATAGAGGCCGATTTAACGATATTATCGATGGATAATCTTTTAATACCCGAAAAACTTGCAATGGCCTCTTCTTTCCCCTCTCCTGGGAGAAGAAAATAGGGCATAATTAGATCGGATGAAAGAAGCACATTTTCTTTGCACAGATTTCTAATGGCAGCCGATTTGCGGTTGCGCCTTGGGCGTGTGGGGATCATCCGGCTCTCCTCTATATTCAAGTAATATTGATATAACCCTACTCTCTTTTTATTTTTTTTGCTTGAATCTCCTGCTCACATATGAGATTCTTGCTTTAATCAGCGGATAAATTTGAGGTCAAAATGAGGACAGACGAAGAAGAGAGCAAATTGCTTAGCAGATTTGTGACAAACACCAAAGATGATATCTTTGTTTTGCGCAATTTACCGGAGGTTATTAAAGGAGCACTTTTTTCACGCTATTCACGCTCTGTTTTGGGGCTTAGAGAACTTCTTTTAAAAGAATTTATTAATGATGAGAGCAGGGAAAGTCAGTTTGATTTAATCGCTGCTGAGGGTGGTAGTGGCGAGGGGAGCTCACAACTTGCGGCTATTAAAAAAGCGCAGAGCTTTTACGACAGAATTTTAGACGGTTATGGGGACGATTCAATTGGAGAGCTCGGTGGCGCTCATTTAGCAGCAGAAAATATCTCTATGTTGGCAGCAAAAGCGATAGAAGATAGACGGATTGGAGGATCGCCTCTCGAGAAGTCAACTCGCTATATATACTTCGATCAGAAAGTGGGTGGAGAGTATCTCTTTTACAGAGAACCTATTTTGACAGCGAGCAATCGCGACACGCTCTACCTCGCAACATGCAACCACCTTTTTGATACTTATACAGCGCTTAAGGTGCGTCTGACAAAAAAAATCGAGGAGAACCACCCTCTTACCGGTGATATGATTGAAGGGGCTTATAAAGCAGCCGTTCGCGCAAAAGTGTGTGACGCTCTCAGAGGTTTATTACCTGCAAGCGCCCTTACTAATGTTGGAGTTTTTGGAAATGGTCGTTTTTATGAATATTTGATACGTAATCTCACTATTCATCCTTTATTCGAAATGAGAGAAATTGGTCGTAAATCTATGGAGGAGCTATCGAAGGTTATACCCTCTTTTGTGCGCAGAGCCGACCCTTCACACCATAACCAGGAATCTTTTTCTAAGTTTCATGAGGCAATGGGAAGTGAAATTAAGCAACAGGTGGCTAAGCATGAGGCGATTCTTGCTGAAATGAGCGCCGATAAAGAAGGGAATGGACCAGGCGCTCACCTGATCGATTGTGATCGTGACGCGCCGGCTAGGGTTGCCGCTGCTATGCTATTTGCAGATTCAAACTGTAGTCTTGCTGAGTTGTTAGAGTATTGCAAACAGCTTCCAGATCTTGAACTTGACTCTATTTTAGAGGCAGGCTGTTCAGCAAGAGAGGGACGTCGGCACAAATCTCCGCGTGCGCTTGAGCATGCTGAATTCACCTTTGAAATTTTGGCCGATTTTGGCTGTTATCGAGATTTACAGCGCCACCGCATTATGACTCAAGAGAGACAGCTTCTGAGTTGCGATCACGGCTATTACATCCCCCACGAACTCTCAGATCCCGAAATGCGCGCGGAGTATTGTGCGGCACTCGATAAAGCAAAAGAGGCGTATGACCAGCTTGTTTCTGATCTTCCTGAGCTTCGTGCAGAGGCGCAATATATTGTGCCTATGGCCTACAATATTCGCTGGTATTTTAGGGTTAATTTACGGGCTTTACAGTGGATGTGCGAATTGCGCAGCACCCCACAGGGCCACTCAACTTACCGACTAATTGCACAGGAGATGGCTAAACAAGTTGTCGATCGATTCCCAGTATTTAAGAGGTTTTTTAAGTTTGTCGACTTCGATGGATATGAGCTTGGACGGCTAAATCAGGAGACAAAATCACATGCGCGAGCGCGTGAAAAGCAGGGAGCTGGTAGATGAGCTTGCAAAAAGGAAGTGTCTTTGGCGGGGCATTGCTGATTACAGCAAGCTGCATTGGGGCTGGTATGCTCGGTTTGCCTATTCTACTGGGCAGGTGCGGATTTTTCCTATCTCTGCTTCTTCTTTTTTTAGCTTGGGGTTTTATGACCTACACTTCGTTGCTGCTGGTTGAGGTTATGGCCGCATCCTCTGTGAAGGCAAATATTGTCACACTCTCTCGTCGGACACTTGGAAATAGGGCAAAAGTTTTTACCGGAATTATTTATCTATTCCTCTTCTATTCCCTACTAGTGGCCTACGTTTCCGGTAGCGGTGAGATTATTCACTCCATTTTGGGAAAAAGAATTTCAGTTGCGCTTGGATCTGTTTTTTTTACCCTTCTCTTTGGTGTACTTATCTATTTTGGCAAGCAGATTGTTGACTATTTCAACCGATTTTTAATGGGTGTAAAAGTGCTCTCCTTTGTAGGGTTAATTGTGCTTGCTTTTTCCCATTTTAATCCTAAACTTTTGCTTCATTACCAGCCCATTTACGCGCTTGCAGCCTTTCCTATTTTAGTAATCTCGTTCGGTTTTCAAAATATGAATCCCGTCTTAATGGAGTATTTAGGTGGCGATATCAGACGCGTTAAACGAGCCATTTTTTTAGGTAGCGGAGCTGTTTTACTTTTCTACCTTTTTTGGATTATCGTTGTGCTTGGTGTTCTACCTGTTCACGGAAGAGATGGAATCATTGAGACGTTAAAAAATAATCGACAAGCTACCCAGGCCCTATCGGGAATTATTAAATCGCCCCTGCTAACTCTCTTTGCCCAAGGATTTGCTTTTGTTGCTCTGTTAACATCATTTTTAGCTCAAGCTCTTGGAATGGTTCATTTTTTAGCCGATTGGATTCAAATCAAATCAAGAGGTAGCCAAGAGAGCCACCGCGAAAATGCCCTTCTCTGCCTGTTAACGCTCGCCCCTCCGCTTATCTGCTCTTTGATTAACCCCTATCTCTTCTACCAGGCATTAAGCTTTGCGGGAGGTATTTGCGCAGTTATTCTTTTTGGAGCCCTTCCTGTTTTTATGGTTTGGAAAATGCGCTACGTCGATAAAGCAGAATCTACTTATCGTGTTTTTGGAGAAAAGGCTATGCTTAGCTTTATCTTTCTATTTGCACTGCTTATTTTTCTTTTCGAATTGGGAAATATGCTTCACCTCTCCTTTCTTAAAACCATCTGACCATTACTCATGAAAAAATTTGAACTTATTGCTCCATTTAAGCAGGCAGGTGACCAACCAGCTGCAATTGAAAAATTGGTACGAGGTGTTAAAGAAGGTAAGCAAGCACAGGTTCTTTTAGGGGTTACCGGATCTGGTAAAACCTTTAGTATGGCAAATGTGATTGCTGCCTGCGGTAAGCCGGCTCTAATTTTAGCGCACAATAAGACCCTGGCAGCACAGCTCTATCAAGAATTTAAAGCTTTCTTTCCAAATAACGCGGTTGAATATTTCGTCTCCTACTACGACTACTACCAGCCGGAAGCCTATATCGCGAGAACCGATACCTATATCGAAAAAGATTTGGCAATTAATGATCAGATCGACCGTATGCGCCTTTCGGCAACGCGCTCGTTAATAGAGCGGAAAGATGTAATTATTGTCTCATCTGTCTCCTGTATTTACGGTCTTGGTCTGCCTGAATATTATGCGAAGATGAAGCTCGATTTGCAGGTTGGCGCGCAAAAGAAAAGAGAGGAACTTCTCCACCATCTGATCTCTATGCGTTATGAAAGAAATGATTTAGAGTTGTCGCGCGGTAGCTTTCGCGTTCGTGGAGATTCTATTGAGATTATGCCTGCTTATGATGAACAGCTCGCCTACCGTATTGAACTTTTTGGCGACGATATTGAAGCGATTAGTGAAATAGATCCGTTGACTTGTAAAAAAAGGCAGAGCTTAGACCATGTCGGCATCTTCCCAGGATCTCACCACGTTACCCCAGACGATGTAAAAGAGGGGGCCCTAACAACTATTAGGATGGAGCTGAAAGAGCGCCTTGCTGAGCTGAAAGCACACGATAAACTGGTTGAGTGGCAGAGATTGCAGCAGCGCACAAGCCATGATATTGAAATGATTCGTGAAATTGGCTTTTGTAAGGGGATTGAAAACTACTCGCGCCATTTCAGCGATAGAAAAGCTGGAGAGACACCCCCTTGCTTACTCGATTATTTTCCAAAAGATTTTCTTTTCTTTATCGATGAATCCCACCAGACAATTCCGCAAGTACATGCGATGTATAATGGAGATCGTGCAAGAAAAGAGTCCCTTGTCTCCTTTGGCTTTCGTCTTCCGTCTGCTTTTGATAACCGTCCACTTAAATTCGAAGAATTTTATGAAAAAATTCCTCAGGTGATCTATGTTTCGGCAACCCCAGCTCCATTTGAAATTAACGAAGCTGGTGGTGAAATTATTGAGCAAATTATTAGACCGACTGGTCTGCTTGATCCGGAAATTGAGATCAGGCCAGCTGATGGCCAGATCGACGACTGCATTAATGAGATCCAAAAAAATGTTTTTGCAGGCGGTCGGGTTCTTGTAACAACGTTGACTAAGAAACTAAGTGAGGAGCTCTCTAAATACTTGCTTGAAGCAGGTATTAAAGCAAAATATCTCCATTCGGATATCGAAACCTTAGAGCGTATTCAGATTATTAATGATCTGCGAAAAGGGCTATTTGATGTCCTTGTTGGAATTAATCTCTTGCGTGAGGGGCTCGACATCCCAGAGGTGTCGCTTGTTGCTATACTCGATGCGGACAAAGAGGGTTTTCTGCGTAGTGAAACAGCGCTCATTCAAACGTGCGGACGCGCTGCGCGTAATACAAAAGGACGCGTGATTATGTATGCAGATAAGATTACAAAGTCAATTGAAAGAGCGAGGGCTATTACAGAGAAGAGACGAGAAGTTCAAAAGTGCTATAATGCAACGCATAACATTACTCCAACAACCACCAAACGAGAGTTTTTAGAAGAGGTTTCTACTCTTATTGTTGAATCCGCCGAAGCTGATAGAGAAATCCCTTATGCAGAGAAGCCACTAACAGCACGTATATTAGAAGAAAAAATTGCTGAGCATAAACAGAAAATGAAAAGTGCAGCGCTAGAGCTCGACTTTGAAGAGGCTGCTAAACAGCGCAATTTACTGCGCCATTTTGAGCAGCTGCGGATTCTGGAATAAGCCTAAATTACCTGCCCAGGTTATGCGAGATAAGTTTTGCAATCTCAAACATCGTAATGGTTGAGCCTGCTTTTCGAGGGGTCTCGTTTGTACTAAAAACTAGAGAGAGTTTTTCATCTAAAATAATCTCTCGCTTATTTTTGGGGTTCTGAAGATTGTGCTCGCGGATATATTTCCAGATTTTCGATGTCAACTCGGGTCTTGTCGCCTTTTTTTCGCTAACAACATCTTGCAAGGCCGGTGAGAGTTTATAGAGAATCATCTTCCCTTTTCTTTCAGCTTTGATATAAGCAGCAACTGGGTGGTCTACATATTTTGTTTTAATAATTTCTAAGTCTGGGCCGGCAACATCGCAATTTGGATAGTTCGAGCAGCCATAAAAAATACCGCGCATCGAGCGTTTGGCTGTAATGGTTCCAACGCAGCCAATAGCGGGGCATGGAGTAGTTCCTGCATCGATAGGCTGCTCGCCCGCTTTTGGAATATTGACTGTTTTTTTGCACTCTGGGTATTTGGAACAGGTGAGGAAAGGACCAAATTTACCAACGCGCAATAACATTTCACCGCCACATAAAGGACAGCTCTGCTCCCAATTAAAATTGGGGTCGTAATCATCTTTATCTAGCTGCTGCACCCCCTCATCAATTGTATAATCGCACTCTGGGTAGCTGCTGCAGCCGAGAAAGTATTTACGCTTATCTTTAGACCAAGTCTTTTCTAATTTGGCCTTTCCACATTTGGGGCATAGAGTTTTAGTGGAGACTTTCGGTACTTGCGCATCTACTGCTTTATCGAGTTCGGGTTCAAAACTTTTGTAGAACTCCTTCATCAGAGGTTTCCACTCAACTTTTTCTTCCTCAATTCCGTCGAGGGCCTCTTCCATATCGACTGTAAAATCGCGATTCATGATCATCGGAAAATTCACTGTAAGAAAATCAGCGGTTGCCATACCTAGTGGAGTTGGTTTTAGAGTTCCTTTTTCTTTTGTGGTAAATTCGCGACCCTGAATTTTTGTCATAATTGCAGTATAGGTTGAGGGACGACCAATTCCACTCGCTTCCAACTCTTTAATAAGTGAAGCTTCTGTAAAGCGTGGTGGAGGGCGTGTAAAGCTCTGTTCAGGTGTTAAGCTGCGCAGTTTAAGGGGTTGTCCTTCTTCCAAAAATGGAAGCATTTTTTCTTTCTCTTCATCATCGGAGAGGTCATTTTTTTCTTGGTAAATGGCAAGAAATCCGGGGAATTTTAGGGTTGAACCGGTTGCCCGCAGCTGTAGTCCATTTTCATCAGTTTCAATAAGAGCAGCAATTTGATCGTAAACAGCTGGACTCATTTGAGAGGCAATAAAGCGGCGCCAGATCAGTGCATAGAGTTTTTGCTGCTCATCGTCTAAATGTTTTGCCATCGCTTCAGGCGAGCGCTGTTTATTGATATAGACAGGTCTAATTGCTTCGTGGGCATCTTGCGAGGCTTTTTTCTGTTTAAAAAAGCGCGCTTTTTCAGGTAGATATTCAGGCGGGAAGGTCTCGGTGATATACTTTCTTGCGCTATCGAGCCCTTCGGGTGAAATCCTGACGGAATCTGTACGCATATAAGTAATCAGACCCTCAGGCCCATCACCCAGATTAATCCCTTCATAGAGAGATTGTGCAATACGCATCGTTCGTTTTGAATCGAACTTATAGTAGCGCCACGCTTCTTGCTGAAGGGTAGAGGTAATAAATGGTGCAACAGGAAAGCTATTTTTTTGGCTCTTCTCAATTGCGCCTGTTTTGAACTTCGCTTTTTTAAGCTTTTGCTCGATCTCAGACGCCAATTTTTCGTTCGAAATTACAATTGAATTTGGCTTATCACTATCTTGAGGTTTTACGGCACGTTTCCCATCAACTAAATAGAGCAGTGTTTGAAAGGGAGTTTTCTCCTTCACAGTTTCGAGGATGGGATTTAGGTTCCAATACTCTTGGGGGTCAAACGCCTCAATCTCTTTTTCTCTATCAACAACAAGTTTAAGCGCAACAGATTGAACGCGACCAGCTGATATCGAGTTTGTCCCCTTTGTGCGTCTAATAACTTTATTGTTGACAATAGGCGAGAGCTTATAGCCAACAATACGGTCAAGCAGTCTGCGCGCTTGCTGCGCATCAACACGCGGCTGATTAATTTCGGTTGGATTAAGTAGAGCCTCTTCGACAGCGGATTTAGTCAGAGCATTAAATGTGATGCGTTTAATCTTGAGCTTTGATTTTTCGCCTTTTTTCAATTTCTCGTCTTTTAACAAGATTTCTGCAATGTGCCACGCAATTGCCTCTCCTTCTCTATCGGGGTCAGATGCGAGATATATCACATCGGCTTTTTTTGCTTTTTCTTTGATGGTGGCAACCACCTTTGTCTTGTCTGGAATGATGATATATTCTGGGTCGCACTCGCCCTTCGATAGCGCTTCTAGATCGATGCCAAATCCTTTTTTGGGAAGGTCTCGAATATGGCCTATGGAGGTTTCAACGATATAATCGGCC
>JAYUZV010000060.1:0-20772 GCA_043751475.1 Chlamydiia bacterium
ATTACCCCCCCGAAAGAACCCTCACTCCAATAGAAAAAACCCGCTGGACATTTTCGGGGGTTGATTGTTCTGGTCTTCTATACTTTGTTACAGTTGGCTATACCCCGCGAAATACCTCAGAGCTCTATCAATTCGGAGATGAAATTGCTTTTTCAGATCTAAGACCCCTTGATCTGATTGTCTGGAAGGGTCATGTAATTATTATGATAGCGGATGGGATGACTATTGAAGCTCATGAACGCTTTGGTGTTCGACTTTTACCCCTACTAGAACAAGTCAATTTGATAAACGAGTGCGGAGCTAAGTTTCGCAGATGGTATAAGGAATAAACCATGAATAATTTTATCGGAAAATGGAGCGAAATTCCAGAATCCTTAAAACCTTTAATTAAAGCCAACTCTTTTAATGAACTCTCACCAGTGAATCTAGATGCTCTCGCATTTTTAACACTCTCTTATTACGGGTTTGATGATAAAATTCACCAGGGGGAAATGGTGGTTCATCATTCTATTGCAGAGGAGGTTATTGAAATTTTTCAGGAGCTGTTTGATGCTCGATTTCCGATTGAGAGGATGAACCTTATTGACTATTTCGGTGGTAATGATGCTCTTTCAATGGAATCGAATAATTCATACGGCTTCTGTTACAGGGCTAACATCACTTTTCCAGACCAATTATCGAAACATAGCTACGGCCTTGCTATCGATATCAATCCGATACAAAACCCCTATATTAAAGAGAGCACAATTCTTCCCAAAAGTGGGAAATCCTTTTTGAATCGCTCCAATAGCCACAAAGGAATCATTCTTCCAAACAGTGCTGCTGTCATTGCTTTTACAAAGCGCGGTTGGATTTGGGGAGGATCATTTGAAGGGCGTATTGACTATCACCATTTTGAAAAAGCTTAGTAATTTCCTCTTGACGAGAAGGCCCTCTCGAGAGACACTCTGAATATAAAATCAACTTTATGTCCGAGGAAATCAGATGGCACAGCCAGAAGTCCAAGCAAGAAAAAAAGCATTAGACCTTGCAATTGCACAAATTGAAAAACAGTTTGGTGCAGGTTCAATTATGAGTCTCGGCGTGAAACATGCCGCAAATGAAATCGAAGTCATTAAAACCGGTTCTATCGCTCTCGATCTCGCCCTGGGTATCGGCGGAGTTCCAAGGGGTCGCGTTGTTGAAATCTACGGCCCAGAATCATCCGGTAAAACAACTCTTGCCACACACATTGTGGCAAACGTTCAGAAAAATGGTGGTGTAGCCGCTTATATCGATGCTGAACACGCCTTAGATCCAGGTTATGCGGCTAAAATTGGTGTCAATATCGATGACCTCCTTATTTCGCAGCCCGATTCTGGCGAGGAAGCCCTAAACATCGCAGAAATGCTTGCCAGATCTGGAGCTATCGATGTAATTGTCATTGACTCTGTTGCCGCCCTTGTTCCAAAAAGTGAACTAGATGGCGATATTGGAGATAGTCATATGGGGCTACAAGCGCGTATGATGTCACAGGCATTAAGAAAATTAACATCCGCTCTTGCAAAAAGCAAAACATGTGCCGTTTTCATTAACCAGATCCGCGAAAAAATTGGGGTGATGTTTGGAAATCCTGAAACAACAACAGGAGGACGTGCTCTTAAATTCTACTCATCTGTACGTTTAGATATTAGAAGAATTGGAGCGATTAAAAATTCAGATAATATGGATATCGGAAACAGAGTTAAGGTCAAAGTTGTAAAAAACAAGATGGCCGCACCCTTCCAGTCTGCTGAATTTGATATCTATTTTAATGAGGGAATCTCGCGCATTTCAGCCATCGTCGATTTAGGTGTTGAGCAGAACATCATCGAGAAAAAAGGTTCCTGGTTTGCGTACGGAGCTAACCGTTTAGGACAAGGAAAAGAGGCGGCTTGCGGTGAACTAAAGAAAAACACAAAAATGGCCGATGAGATTGAAAATAAAATCATTGAAAAATTGAAAGAAAAAATAAGCGCAAAAGCAGCAAAACTCCCAGAATCAGATCCAGCTGAAGAAGCTATTGAAGAGAGCGAGCTACTTGTCTAAAAATGTATTTATAAAGAGATGAAAAAAGCCCTTTAAACAAGGGCTTTTTTTATGTTTGATTCAGCCATTTTTTCAACCATCTGAAATACAGAAATAATAGCTGGTGAAGCAATCCCCAAACTCTGTATCGATTCAAGCGCGAGATCGATTTTTGATCTATAAAGGGCGCAAGCTTTGGTAGTACCCAAAACAATCGCAATATTTGTTGCCGACTTTGATTTCCTATCCTGCTCGATATCGCCAATATCATCTGCAATTTGAAAGGCCATACCAAAGTGGTAAGCGCCCTTTTTCACATCACCCAATAGAGATGGGTCTCCACCACCAAAAAGCCAGCCAGCGGTAAACGCAGACTCGAAAAGGGTCACCGTTTTTTTATAGATCAAGTCGAAAATACCATCTATCCCAAAATTTTCTGGAAAGATATCGATAAATTGCCCGCCAGTGGCGCCTAAAATCCCAGAGCAAGAACTTGTTATTTTTAATAAATTAGCGCAAACTTCTGCAGCTCTATCACAGTATGGTTTTGGTGATTGAAGCATCAACTCATAATTTTCATGAATTTTCTCAAATCCATTTGTGATTAAAGCATAACTTGCTAAAAGTGTAACCGTTTCACCGAAAACAAGATGGGTACAAGGTTTATCGCGCCTTTCACTTTCATCATCCATACAGGGAAGGTCATCTACAATTAAAGAAGCTGTATGAGAATATTCGGATGACAGTGCTACCGGGCCTACATCGAGATGAACGCCACTTTTTTCAGCAATAGCATCTGCTATCATTAATATCAAAACAGCTCGCAATCTTTTTCCACCACTCATAAGAGCATATTCACACGCATCGCGGAGACGATTTTTAGGAGATAAACGTTCGATGCTCTTTGCAAGATCTCTCTCAAATCGCTCTTTATAAACAAAATAATGAGATAGATCTATATCGCCCAAAAGCTGATTCATTCCTTATTTTCTCCATCGATAAAACCGGAGAGAGCAGTAAGTGGTGCGCATGCGACTCCTTTAGCAATAAGACAGCCCGGATTAATAACACAATTACACCCAATTTGGGCGCAGTCGCCAATAATGGCACCAAGTTTTTTCATAGAGCTCTCTTTTCCACACACTTTTACATTTCTTCGGTCATGTCGAAGGTTTGCACAGATAACGCCGGCTCCTAAGTTAACATTGGAACCGATGATAGAATCGCCAACATAATTAAAGTGAGCGGCTTTCGCCCCATTCATTAAAATAGAGTGTTTAATTTCACTTCCGTGGCCGACTAATACGCCATCACCAATTAAACTTTTAGGGCGGATATAAGCGCCGTGACGAATCACACTTCCATCACCGATGAAAACGGGTCCCTTAATAAAGGCACCGGGTTCAACAATCACATTTCTACCGATATAAATTTGAGACTTATTAAGAAGAATAACCCCCTTATCAATAGGGCTTAGGATTTTAAACTCCGAGAAATTTTCAAAGAAGCTTGATATACCAGAAATTGCTTCCCATGGGTAGGCCACGCCCTCAAATATCTTAATAAAAGGACAGTTTGAAATTGCGATGAGGTGTTGAACAAGCATCTTTTCCATAGATTTTAGATTCTACTCCATCTATATCAGAAATGACAAGAAAAGAGCGTGCACCTCAATCTTCCACAATGCAAGAGAGAAGAATTCTTTCTTTTAAAGTTATAATACTCTTCTTCTTCTGCCTGTGTGGAACTGTTTATAATAGGGCTATTTTGTCTATGGCAGCAAGCTGTTTAAAACCTGTCGATCTAAAGTTTAAAACCCTCGGGTTATCATCAGGAACTGGGTTATCGACAAAATCGCCCTACCTTATTTCGACTTATCTACCGAGTTATGACCGAGCTATGAACAGAAAAAAGATATGAATTGTTGTGCTGAGAAATGGAAAATCTGAGCGAGAGGATTTGAACCTCCGACCTTTAGCACCCCATGCTAACGCGCTACCAGTCTGCGCTACGCCCAGTTAAAATATCTCTTCGAAATAAGAAGAGAGAGAAAAAATGAATTTAAGGGTATATTTAACGCTAGCTTTTTGTCAACTTTGACCCTTATTAAGAGGAGTAAAATGGATTTTAAACCAAAGATACCCGAAAATTGGAGAGACATTTTAATTCCTGTTCTAGATAAAGCAATTATGCAAAATCTCTCTTCCTTTATTCAAGAGCAGAGCGGAAGAGAGACTATTTATCCACCGGAAGATCTTATTTTTGAAGCGCTTGCATGCACATCTTTCAATGATGTCCGGGTAGTCATTGTCGGACAAGATCCTTATCACGGCCCTTTACAGGCTTGTGGCCTGAGCTTTAGTGTTCCTGAAACCGTGGCTATTCCCCCATCGCTAAAGAATATTTTTAAAGAGATCGAGAGCGACTTGGGAATTAAGGCTCCGCAAAGCGGTTCCCTTCACTATCTTGCCAGACAAGGAGTTCTTCTTTTAAATGCGACCCTCACGGTTTCTAAAGGAAAGCCAGGCTCTCATCAGGGGAGGGGATGGGAGCATTTTACAGATGGGATCATTAAAGTTTTGGCAGAGCGAGAAAAGCCTGTTGTTTTTCTATTATGGGGAAGATTTGCAAATGAAAAGTGTGAAAAATTTCTTAAGCACACCTCTGGAAATTATGCTATCTTAAAAGCTCCTCACCCCTCACCCTTTTCGGCTTATTCGGGTTTTTTTGGATGCCGTCATTTTTCTAAGACCAATGAAATTCTCGATTCTTGGGGAGAAAAAAAAATAGAGTGGTGTGGAGCAGAAACCTCTACTTATCTAGTAAATCCCGCTCCATCTGCTTGCCATCTTCAAAATCAGGAGCACTAAGGCGTACATGTGCCAGAGCTTTTTTTGCTTGCTGGTAGTTGCGTCTTTTAAATTCTGCAAGTGCAATGTACCAGTAAACTCGCCAGTGATCTTCTCCTGCAGCAAGCGCGCTGTGAAATTCTAGGGAAGCCTTTGCGTAATCTCTATTTTCAAGGTTGGCAAGACCTTCCCAGATCGCTCTTTTGGGCGAATTTTGAGTATTGTCGGAAAATAGAATCTCTTCTTTATTTATCGCGTTAACGATGATCTTTTCAGCTGCAATTACCTTTTCGGCTGCTAAATTAGTTTTTTGAAAAAGTGCACTTTCAGTGCATGCTTCAACAAGAGGCGAGGGTGAAATACCCGTTGATTTTGGATAAGCAATCGCATAGTCTCCTGCGATATAAAATACGTAATTTGGCATTTGTATTTTTACAATTTCTGCAAAAGAAAGCATCGGATTGTTCTTTGATTGATTGTCAAAAAGAGAGTGTATGTGACTAATTAAAATAACACTGTTTTTCTGATCAGAAGCTAAAATAGACTTTAAATTTTTTTCAATTGTTTCAATACTGCTCTGTTCACGCCCATCAATCCAGAATAAAATTTTCCCCTGAATGATCGGTAGAATTTTTCCGAGAACTTCTGCTGTTTCTCCCTCATAACAGTGAACAGTTCGCTTTGTTTTAAATTGCCTCTCTGTTTTTAAAAAATTCATATGATCTGTTTCGATTGTGAATATCTCATCGAAAATCCGGAGAGCATTTGTTGTAACATCGCGGTATTTAGGGCCAACCTCAACTAATATTTTCACATCAAAAAGAGTAGAAAGTCTTTTCATGACCACAGAAACTGGTGCTGAGCTATTTAAGCTGAGTATTTTTTCTTCCGGTGCGTTCTGCAATTCCGGTAAGGATGCATTAAGAACTAGGCATAGGGAGCAGGCGAGGAGAATAAAACTCTTTTTCATGAAAGAAGTTATAACACAAACCACTATTTTATACCTGTAATTATAGGGGGAGTTCCTCTATTATACCTAAACAACTTTTTATATCCCTAAGGACTTTTTGTGGCAGACTCTTTTCCGATTGATCTTATTCTTGCAGAGGCCGAAAAAATTCCTCTGAGTAGGTTGAAATGCGCGGCAGATGCGCTGACATTCCATTATAAAAATAAGAGCTTAACCCATTTTTCTAAAGAGGAGCACCGTCTAGCTTATCTTCTCTGTCGTTTTCCGGCGACCTGCGCAGTTTTAGAGAAGATTTTTTCTATTATCAAATGTAAAAGCGATTTACATTTGAGTGAGAGTTTTCTGGATATCGGTTCTGGGCCGGGAAGCGCCCTTTTAGCCGCAGCTCCATTTTTCCCTTTGCTAAAAAAGGCGACCCTGATTGAAAAAGATAGGGAGATGCAGGCGTGGAGTAAAAAACTAACCGATAAAGTTCTCATTTCCCCGATCAATTTTATTTGCGGGGATTTTTTACATGAGAAATTTGAATCCCACGATTTAGTTGTTCTCTCTTATTCTCTGAGCGAAATACCAGAAACTATGCGCGAGAAAATTTTCGAGAGAGCTTTTGAATCTGCAAAAAAGGGAATCATCTTGGTTGAACCAGGAACCCCTGCTGGATTTGCACTTATTAGATATTTTAGAGATTGGATGATAAAACGCGGTGGACACGTGGTGGCTCCTTGTACACACGATAATGAGTGTCCGATAAGCGGAGAAGATTGGTGTCATTTTTCAGCGCGCTTATCAAGGACAAAAATTCATCGGTTTTTAAAGAGCGGTGATCTCGGCTTTGAAGATGAAAAGTTCGCGTACGTTGTCGTAAGTAAAACTCCCACCGCCTCTTCTGGAACAAGACGCATTTTGCGTCACCCTAAAAAGAGAAGCGGGGTGTGTGAATTTGTCTGTTGTAGTAATAAAGGGCTACTCACTGAGGTGGTGAGTAAGCGAGATGGGCCTTTGTATAAGCAAGCAAGAGATTTTGAATGGGGCGATGAATTTTAGCACAAAGCAAAATCATCGGCTATTTCGGTATAAGGGCTTCTCTTTTTTGGCAAAGTTTACTATCTTTGATTCATTGACTTTTTTAATAGAAGCTATGGCAGCCATTTTTTCCGGTTCAATTGTCGCCCTTATCACCCCATTTACTGAGAATGGTCGTATAGATATTCCAACTTTTGAGAGGCTAGTAAATTGGCAGATTGAAGAGGGAACAGAGGGTATCGTTATCTGCGGAACCACGGGAGAATCTCCTACAATAGAGGATGATGAGCGAGATCTACTTCTAATATCGGCTATTAAAACCGCGGATGGCAGAGTTCCTATTATTATGGGTACGGGCTTTAATTCTACAGAGAAGAGCGTATTGGCAACAAGACGCGCCAAAGATTTGGGTGCAAGCGCCGCCCTTATTATCTCTCCTTACTATAATAAACCCTCTGATGAGGGAGTTTTTCTTCATTATAAAGCTTTAAGCGATTTGGGTTTACCTCTTATTGTCTATCACAATCCTGCACGGACCATACAAAAATTCTCGTTTGATTTGATGAGTCAAATTATGGCTCTTGATGGTGTGGTTGCTCTTAAAGATGCTTCTTGTGATATCCATTTTTCTACTTATTTTGCACTGTTCTCAGAAAAGGCTGTTTTTGCAGGGGATGACACCTCAACTATTCCACTTGTAAGCATGGGCGGAGTCGGTGTAATCTCTGTCATTGCAAATATTATTCCCCGTCTATGGAGAGAGATAGTAGATTTAGCTCGCAAAGGAGACTTTATTGCTGCAAGAACTTTATATAAGCAGGTTTTACCCCTGATTCGCGCTATTTTTTGTGAGGTAAACCCAATAGGAATTAAATATGCGCTGAGTCTGATGGGTGGCTGCTCGCCCTACTACCGACTACCGATGACAGGGCCATCTAAAAAAAATTGTGAATTAATTGCTGCGGCGTTAGCTGAGATATCAGCGATTAATAAGTAGGAGAAGAAGAATGAAAGTTTTTGTAGATAAAAAAGAGTGTGAGCTTAACGATCAGGCGACTATTCGAGAACTTGCTGCACACTTAAAACTTTTTGATCCAGGTATTGCTGTTGCTGCTGGGTTGAATGGAGTGATAACCGATTTTGATAGTGAATTGCGAGACGGGGATCAGGTTCATTTCTATAACTTCACTGATTCTGAGGGGCGTGAGCTTTTTTGGCACTCCTCTGCACACGTTCTTGCGCAAGCCATTCTTAGACTCTATCCAAACGCTAAACCGACAATTGGTCCAGCACTTGAAAGAGATGGGTTTTACTACGATTTTGCAGACCTTACAATTAGCGAACAAGATTTTCCCAAAATTGAAAAAGAGATAGAAGCCATTTTAAAAGAGAATTTTAAGCCGAAGCGCTATCTGTTTCGCGATAAAGAAGAGGCTTTTGCAAGATTTAAAAGCAGTCACTATAAGTGCGAGTTGATTAGCGAGTTTGAGGGTGAAATTACGGGATATGAACAGGGAGATTTTTTTGATCTCTGTCGCGGTCCCCATCTGCCTAATATCGGTAAAATTAAAGCCTTTAAACTTTTAAAGGTTTCGGGCGCCTATTGGAGAGGTGATCAGAGCCGCGAAATGTTAACCCGTATTTATGGCATTTCGTTTCCTGATAAAGCCCAGTTAAAAGAGTATCTATATCTTCTTGAGGAAGCAAAAAAACGCGATCACCGAAAATTAGGGCCAGAGCTGGGGCTTTTTATGCTGATGGAACAGGCTCCGGGTATTCCATTTATCCTTCCGAAGGGAATGATTGTTTGGAATAGATTACTTGATGCTTGGAGAGAGATGCATCGCGCAGCTGATTATGAGGAGATTAAAACTCCACAATTAATGAGTCGAGAACTGTGGGAAACTTCTGGTCACTGGACAAATTACAGAGAGAATATGTACGCCTTTTCTATTGAAGAGCGCGATTTTGCCATCAAGCCGATGAACTGTCCCGGATGTATGCTCTACTATAAATCGACAAATCACAGTTATCGTGAATTTCCTCTACGTCTTGCAGAATTTGGCCATGTCCACAGGCACGAATCTTCGGGCGCTATCAGCGGACTTTTCCGCGTTCGGGGATTTCACCAAGATGACGCCCATATTTTTATGACACCAGAGCAAATTGAAGAAGAAATTCTTAATGTGCTTAAACTCGTCCAAAAAACTTATGATCTTTTTGGAATTAAATATCGTTTTGAACTGTCGACAAGACCTGAAAATTCTGTTGGAACAGATGAGCAGTGGCGAGCTGCAACAAAGGGGATTCAAGGAGCGCTTGATAAGTGGGGATCCCCCTATAAAATCAATGAAGGCGATGGTGCATTCTATGGACCAAAAATTGATATCCATATTCAAGATGCTCTCGGAAGATCGTGGCAGTGCGGGACTGTACAGCTAGATATGTCTCTTCCAGAGAGATTCGCTTTGAAATATGTCGATAAGGATGGTTCTCTCAAAGTACCCGTTATGGTTCATAGAGCTATTTTTGGCTCAATGGAGCGCTTTTTTGGTCAATTAATTGAGCACTTCGCAGGAAAGTTCCCTCTTTGGCTTAGCCCAAGACAGGTGCGTCTGATGACTGTTGCCGATAGACACGTTCCCTATGCAAAGGAGATTGCCAAAACTTTGCGCAATCTCGGATTTGAGTGCGATGTCGATGAGGATAGCGAATCGATCGGAAAAAAAGTGCGCAGTGCCCAAATGTTAAAGATTAATTACATGTTGACAATTGGAGATAGCGAAATTGCAAATCAGACAGTGGCATTGAGAACCCGTGATAATATGGTTCATGGAGAGATCACACTGGCTAATTTTATTGAAACGATTGAAAGAGAAAGGGCCGATCGTTCATTAACATCATATTATACACAAACAAATTGAATAAATTAAATTTCGAAAGTTAACACAATATAAAACGGACTTTTTATGGCAGAACTCTCTTTTAAAAGATCTCTTGGCGATATTATTTCAAACTCCTTGCGTGGAGAGAAAAAACCTAAGGCACAAGAAGTAGGGAGCTTAAAAAATTATGCAGGAATGTTTGGGATTGCCACATTAACTATTCAAGAACAGGAAAAAATTGAGCTGATTTTTCAGGAATTTTCGGAGAGCACGCCAGATGAGGAGGATTTAAAAAGTCTTTTAGAAATCTCTTCAGAAATTAAGGCGATTAATAACCAAGCTATCATCATGCATGGAGAGAGAATTAAGCGGGCTCAAGGAATTCTAAAAAAGTGTCGCGAAGGTGCTTTTACTGCGTGGCTTGTCACCACCTATGGCAACCGCCAGACGCCTTATAATTTTTTGCAATATTATGAATTTCAATCTCTTTTACCAAAAGAGCTCCAAAACAAGTTAGATGAAATGCCAAGACAAGCGGTTTATGCGCTTGCTAGCCGTGATGGTGAGCGAGAAAAGAAAGAGCTTATTGTGCGGAATTATAAGGGCGAGAAAAAGCAAGAAATCTTGCAGATGATTCGAAACTATTTTCCTCTTCCGATTCACGATGGGAGAATACAAGATTCAGGGAATCAGTTAATTGGTATCCTTTCAAAGGTACGCATCCAAATAAAAAAAGAGGAGTTTAAGCCGACCATTAATCAGCGTAAAATAATTGGAAAGCTAATCGCAGAAATACGCCAGATGATCAGTAAAACAGGTGTTGAAATCGATGTCTAGTCACAACGAGTATGTATCTGCTCTCAGTACGCGCTATGCTAGCGCTGAAATGAGCTATCTGTTTTCGGAGCAGAAGAAATATTCAACTTGGCGCTCTCTTTGGGTTGCTCTTGCAAAAGTGCAGAAAAAACTGGGACTCAAGATTACAGATGAACAGATTGCTGAGATGGAGAGCGCTATTCATAAAATCGATTTTTCCCTAGCAAGTGAAATGGAAACTTTGACGCGTCACGATGTAATGGCTCATATTTTGGCTTTCGGGAAGCAGTGTCCAAAAGCGAAAGGGATTATTCATCTTGGCGCTACCTCTACTTTTTTGACCGACAATGGCGATCTTGTTCAAATTAGAGATGCCCTGGGTCTTTTACAGAAAAAATTTATTACACTTGTTAGAATTCTTGCTGGAGTGGCGTCTAAATATGCCGGTGTACCAACACTTGGCTGGACCCATTTTCAACCCGCCCAGCCCGTTACAGTCGGAAAGCGTATCGCACTCTGGCTGCAAGATTTTCTCTATGATTTTCACGATTTAAATCGAATGATCGATTCGCTCCAATTTTTAGGAGCAAAAGGAGCAACCGGGACCCAGGCGTCCTTTTTAGAACTCTTTGACGGAAATAGCGCAAAGGTGGTTCAGCTAGAACAACTGATCGCATCGGATATGGGATTTAAATCTCTCTTTCCACTGGCAAGTCAAACGTATACGCGCAAGCAAGACGTTAGACTTCTTGCTGTTCTTAAGGGACTAGCCACATCGGCCCATAAATTTGGAACAGATTTGAGATTGCTCGCGCATGTAGGAGAGGTTTTTGAAGAGAGGCTTGTAACTCAAATTGGTTCCTCAGCAATGCCGCACAAGAGAAATCCGGCTAGGTCAGAGCGCCTTTGCGGAATTGCTCGTTATCTGATCTCGTTAGATGAGAATGCAGCCTACACACACGCCACTCAGTGGCTCGAGCGATCTCTTGATGATTCAGCAAATAGACGACTCTATCTTCCGGAAGCTTTTCTTGCCGCAGATAGTCTTTTAGAGCTTTTAATTGCGATTAGTAAATCGTTGACAATCAATAGTGAGAAAATTGCAGAAAACCTTGAAGAGCAGATCTCTTTTCTTTCGCTTGAAACGATTTTAATGAAAGCTGTAAAAGCAGGAGGAGATAGGCAACAGACCCACGCCCTACTCAAGCAGTACGCTTTCGAGAGTGCTGGCAACGGCAAAAAACTGGTCGAAAAACTTTCTAAAGATAGAGCTCTTGCAATTTACGGAGATGATTTTTTTGATAGCGTCGATTCCAACCACTTAATTGGCATGGCAAAAACTCAAGTTGAAGCTTTTTTAAAGAGTGAAATACAGCCAGTTTTTGATCGGTTTAGTGAGATTCCAGATAGCACCCCATCGGTTAATATCTGAATTAGGGTAGGTTGAAGGAGCTTTTTTGGAATTAGAGCGGCATATCAAAGAGAGTTTTGGATCACCCGATTTTTATGAAGAGGTTTTTGAATCTTTTATTCAAAAGCAAAATGATTTTATTTCCAAACTTTTTAATTTAAAAGAAGAATTCTCTCTTTCGAAGAGGTGTGATCTGTCGGGCATTCACTCCGGCTATCTGCTGCGCGCCCGTAGTCGTCCGGAAAAAATCGCAACATTTTTAATTGATAATAGTGGTCATTTTCTCTCAGACCGCTTGGCTGAGTTAATTACACAGCTTGAAAAACATGGAAACATTCCCTATCCCAGAGGGTTTTCAGATGGCCATATTCACGCCCATCTACTCAAGCAGTTAAAAAGATTATTAGAGGAAAACAGCCCCCTTCTTAATACTCTGCTTACTTTCACACTTCCTCTTGGCAGTCGTTTTGCTGAGGAGATTATTCTCAATGAGAGCAGATCACCCCTTTCAACATCTCTGACACTTCCTCTTTTACGCCGTGCGATTCTCTCGGCACTACTCACACCACTTCACCAAGATGTAGGTTCTTGTTTTGCTACGGCACCTGCTATTTTGATTCAAGATGAGCAGCCCCTCGAAATGCTGGTTGATTTTTTTAATCTCCTCTATACCGGACGCATAACCAGGGTTATTGAGGGTGTAGAATATTCTGTTCCAATTAGTCCAAAAAGAGGCAGTCTTGGAAATTTATTGACGCATGTCAATTTTGACAAGGGAGTTCAATTCTCTCCAGTTCTTCATATTGCCTGCGAAGAGCTCTTTCCAGTTAATATGGAGTTTAATCAGCGCTGCGAGTGGCTGCGCAATAAACTTCTTCTATGCTTAGAAAAGCAAAAAACAATTAACCTATCGCAATTTATAAAATATCTTTTTTTTGAAGGGGCACCTATTAATGAAAAAGGTTTCTCTTCTCAAGTTAATGATTCCACTTTCCAAACGGAAATACGCGCTACAAAGGCATCCGATCTGGCAAAATCTCTCCTCTTTCATCCCCTTTTAAAAACATGGGAGTACTCACTTGCCTCGCTTGCCGAAAGCAAAATGGAATTTGTCGATTGGAACCTCTACAAAGGACTTGGTCTTCATCCGCGAGAAATAGATGGTCTTGGATCACTGCTTGTTGAAGAGCAAAGAAGGCTTCTTGAGGACTCCGAGAAAAGTCTTGAGATGTTAAAAGATCAGTATGAAGTGGCGCGCTTACAGCTAGAGACCTTTATTGCTTCAAATGGAAGAGCCGGCATTGATGAGAGTCGTGCTTCCGGAGAAGAACAGAGTCGCACCTACTATCTTAAACAGTGCGCCGATCAATATAATGAGGCATTTAATAAGATAAAATATTATCGCGATCTTCCCGAGCTAATTGGAGCTATCTATTGCGAGAAATTTCAGGATTTTTTTCAGGAGGTCTACGATCCTGAACTTTATATAGAGAGCGAGGGCGAGGGGGTCTTTGAAGATAGACCAGCTGGATTTCGACTTATCTATAAGCGAGGAAGGCGAGATCCTACCACCTGGAGTCTAGTAGAAAATGGCGAACAGTATTGCGATTTTTTAATCGATTTTTTTCGTCTTACAGAAAGAGAAATAGAAAGCGCTCTTAACGAGGAGGGAGTTTATCTCGATTATGGGAAAATTTTAAATCAAATTATTGAAAAGGTTCGCTCTTCTGGTTTTTTGGAGAGCAGCATTCAAAGATTGGGCGGTAAAGGGCGTTTGCCGTGGGCGAGTATTTCAGGCGGGACAATTGGCCACCTTTTGCAAGCTTATTTTAGAAAATCATCTCCTTTATTTTACGAAAAAATAGCGCCAGAAAATGAGCTTGAGCTGGCAATTATGTTAATTGATCTCCTTAAAAAAGTAAGAGAGAAGGCGATCTCTTCGCGTATTCTGCTTACCTCGGCTGTGCATGCATTTGCTATTTTGCCGGAAATTGATCGGCTTACAAAGCTTACCTTAAGTTCCACGTATACATATACGCTTTTAAAAGAGTCTCTTATTCAACCCGCCGAACAGTTTTATAAAACTCTCTTTTTTAGTGAAAAAGAACAGGAGTTTATTTTTAGTGAGTTCTTAAAAAGATGCGGCAACTATTTTTATGAAGTGCCCTATTATGCGAGGATGGTTCACCGCGAAGGGGTCTCTTTTCAGAAGATGCGGCAGATGCTTCTGGAGCTGGGTGCAAAAATACAAAACCGCTCATTTGATGAGCGGGAGGCTATTGTCGATAGTTTTCTTATGCAGACACTTCCTCTCCATTCAGGGTATGGATGGAAAGGTAAGATCTCTGATTTGCTGGAAGACATGGGCGTTCAAGAAACAGTTAATGCTCTCCCAGAGATTGGGGCTTATTTAATGAGTTTTCGCGACTTATTAGAACTGGCAGCAGCAGTCATACTCATTGCAAAAGGTGCACTTATTCCTGGTCTTTTTCTGTATTTACGCACGAGGGCTGAGAGGTTGTTATTAGCCCCCCCCTTCCCCCTCTTTTTCGCCGATACTAACTGGCCAGAAAACCTCTTTGCTTTCATTTACAATAGCGGAAGTGAGCGGATCGAGATGTGGCGCTTTGATGAGTGCGGGATGGTTGGCTATCCGATGAGTAGTCATCGCCATCTTTTAACGGGTAAACCAAATGAGCAGTGGAAAATTTTCACACGGCCCTATGAATATCGGATGCGCTTTTAAGAAAAAAAGTAGCTCCCAATTTACAATAATTGCGCCCGGTGTCTATACTCACCTCTTATTTACACGAAAGCGGAGTTACTAGGCATATGATCAAAAACATGAAAAGACCATTCCGTTTATCTTTAGCCACGTTAGCGCTAACAGGGTTTATTCCAAGCGCTTTTGCCGATCCTTCAGATGCGGATAAGAACGACATGCAGGCATTGCGTGAATGGATGAATTTAAAGCGTCAGGTGACTGTAAAAGAGCTCGGAGGTTCTCTTGCTATTAGTGGTCAGGTGCGTGCTGAGTTTCAGGCGACATCCGAGAAGAAAAATGGCGCAGAAGTGCGCCGTGTGGGCGGGAAATTTCCTGCTCGTGGGTACGATGTTGAAGTGAATTTAATGTTCGACTATCGGGCTGACAGAAGCTGGGCCTCAATCAAGTTAGAATTTGATAACAATGCCGGTGTATTTAGTGGTGGTGGAGAGAAGCTCAACTTAGAGAGAGCGCTGGTCGGTGCGCGCCTCATTAAACATGACGCTTTTTCGCTCGATGCTGAAATAGGGCGTAATGCATTATTTTCCATTTTTGACTCTCAGCTCCAGTTTAGTTCTAACTTTGATGGAGTTTTGCTTAAATACGATGGAGCGCATACAAAAATGGGTGACTTTTACGTCCATGCAGGTGCTTTTGTTGTTGACGAAAGAAGAGACCACTACGGGCTTGTTGGCGAAACAGGACTGCTCAATATTGGTGGTTCTGGCTTCTACGTCAAATACTCTCTGATCGACTGGGCTTTGAAAAATTATCCAACATCTCAAGAAACATTTAAAGAACCGGAACCTGCTCCACCATTTGTGAAAACGCAGACATTCCAATTTCTGATCTCTCAGGGAATTTTGGGCTATCGCTTCACTCCTTCGATGTTAAAAAAAGTTGTTGTAATCTATGGATCTGGACTTGTCAACCACAAGGCGGAAGGGGTTTTACAGACAGGTGGAAAGAAATCCAATTGGGGCGCTTATGGGGGTGTTTCTGTTGGACAACTACGTAAGAAGTGGGACTGGAGTGCTGATGTTAACTACCAGTGGCTCTCGGCTCAAGCCGTACCGAGCTTTGATGTTTTTGGTATTAAACTTGGTAATGCAGCTAAAGAAGGGTTTTATACAGAGAACTTGGATGGAACCGGTCCTACTGTTAAAACACAAGCTACCGCTGTTGGAAATGGAAATTACCGCGGTCTTTCAGTAAAATTTGATATTCTTCTCTCTGATATGCTTGCGCTGACTCAGAGTTATATGAATTCAACAAGGCTTGATAATAAAATTGGCCCCGCCCATACTTACTCTCAGTATGAAGTGGAGCTTGTCTACACTTTCTAAGCCTATTTATATAGACTTAAAAGAGCTGCTTTCAGGGTGGCTCTTTTTTTTGCTTCTTCTCCATTTCCTAATTGATTAGAATAGCGTCATGGACAGAGAAAAAAAGAATCACCTGATCGAGAGTAACTCGCTTGAAACACTAGCAGCTCTTTTGCACAGCCAGCTCTTTGATGCAGGAGCCTCTCCATTTGCAAAGCGTCTTGTAATTGTCCCATCGCTTGAAATTAAGAGGTTTTTAACCGAGCAGTGGATAGAGAAAAAAGCTCTTGTGATGGGCGTCCAAATGTTAACACCGGATGCTGCCTGTGCCCATCTTTTTACCGCATCTGGAATGACACGGTCACCGAAAATTTTAGGGCGCGCAGAGCTCTTTCTTCTTATCCAGGAAGAATTAATTAAACATTATAAGGAGAGCAATTTTTCGCCTATTCAAGAGTATATTTTAGAAGATGGTGAGATATCTTTTTGCAAAGTGGCTTCAATTAGCGATAAGATTGCCCTTATCTTTCTTGAATACGGGATCTACTCGCATGAGTCTTTAGAAGCTTGGTTAAAAAAGGAGGGGTGGCAGCAGAGTTTATGGAAATATATCTACGCTGATAGTAGGTTTAGTTATCCCATTTTAGAGCTGCAAAAAAAGGCGAGTTACCCGGAAACAATAGCCCTTTTTCACTGCGCACACCTCTCACCTATCTACCACCATTTTTTCTCTCAATTCAACCACTACCACTACGCTTTTTCTCCGTCTAACCACTATTGGGGAGACCTTTTTACAGAGCGCGAAGCTCTTGCGCTTGAATTGCGTCTTGCGAAGATAAAAAAAGAGCATAAACAGAGCTATTTAGAAGTAGAAAATCGGCTACTCGGCAATTGGGGGAAGTTATTGCGAGAGCAGCGAGATCTTCTTATTGACTACTCAACTGAAAGCGAAGACTACTTTCTTAAATCAAGCGGTCGGTCTGCTCTTGCTATCCTGCAAAATGACCTGTTAGAACTAGCCCCACAGGCCGGAAAAGTAGCCAATCCCGAGCGAGATCTCTCGATTCAATTACACGCCACTCCATCTCTTTTGCGCGAGGTTGAAGTGCTCTATGATGTAGTTGTAACGGGAGAAATTCCGATTAGTCAAATAGTGGTCTATGCGCCCGATATCGACCAATACGCCCCTTATATTAAGATGGTCTTCGGCGGATCAGAGATAAGCTATCAGATCCAGGGGCTGCGCACTACTGATGATTTAATTGCAGGAATAAAGCTTTTTCTAGGGCTGCCCGAAGAACGTTTTGAGGTGACTTATTTTATCCGTCTTCTTTCAAATCCACTCTTCATGAAAGTGCATCAAATAAGCGAATCTCAGCTCCGCACTTTTCAAAAGCTCCTTGAAATGGGCAATATCTCATGGGGCATTAATTTAAGTCATAAGAAGCAGATTTTAAAAACCGATGAAATGCTGCTTGAATCGGGCACCTGGGATGATGGAATTCGCAGGCTTCTTTGGGGCCTGGCGATAAGTGAACAGGGCTGTGAAGAGGATCTTCCCCTTCCTGTGGCAGGTGTTGAGATGAGCAACGCAGAATCTCTTGGTCTGCTTATTGCCCTTTATAGGCAGGTAAAAAAAGATTTTTTGCCTATCCTTGAAAATCACCTTCTCAGCGCGCAAGGATGGAGCGTCTGGTTTAAAGAGCTTGTCTGCTCCCATTTTGGAAAAGAAGCATTGGAGAGTAAACTTTTTTCTAATTTTAAGTGGTCGCTACCAGAAGAATCGAAAGTACCATTTTCATCATTTGCTCATCTGCTCGATTTACTATTTAATCAAAAAGAGAGTGCACATTCGGCCTATGGCCTCTCTTTTCGCTCCTTTACTCCCGGAAATATTCATCCTGCAAAAATGATCTGGCTACTAGGTGCAGATGAATCGACGCTTCCGCGCAGTAAGTCTATCTCGCCGTTATGTGAAATGAGTAATAAGCCATCTATTGGAGATCAAGATCGCTCACTCTTTTTAGAACTTCTATCACACGCGCGCGAAATGCTTATTTTTAGTTACCTCTATCTCTCGGCTCAAGATGGTAAAGAGCAAATGCCCTCCCGACTAATACAAGAGCTCTTGTCCACAATTTCTGAAAGAGTAGAAAATCCTCCCCCTACAATTAAACACTCTATACTACCTTTTGACGCGCGCTACTATAAAAAAGAGAGCGATTTTCAAAGTGCATCACTTCCCTATTATGAAGCGCTTTTAAAGCGGAATCTTGAAAAAGTAGGGCCTCCTCATTTTCCTTTTATTTGCCCAGAAGAGGTAAAAATCTCCTCTTTAAATATAGAAATTAAAAACCTTGTAAAGCTTATGCGAGACCCATTGCAATTCTATTGTAATGAAGGACTTGGTCTTTTTTTACAGCGCGATGAGCAGATGGAGAGAAAGCGTGGAAATCTACTTTTATCTCCGCTTGAAATGCATAAATTAAAACAAGAGGCACTCCTTCATCCTGTAGAGAGCGTCCTTGCTCGTGCAAAAAAAAGGGGCACTCTTCCGGAAGGCTCTTTTCTTAAATTTACTTCGGAGAGGCTATTGGAAGAGGCGGAGAGTATGCGTCTTATCTATTCAAATTTTGGAATCGATGAGGGCTCCACCTTTTCAGCGACTTTTTCCACCCGCTGCTTATTACCAGAAAGGGCGGAAAATGGCGACTGGAACCTTCCAGCAATTCAGATAAAAGGCCTCCCGCCTATTATCGGTTCAATTACTCATTTAACTGCGGATGGAATTATTTTCCATGCGGACAGTGAGTTAAAAGATCATCTGCGGATCTTACCTCTCCTTCTGGTTTACCATCTTTCTGCCCTTCCAAATGAGTATAAGGGAAAGAGCGTCTACTTATTAAAAAGTGGTGAAAAAAAGCGTTTTATCTGCAAAAATAGCGAAGAATTATTAACTGATCTTATTCGTTATCACGATCTTTGTAAGGAAGCGATCTCACCTTTACACCCTTTTTTAATTAACGATTTTTTTAAAGAGAGCTCCCGCTCTCCTTTCGCAAAAAAGAACCTTCCCTATAGCGACCCCTATTTCGAATGGGTAATCGAAAGTGGAGCGCTCTATCCTGCAAGTGAGGCCTACGCTTCTTGGAAAAAAAGAGATCTTTCGCTTTTTAATTGCGATCTTTTTGATGGGGTGATTGGATGAGAGTGTTTAATCTTCTAGATAGAGCAGAGTCTCCTCTCGGATACCACTTTTTAGAGGCCTCTGCGGGGACAGGTAAAACTTTCTCAATTGAGCACGCTATTATTCGGCTTATATTAAATGAGCAGCAGCTTATTCCGCTTGAAAATATTTTGATTGTCACCTTTACAAGAGCTGCCACGCGAGAACTTAAGCAGCGTATTTATCAGAATTTACAAAAGATCGCTGCGGATCTACAAAAAAGAGAGACAAACATTGACTATCTTTTAGAAATTTTTGAGGGTGGAGAAGAGCGCCTTGAATTAGCTACGCGTCAAATTAATGGAGCGATTGCTCTTTTTGAAGATGCACAGATTTTTACTATCCATGGATTTTGTTATCAGATGCTATCGCGCTTTGCTTTTGAGGCTGGGCTTGACTTTGAAATTTCAGATCCAGACTCTACATCATACGACACCGTTTTTCTTAGGGCAGTTTATGACTATCTCTATGCGAGCCTTTCAGGCAGCGAATTTCCTGTTGAGCAGATTGAAATTTTACTAGGCTCCTACCGCAACGATAAAGAGCTGCTTATTCAAGGAATTGCAAAGCTAGCTAAAAATGGATTAGAAGATGGACTTTCTTTTGCTGAAATTTTTGCACAGTTTAAAAAAAGAACTGAAGAGATAAGTGCTCATCAGGCAATTGATAAGGAGTTATTTCTAGAGGATTTTGAGAAGTTATCGAAATGTTATAAGCAGATGGGACAGGCCCATTTTCGCACTCAAGCTGAATGGCTGGCAAAAATTCTTTCAACTGGAAGTTGCGCTGAGAGTGATTTTTGCAAACTTTTGCAAGACCAGCCTTTTTTCTTGTCTAAAATGCACGAGAATAACCGGATGGTTAGGGCAAAATGGCCCCCTGAAAACCTTAACTATCCCCTGTTTTGGAATGATTCATGTAAAGCTGTTTTACATTTGATTGAAAGGGCGACAGACCCCCTCTACATAGCCTCTGCTATTGCCTCTGCTTTTTTAAAAAAATGGAAAAGCGAGCCGCAGCATAAAAGTCTATTTTCTCCTGATGATCTCTTAAAAAAGATGCGCGATAGTCTTGAAAACCCTCTTTTTTTAAGCCGTGTTAAAGGACTATATCTCGCTGTCGTTATTGATGAATTTCAAGATACAGACAAGGTGCAATGGGAGTTGTTTACTAGGCTCTTTTTAGAAGGAGAACCTCTTAGGGCTCTCTATTTAGTGGGAGACCCTAAACAGTCGATTTACGCCTTTCGGAAAGCTGACCTCTATACCTATCTCGAAGCGGCTGCGCAAATTGGCGAGGAGAGGCGCGCACTTTTACAGACCAATTACCGCTCAGATAAATCACTTGTTGAAGCATTAAACCAGCTCTTTTCCAAAGAATTTGCAGGGGATTTTCTAGAGCTTCCTGATCGTGGAAGCTCAATTGAATATATACCTGTTTTACATGCTCCGAATGCA
>JAYUZV010000061.1:0-2332 GCA_043751475.1 Chlamydiia bacterium
TTCCTTACCATGGAAACGCTCTACCAACTGAGCCATCTGGGCACATCTAAACTGTCCAAAACACCCTGCAGCAACATGCGCCTAGAGACTCCCGATTACACTAATAGTTAACTCACACATGAGCATCCCATCGTAATCACCTCTTTAAATAAACACAAGAGATTTTGAGTTTTTTTCTCGCCGCAGCTTAACCTTTTAAACCAAAAGGCTCTCGAGGCAAAGAGCAGCGCGCTCTTTTTTCAGGGCCTAGTTAACCATTATTTGAAGTTAACGTCAACCCTCAGCTGCGAAAAAATAGACTTGAGATAAAAGTTAAGATCTAAAACGGGGGCTATCTCTCTCTGAAGACGATACGCCCTTTAGTCATGTCGTAGGGAGTGAGCTCGACTGTAACCTTGTCGCCTGCGATCACTTTAATACTGTTTTTTCTAATTTTCCCAGAAAGATGGGCTCGAACGAAGTGCTGCTTCCCCTCTTTTCCCACCGTACAGCTGACCTGAAATTGGTCCCCTGGAAAGGCCTCTACGATAACACCGTCTACTAGGATTACAGCTTCTTTTGCCATTCTTTAAGTGATCTCTCTATCTATTTTCTTAAGTCAGCAATTAACCACGATAAGTGTTTAATGTCAACCGCTGACTGATCATCTCTTGACCGAAGAATCCTTAGTAAAGTAGAGTAGTGGTCAAGTTATGGATAACACCCCACAGAAATTAGAAAATAAAATCGCCCATCTGAATTTCAAAGATCTCTTTCCAGAGCAGATCTACGAGACCCTGATTGAGCTTGGCCGCACCCTACCCTCCTTGCCACCTACAGAGCAGAGCGAAGAACGGCGGGTGATTGGCTGCCAAAGCCAGATGTTCCTATTATGCCGCAAGGAGGGTGATAAACTTTTTTTTACCATCGCCTCTGACGCGCTTATCTCAAAGGGAATCGGGGCACTACTGGTTCTTATCTACTCGGGTGAGAGCGCGGAAACTATTTTAAAATACCCACCGGCCTTTCTTGCCGAAATGGGGATAACCACAAACCTCTCACCCGGGAGATCAAATGGCCTTGCCAGCCTCTATCTAAAAATGAAGCAAGAGGCTGTAGCCTCCATCATGCGCGCCCAAAAATAATTTTTCACACCCCATCTCCTTCCAAAAGCGAGCGCCAATCAATAGAAGTCGCACTTTTGATTTACTTTTAATTGATCTTCAACTATTATCTCATTCGATTTACAATTAATTTAGAGGAACTTTATCTATGTCCTTAGAAGCCGCCTCCAGCGCCACCCGCAACTCAATTCTAGACCCTGTTCCAACATCGACCCTGAGGTGCGCGGCCATTACCCAAAAGTGTTTACAAATTGTTAAATTTGTTCTTTTTACCCTTCTGGTATTAGCAATTCCTTATGCTCTTGTTTTCCTTTTACCTAGCCTGACAACTACTCCGCACATCATTTTAGCCCTTTGTGCTATTGCCCTTACCCTATTTGTCGGCGGGAAAATTCTTGGCGCCATCCAAGGAAAAATCAATAACCGCGCTGCGCTCATTCAGCAAGAGCGCGTTATTGTAAAAACAGTCGGCACAGAAGGCCCCCTCCCAACCGAATTCAACGGAAAAGGCACCATTTTAACAGAGGAGCAGAAAAAGAGACTTGCCTACTACTTCAACGATGCAAGAGAACAGTTTACAGAGCTATGCAAAGCTGAAGTCGCCAAAAATTTTGAACTGAAAAAAACTGAAGGGGAGTTATTAGCTGAGCAAGATCTAATCAAAAGGAACACCATTCAAGCTAAAATGGGCGCTATTGTAAGGACAATTCTCTTGATACAACAAGAGCAAGTCATTCACTATTGCAGAGAAAAATATTGCTTACAAATCCTTGAAAAACCAACCGAGACAAGGCAATTTGATGAGATCTACCAGTTCAATAAACTCTCTGTAGACCAGATTCTAGCAGAAAAAATCAACTCAAAAACAAAAGATGAATGGGCTCTTAGTACTGCTCACTTCTTAGGTGTTCCTATCTTCCTTTTCGATACAGCCAACAAAACCGCCTCTACTTTCTGCGCATTTACAGCTGAGTCAGAATATAAGAAGCGATACGATGAAACGAGTGCACTAGCGAAAACTGAAGCAGAAAACCCCGCAAAGGAAAAACCTTCCGCTGCTTAAGCCCCCGTCCTTCCTCATTTTCGTAAAGTTGACACAGATCACCACGGATACAAAGAAAAAAGAAAGGAAGAAGATTAGCAGGATACAGGATGGGCAGGATCAGGCTAGGATAAGAAAAGAAATAAGATTAGAAAAAATGGTTATTTAAATATAAAAAATTTATCCT
>JAYUZV010000062.1:0-4014 GCA_043751475.1 Chlamydiia bacterium
GCCACAAGCTCTTTAGTAGCTGAGCAGAAAAATAGCGATATAGAGATAGATACTCTTAAACGCGAAATCGCGCTGCTCAACAAGCAGCTGGCAAGCGCGCAAGTCGAGCTGTGTCAAAGCGAAATATCTAAAACCAGTTACACCATTTCACCTCTTAAAAGTGAAACCATCCATTTTCAACAGAAAAAAGAACTACGTGCAAAGCGCAGCGGCTCAGCCCTTTACCTAGTTCTATCGGGTATTTTGCTGCTTTTCATCCTCCCTTTTCTTCTCATCAGCACAACGGTTTTCCTATCTAAACGCGGAGCTTAAAATCTTATGCACCTCCCCCCTTCAAAAAAAATAGCGACAATTGCTGTTGCCCTAAGCACAGGGCTCTTTTTTCTTCTCCTTATTGGCCTGCTTGTCGGATGGGTGATCCTGCCTGGACAATTTTCAACAATAATGAGTAAAAAAACGCGCGTAAATATCTCGATAAGAGCGATCCCACTATCTCTCAACCCCATCAGCATAAATGGTCTTGAAATCGGGAACCCGAAAGAATACAGGGAGCTGCCCGCAGCGTTTACTGCAGAAAAAATCCGCATCAGCGCTCCTATCACCACCTATCTAGAAGAGCGAATTGTCATTGATGAGATCGCTCTTGACGATGTCTACTTAGGCCTTCAATTTGAAAGTGTGAACCGAATTGGCCAGGGAAATTGGCCGCAGATTGTCGACAACCTCGGAAAGAGCAACGCAAATGAAGAGCAAGAGATCAGCAAGTCAAAAAAGAATCCGCACGTTCTAATTAAGCGCCTTGTAATTAGAAATTTGCAGACAGAAATTCTCTACGGCCACGATAAAAAAGAGATTGGAAAACTGCCTCTTGTTCGCGAAATGGTCTTCACCGATATCAGCACAGATAAAGGAGCCCCGATTGGGCAGATCATGAATAGCGTCCTTGGAAAAATGCTTGTGACTATCACAGCAAAAAAACAGATTGAAGCCTTCAAAAACAACTTCGATCTTCCCAAAAAGACAAATGAAACGCTCGACAAGGCGGGAGAGGTCCTTGATAAGTTAAAAGACGCATTCTCAAAATAGGAGAAAAAGGTGGCCAATTCTACACGCATAGAAAAAGATACCATGGGCGAAATGGCCGTTCCAGCTAACCGCTATTATGGCGCCCAAACAGCGCGCTCCCTAAAATATTTTGCTATCGGACATGACACGATGCCAGATTTGCTTATTATCGCTTTCGGTATTTTAAAAAAAGGGGCGGCACAGGTCAACTCCGACCTTGACCTACTTCCAAATGATAAGATGTCTCTCATTGTCAAGGCCGCAGATGAGATTATTACGGGAAAACTCTTTGGCGAATTCCCCTTAAGCATCTGGCAGACCGGTAGCGGTACCCAGACCAATATGAATTGCAATGAGGTGATTTCTAACCGCGCTATTGAAATGGCTGGTGGGGTTATGGGAAGTAAAGAGCCGATTCACCCAAATAACGATGTCAACATGAGCCAATCTTCAAATGACACCTTTCCAAGCGCCATGCACATTGCCGCTGTAAAAGGAGTGCGCGAGAAACTCTTGCCAGCAGTGCGCGCGCTGCGCGAAGGGCTCGCGGCAAAAATGGGTGCATTTGAAGGGATTATTAAAACGGGCAGAACCCACTTAATGGATGCGACACCACTCACCCTATCACAAGAGTTTTCTGGCTATGTCGCGCAGCTAGATATCTCGCTTAGTGCAATTGAAAGCGCGCTCCCCTTTCTATATCCGCTAGCACTTGGTGGAACAGCCGTTGGTACGGGCATTAACTCTCATCCAGATTTTGCAGGGGCTGTCGCTAAAAAAATTGCAGAGCTCACCGGCTACCCATTTACATCTGCCAGCAATAAATTTGCAGCATTGACCGGCCATGAGCCGCTTGTTTTTGCAAGTGGCGCCCTAAAAACACTTGCTTGCGCTTTAATGAAAATTGCCAACGATCTGCGCTGGATGGGCTCAGGGCCCAGATGCGGCCTTGGCGAGCTAATTTTACCAGAAAATGAGCCCGGATCCTCAATTATGCCAGGCAAGGTCAACCCGACGCAATGCGAGGCGATTACCATGGTCGCAGTTCAGGTCATGGGCAATGATAGCGCAATCTCTTTTGCCGCATCACAAGGCAACTTTGAACTGAATGTTTTTAAGCCTGTGATTATCCATAACTTTCTGCACTCACTAACACTTTTGACAGACAGCTGCCACTCGCTGAATAACCACTGTATAAAAGAGCTAGAAGCAAATAGAACGAAAATTGAGCACGACATGGACCGCTCGCTGATGCTTGTGACAGCGCTTGCACCTACAATTGGGTATGACAAAGCGGCTGAAATTGCGAAAAAGGCGCATAAAGAGGGCACCACGCTGAAAGAAGCTTGCCTTTCCCTCGGCTATCTCTCGGCCGAGCGCTTCGACGCCATTGTCGTTCCCTCCTCCATGACCCACCCCTCCCTCTAGCAAAGATCAGCACGATAAGAAAGATAAGAAAGAAGATTTGCAGGATACAGGATAAACAGGATCAGGCTAGGATAAGAAAAAGGGATAAGAAAGAAAAATAAAATTTTAAGTAAGAAATGGTCCTGCCTTTGGAGAGAAGCAGACCACTCCGGAGGAGCGGGATTGTGCGAGAAGCAAAATCCAAGGAATAAATGAAAAAACCGTGTTTTTTCATTTATCCTCCCCTTATCCCCTACCCTTTCTTTCTTTTCTTATCCTCGCCTTATCCTGCCCATCCTGTATCCTGCAAACCCTCTTCCTTTCTTTCTTCCTTTTCTATCCTGCTGATCTTGCTTAGATGGAAACGGGGGTGGGGGTGGTTTCGGTCATTTTCTTGAAGCCGCGGCCCACATATAGGACAGAGGCTATCCAGAGCACAAAGACTACCGCAAGTAGAACCGCGATATAGGGCATCGAGTAGGCAACAGAGCCAGCTGTGATGAGGAAAAACTGGTAGATAAGTGAAGCGCCAGACTTGCCCATCCCTGAGCCAAGACCATCAATTGCCGCCTTACCCTGAATGCGCGTTTCCGCATCCAGCGGCAGAAAGGCCATCTCTTTTGTTGCATCAAAGACAGAGTATTTACCCGCTTTGCTCAAACAATTTTGCATCGAACCGAAGTAAACAGTCAGCATGAGGGGTGTGGCGCCAAAAAGCGAGGCAAAACCGGCTAGGTGGCTACCGGTAAAGAGGAAGGTGAAAAAACCAATACCCATCAGGGTCATCGCCATCGGGGTTAAAAGGGCGACAAAGGACCATCCAAAGCGACGAATCATCGCAAAGAAAAGCAATCCACCAATGGTGCCAATAGTTCCGATGCCAATGGTAATTTTATTCATGTGGTTATTCATCATGCACGGGTCTGGAAAGAGGAGCTTGAGCTGGCTTTTCCAGAGAACATCTGTCATGTTAATGGCAATGCTAAATCCGATAACAATGGCAGAGAGGGCCAGTAGATATTTGGAGCGCGAAATAAGCAGTAAACTCTGGGTAATAGAGAGTTTTTTCTTCTTGTTCAGCACCACCTTAGCTACTTGCTGGGCAGGATTATTCGGCAGCACTCTGCGATTAATCCAGTAGAACAGCCCCATAGAAGAGAGTGCCAGCAGTGCAATAACCGGTACCATTTTATTTAGAGTTTCACCCCAAGCATCAATCCCGTGCGGCAGTAGCGGAATTGGCGCCAAATCGGTGACATAAAGGGCCAAATAACCACCGACAATCGGCGCTAAATTAGAGCCGATATTAAAAAATCCGTAGACGCGCTTAGCCTCGGCAATTTCGGTGACATCGTTGGCAAAACCCCAAAAGACAACCGTTAAAATTAGAACCGACCAGAGCTCGCAGATGACGTAGAAAATAGTAAACATCCAGTTTGAAACCATCGCCACAAAGCCATTCATACCAGCAGGCAAGAAGGTTCCTGCCCATGTGTGAAACGATGAGAGGTAGAAAAAATCTTTATTTGGATAGAGGAAAAA
>JAYUZV010000063.1:0-2069 GCA_043751475.1 Chlamydiia bacterium
AGAAAGGGTGGCGACTTTATAGTGGGGCTCTTTACGACCAAAAAATGCGTACGAAGCTTCAAAAAGCTCGCTTTTTCCGGAGAAAGCAGTCAACAAAAGACGCTCGTCATAGGTCGATTTTTCGGCTTTATAAGCAGTGGTGGATGCGGCTGTAATAAAAGCTGGTGTAGAGGCAACTCCTCTCTCTTCGGTGGTAAAGTTCTTAGCGAGGGTCTCTTTGACGTGATATTGAAAGGCTTTTCTTTCAAGAGTATAGTCCGCAATCAGTCCGGATGCGGTAGAAAATGAGGGGGGAACCTGGTAGCCACCTCGCACGTCGACAGATGCGTAAATATACTGTTCAGTGGGATCTAAACTCTCGATACGCGAGAAGTTGTAGCCATCATGGATATAGCGGATTATTTTACCATTGCCTAAAATCTCTTTTTCCAAAAAGTAAGAGCTGCAAAAGGCGGAGGATATACCTTTGCGACCATAGATCCGGGCTACACCATCGCTTGCACGCACCGTGATTTTATCCCAGCCGTAGGTGAGGCGGGTGCCTCGCAGGTCGTAATTGCCTGAGACCTGCTCGCCTCTTGTGTTGTTAAAGGCATAAAAGGACTTGCTACTAGGGTTGCGATGCAATCGTTGTTGCCGGAGAGCTTAAATTCAAGAACGGCTCCGCTTGGATCTGGCACCCGCACGATCTTTGAACTGGTGTAAACTTCTAGGCGCATGTGAGGGTGGGTAATCCAGCCCTTGTAATTTGTAAAAAGATGGTTGTAAAGCAGTTTTTTCTCGTAATCAGCGCTCACCTTTGCCTGCACAAAAGTCTGCGGAATATAGGACGAGATATAGGTGCGCTGAATGGGGATGTTTTCTGCGCCTTTTGCGACAAAATCGATTTGGTGCAAAACGGGATGGCCGGTGAGCGGCGAAATAATACCGCCGATTAAGTAGGAATCATCACTTGTCAATGCGGCGATCTGTTCGGGTGTGGATGGAACCAGCTCTTCTCTTACCGTCTCTGCAGCAAAAGCCGTACCGAACAAAACCGTAAGGGCTAATAGGTAAGCAACCACTTCTCTTCCTCATGAACATGAAAGAAATGAGAACCTACTCCAAATATTTTTTACTCACAAGTAAAAAAACAGGAAATAGATTGGGAATGAAGGGGGAGTGGGATAGGTTCATAGCCGCAATTGTCTCTTTATTGGTTTTTTTTGCGTTGTGATTTGTCTTCTCATTCATTTTTCTACCTTAAGTGATGTCGTAGCCCACTTTAAGCTCACCCTTTTGCGCTTTGATGCTGCGCAGGGTAAGGTTTGTTAATTCGCCGGTGTTTTTAACGTGGGTGCCGCCGCATGGATAGGCCCTAAATCCTTCAATCTGAACAAGTCGTGGAGAGGTCTCGTTGTTTACGTGAATGGCTCTTGCCTCTCCAATCACCTCTGCAAGACGATTTTCTACTGCTAATTTGAAGGAGTCTTTTTCTGGTAGGGTATTTCCCTTAAACATAACAAAGGCTTGCCCACCTGGAAAGTGATTACCTCTATAACCCTCAAGTTCGGGGTAGAGCTCTTTAACAACACCGGCAAGCAGATGACCTGCACTATGTAATTTGGCAAAAAGCGAGCGCTCTGTTAAATCAATTGTCAGTCTGATTTTTCCAGAAATTACCCGGTCGATGTAATGCTTAATCTCATCACCTTCTTCTTGTAAATTAACCACTCGATGTTTTTGTCCATCAACATCCACAAAACCTGGATCTGCAGGCTGGCCACCACCTTGCGCATGAAAAATTGTCCGATCCGGAACAAAATAGAAGCCCACCTCATCACTTCCGCTCCTCAGAACCACTGCCTCCAATTCTGCAAGATAAGTATCTCTATAATAAACACGCTCCGTCATCATCTCCCTCTCCCTTTACAACATCCTCAAGAATCGAGCGCACCCCCTCACCCTCGCTTTCTTTACTAATAACGACTAAGTAATTGTCTGGTATTCCTTTTGGCCAAGAATATCGGTGCCATGTTTGCCTAAAGCGTATCCCGCTAATTCTCCGTTTTTTTCAGAGGAGTTGCTAT
>JAYUZV010000064.1:0-19285 GCA_043751475.1 Chlamydiia bacterium
ACGAAAAAATATTACCTAAACAACTAGATCTTATTATGTTAGGTGTTGGCGAGGATGGTCACACTGCCTCACTTTTTCCAGAAACTGCAGCCCTTACCGAAAAAACGCGGCTGGTCCTAGCCAATTTTGTTCCGCAAAAAAAAGAGATGCGCATGACTCTCACCTATCCGTGCATCAATAGCGCAGCTCACACCATTTTCTATCTGATTGGCCCATCCAAAAGTAAAATCCTCCTAAAAGTGCTGGGCCCATCTAGCACCTACCCGGCATCGCTTGTCGGTAGTAAGCAGCGCCCAGCCCTGTGGGTTGCCGACCTCGAAGCCGCCGCCGCTCTCATAGATAAGTAAGAAAGAGAAAATAACAAGGATAGGCAGGATAAGAAAAAAATCATAAGATTTTAATAGACAGTCTGTTAGGTTAAAAATAGAGTTCCACTCTGAAGTAACAAACAAACCTATCCTCCTTTTCTTATCCTGCCCATCCTGTCTATCCTTGTTATTTCCTCTTACTTAATTTGTTTCTCGTTGAGGCTCTTGCATTAATGGTGCGCGGCGACAATAACATTTGAAATTATAGTTTAATTATAACAATATAATGACATGCGGAACATGTAATTAATGTAATAAAAATAACAAAAAATTCAGAGAGCAGCCCAAACCTAAAGGGGATGATCTTCGCAGAGAGAGAGTAGAACCGAGCATCCACTAGACCGCAACTACAACTCGCTTCCCTTTGAATATGATTGCCTTAACGACCTCAACGCGAAAAACCATGGGTGCGTGGGCGGCAGTAAAAAGAAGAAAAACCGGCATAGAAAAAATGGGACAGGCTCAAAAGCAGAACTTCTCCGACCACTCTTCCTTTTTTACAAGCGAGGATGAAAGATTTTACCACGCGTTAATCGCCCAGAGGGAGCTTTACGAGCAAAATATGGCCCTCTTTCAGCTGATGAACGGGCTGCATGATGCGCAAAAAACCGAGATAAAGGGCTATATTAATGCCCTAAAAACATTGAAGGAGATCGATAGCGGATTTGCGGAATTAAAAGCGTTTTTTCCGCGCTACTACTTCAAATTAAAAGAAAAATCGCAGACCCTTGCAAGGGAGTATGATATCCATGGTGCTCACTCCGCCATGCTTCTAGAAATCCTTTGCAACGGTCCCCTTTGTACAGATGATGAGCGTGAAGCTCCAATTATTATTTATAAACTATTATGGAGTAGCACCCTTGCAAATAAGAAAGCCCTGGCCTCTGCGCTACCTCTAAATAAAGGAGTTGCCGAAGTAAGAGAAAAAACAGAGAAGAAGAAAGCGCTTGACTATCTGCTGGCCATTTTCTTTGGTAAAAGACCTCTCTTAAAAGAGGCGAGCACTCCCCTATTCAACTGGTCGGCCAAGACACTCGATGCTATTTTTAGGCTCGATCTGCAGCAGAACCACCACTTGATGCAGCAGCTACTTGCGACCCGTAAAATCTTCAAATCTGAGTTTGCCATAATCTCCAAAATCTTCCGTACAGAGATGGCAAAGTCACCCAATAGCCCTCTGCTGCAATTTAACGATGGCAATATCCAGCTTTTCCTCTATATTTTGTCAGGTTCAGAGGCTCTAAAAAATGCCTTGCCCCCTTACCCGCTCTTTCTGATTCAAGCTCAGCTCTCTTTTGGCTTTGAAAAGACACTTCAAGGCTCAAAAGAGGCAAAAGCCCAGCTGCAGCGCCAGCTCACCCCCCTTGTCCGCTCTGGCCTCATTTAAAAAAGTATCTAAAAACAGCCGTCTAGCCCTTTATCCAAAAATGGGGTATACTCGTCCCATGATTGTCTTAGGGATAGAATCTAGCTGCGATGAGACGGCAATAGCCATTGTCAAGGATGGCCGGCAAGTGGTGTGCAACCTAATTGCAGGCCAGAGTGACCTTTTGGCACAGTATGGCGGGGTTTACCCAGAGCAGGCGTGTCGGCGGCATGTCGACCAGATCATTCCCCTTCTAGACCGCGCCCTTGCAACTATTTCAGAACCTATCGACCTAATCGCAGTAGCTCACGGTCCCGGCCTTATGGGGCCGCTTGTTATTGGTCTCAATGTTGCAAAAGGGCTGTCAATTGGATGGAATAAACCCTTTATCGGCATCAACCACGTCGAGGCACACCTTTACGCTGCCCTGATGGAGCAGGAGGAGTGGCTCTTTCCGGCGCTTGGCGTTGTTATTTCTGGTGGCCATACGCTACTGCTCAAAATTCTGGATGTCGGCCACTACGAGTTAATCGGATCAACCGTGGATGACGCTATTGGCGAGTGTTTTGACAAAGTTGCCCGCACGCTCGGCCTCGGTTATCCGGGGGGCCCTGAGATTGAAAAGCTGGCGAAAAATGGCAATCCACACCGCTACCCCTTTAAATCGGGCGTAGTTCGGGGCAAGCCTTGGGATTTTTCGTTTAGCGGCCTTAAAACCAGTGTTCTCTACACTGTAAAAGGAGTGAGCGCTAATAAACATAGCCAGACAATTATATCAGAGGCTGACAAAGCAGACGTGGCGGCATCTTTCCAGCGCGCGGCCTTTGAACATCTAATCGAAAAGAGCCAGCTTGCGGCAGAGACCTTTGGGTGCAGGGCTATCTATCTCGGTGGTGGAGTTAGTAGCAGCCGGACACTGCGCTCTCTTTTTCAAGAAAAAGCCCGTAATTTACCGATTTTCTGGCCCTCATTTGCCCTTTCGCAAGACAATGCGGCGATGATTGCCGGCCTCGGTTACCACGTCTACAAAAAGCGCGGAACTGGCGACACCCTCAACCTAGAGCCAAAAGCGCGAATCCCTCTTGGGCATCACACACCTACAACTACATAACCGTCTAAGAAAAGAACTAATTACCTATAGTCATATCTGCATTTAGCAGAGTTTTGGAATCATTATCCCCCTCAGAACTCTTTGCCGCTTCATTATTATGGATTTCAGCAGTTAAATCTCCATTTAAAACAACATCGTTTGAATCTGCAGGCATGACTGTTGGCTCTACTTTAACCAATGGAGATGCGGCAACAATTCCGGAGGCACTCAGATCTTCATTGAGTGTTACACTATTCTCTTCTCGTGCTTCAGGAGCTGCTATCTCATCTACCGCCTTCTTATCCTCGCTAACTACATTAAGTTCGGAAGTTAAAACAGGCCCACTTTCCGGCTGTAATGTTGCAACGACACTGGGCTCTGAGGCCCCATCATTAGGCTCATCAACTACGTTAGAGGTTAAAAGCGGCTCTTGTTCTGTACTTGGCGCTTCTACAGCGATTGCTGACACACTTCTCACTGGCTCTGGTGATAGTTCTGTAGAAGGTTCCCCAATAACTTCCGAGACAGCTGCGTTTACTGCTGCTCTCTCCGATAGTGGAGCTTGAGATGTTAGCACCTCCGGCACTAAAGGAACCTCTGCAATAATCTCTTCTGGGTGGACTTCTTTTAGAGCTTCAACCACCCCTCGGCCAGGACGTTTCAGGGCCTTATAAGTAGGAGGCGCATCTGCCGCAAGTTGACCAAAAGCTAGAAGTTGGAATAGTGAAAAGGCGATTAAACTATTTTTTCGCATTAGGGACCGATTAAATACATTTATATAATAACCGCATCGTAATTAAATTTAGCATTTAAACAAAATAAAAATCCGCCATGCTACTTATATATAGCGGAAAGCAAACAATAAAAAATGATAAAACACCCACTATTCCTTTGCCAAGGCTTTTCTGAGGGTTTTGTATTTGCTTGTTATTAGTGGTTCAAATTGCGGCCATTTGATCACAAGGTCGCGGTAGCGATGGTCTAGGATTTCTAAAGTTTTTGCCTCTTCAAGCAATTTAAACTGAGGACTTGAAGCAAACTCACTCTGCCGCTCCATTTTAAGAATTTTATTCTCTTTTCTAAGCGCTAAGCAGCGAGTGTAAAAAAGCAGAAAGATTCCCAGGTAAGTGGCGACAAAAAAAGCTCTTTTAATGCCCCACGGCCCGCCATCTAAAAACGAAACCGTATAAGCGCCAAAGGTTTCGGTGTAAAGGCCAATAGTAAAGCCGCACAGCTGCATGAAAACATCGAAAAAGATAAATGGAGCGATGATAAGGTAGGTCGTAAGAAGTTTGTTACCCCCATTTTTATAAGCAAATAGCCAGAGCAGCGCGACAAAAACCAGATTGATTCCAATCCAAAAGAGAGCGTAGCCCATATAAGGAGGAGTAGCTGCCCCTGCAAATGAAACAAAATTAAGAAGTAAAAGTGGTGATAAAATTGCGTATAAAAGAGCGACAAAAGGCCACTGCTTTCTTTTTTTCATTTTATTCTCCTGATTAACTAATTTTTAAAAAATGGTAGCGACATCAAAATAAAAAAACAAGCAGCTTTTGAAGATAAGCCCTTATCCAGCAGTTAAATTATCTCTATACAGGGTGTGCTGCTTGGTGTGGTGCTTGTTCAATAATCGGGTTTGCTTTATGCTGGATAAGCAAAATCAAACTTTTTTTAGGATATTCCTATGGCAAGCACAAAACGCGAAATTGTTCGCATGAGAAGCAGCGAGAGCAAACACTTTTATAGTACGGTTAAAAACAAGACTAATACCCCAGGACGCATGGAGTTTAAGAAGTACGACCCGACTATCCGTAAGCACGTTATTTACAAACAAGACAAGTAACGCAGGGTTAGGATGCTCGTATTTTCTATAGCGAGCAGGTATCTCATACCCAAGCGGGGTCAGCTCTCTGTCTCTCTGATTGCTTTAATGTCTCTCGGGGTGATCTCTCTTGTCACTTGGCTGCTGCTCGTTTTTTTATCTGTCACCGAAGGCATTGAAGAGGGCTGGGTTAAACGCCTAACCGCTTTAAATGCCCCTCTGCGCATCACCCCAACCCCTGCCTATTTCGACTCTTATTACTACAATGCAGATGCGCTTAGCTTTGCCTCTAATTACACCTTAAAAACAATTGCCGAAAAGGCTGCAGCAACGGCGGCTGACCCATTCGACCCGGGGCAAGATGGCGCGCTTCCGAAGCGCTTTCCGAAACAAGATCTGGACCCAACCGGAAAGCTCATCGATCCTGTGAAGAGCGCTTACGCGATTCTCGAGAACGAGGGGTTGAAATTCCAAGATTTCCTTGTCAGCGGCGCCCTTTTACGCCTGCAGATGGTGCGCGGAGCCGAAGAGGGTTCTGGCGGCAGCCAGCAGAGTTTTTTGACGCAAGTCTCCTATTTGGCCACCTTTTCAGACAAAAGTCCGACGCTAAACGAGCTCCTTGTAGAGCCTCGGCAGGAAGATCTGCGCCACTTGCTATACCTCTCGCAATTTAGCCATGAAAAGAGCAGCTCCGACACGCCAAATCTCACCCTGCCGGCAACCCCCTCCGAGAGAAAAGCGCGCAGCAGTGAGCTTCTTAAACACATTGCAATTGGAAAAGAGCTCACCGTGCGGGATGCAAAAAATGCCCCCTGGGTACACGCGACGGGTGAGCCGGATAGGCCACATGCACTACCCGAAGATTTTGAAGGGGCTAGCGGAATTGTCTTGCCAAAAGGTTTTCAGGAGCATGGCGCGCTGATTGGAGACAGGGGCTACTTCTCCTACCCAGCGGCAACAGCCACATCTGTCCAAGAGCTACGTCTGCCCGTTTATGTCGCCGGTTTTTATGACCCAGGTATTATGAATGTCGGCAACCGCTGTATTTTGGTGCCAAATTCTGTGGCCGAGAGCATTAACGGCTGTAATAAGGGCTACTCGTTTGATAAAATGCTGACAAATGGGCTACACGTCTGGTTTCCTGACCTCAAAAAGAGTGAACAAATTAAAGAGCTGCTCGGCAAAAAGTTTGAAGCTGCAGGTATCGCCCGCTACTGGAAAATCGAGAGCTACCGCGACTACGACTTTGCAAAGCCGCTGTTCGATCAGTTTCAAAGCGACAAAACCCTTTTTGCCCTTGTCGGCACGATTATTCTGCTTGTGGCCAGCTGCAACATCATTTCGCTACTTGTTCTGCTTGTAAACGACAAGAAGCGCGAAATCGGCATTCTACTTGTCCTGGGCGCTTCAAGGCTTAAAATTGGAATGATTTTTGGCCTCTGCGGCCTGGTCCTTGGCGTTATCAGCTGCGCCCTTGGAACAATTGCCGCTTATTTAACCCTCCACAATATTGACGCTATTGTCAAAATCATCGGCCGCTTGCAGGGGCGTGCAGCCTTTAACCCCGACTTTTTTGGCAATCAGCTTCCAAGCCAGCTCTCCGAATCGGCCCTTCTCTTTATTTTCATAGCAGCCCCCTCTATCGCCCTACTGGCTGGCATTGTTCCTGCCTTTAAAGCTAGCAGGCTCAGACCATCTGAAATTTTGAGGTCGCAATAATGGATAAAAAGCCCATTTTAGATGCGCGAGATCTGGTAAAAATTTATAAGGACGCCGAAAAAAATCAGGTCCATGTACTAAGAGGTGCCTCTCTTCGCGTCATGCCCGGAGAGTCCGTAGCTATTGTCGGCAAATCGGGCGAGGGCAAGTCAACCCTTCTGCACATTTTAGGCACACTTGAGTCAGCTACATCTGGCAGCTTAACTATTTGCGGTGAGCCTATCGATCCGTCAAATGAGCCCCAGCAAGTTAAACTGCGTAATCAGACTATCGGCTTTATCTTTCAGTCGTGGAACCTACTAGACGAGTATACGCTTTTGGATAACCTACTGATGCCAGCCAAAATTGGCGGCAAAAAAACGGGTAAAGGCTCGCCCGCTTACCTCCGCGCGGTTGAGCTGCTAGAACATGTCGGCTTAACAGCGCGCACCCTCTTCCTTGCCAAGCTCCTCTCGGGCGGCGAAAAGCAGCGCGCAGCCATTGCCAGGGCTCTTATGCAAGATCCGGCGCTCATTTTAGCTGACGAGCCATCTGGAAACCTCGATAAAACAAGCTCTCGCGCCATCCACACACTGCTTCTTGATAGCGCAAAAAAGTTTAACAAAGGGGTTGTAATTGTCACCCACGACCTGGAACTTGCATCATTATGCGATATGCACTATCTTCTGCAAGACGGGACCCTACAGCAATAAGAGGTGGTTATTTCTTCTCTCCTAATATCTGAAAAAAGCGAGCAACTGCTATCTAAATTTGAGTCCCGGCTGAGTCAGCTACTACCCGAAAACCCCACTGGACTTGAAAATGAGGTTGTTAGAGCGGCTCGCTACGCCCTTTTATCGGGTGGCAAGCGGCTGCGACCGCTCCTTCTTCTATCGGTAGTTACAGCGTGTGGCATAAAGCTGGAGGCTGCTATCGATATCGCCTGCGCAATTGAGATGATCCACACCTATTCGTTAATTCACGACGATCTACCCTGTATGGATAATGATGACCTGCGCCGCGGAGTCCCAACTGTCCATATTCAATTTTCTGAGAGCCTCGCTGTTCTTGCCGGTGATTTACTTCTCACTAAACCCTACGAAATTATCGCAGGGGCAGCCCTCTCAGACGCGCAAAAGGTCGCCCTCTTTGCCGCTTTCGGGGCCGCAGCTGGTTCTAACGGCCTTGTCGGCGGCCAAACTATCGATATGGCAATAACTGGAAAGAGCTCTAACCAACTAACCCTTCAAGAGATTGCACTAAAAAAGACAGGCGCTCTGATGGCTCTTTCACTCGAGTGCGGCGCCATTTTAGCGACTCTGCCAGATAGCACCTCCAAAGTATTGCGCGAAATCGGATTTTCTATCGGCTACATCTTTCAAATTGTCGATGATATCCTGGATTATACAGGCACCACGAAAAGCCTCGGCAAACCCGCCTTTTCAGATGAGCTCAATGGGAAATTTACCTTTGTGAATCTCTACGGCGTCTCTGGCGCCTTAAAACTCTCTGAAACCCTTTTAACAGAACTTAAAACAAAAATCGGACTACTGCCCTTTGACAGCGGCGATCTACTTTTACTTGCCGAAAAGATCATCTCAAGGAAAAAGTGATTTTCTATGGTCGAGAGCCTCTTACCCTCCTTCTTTTTAGCCCTTTTCTCGGCCTGCTTTAGCAGCGCTTACCTCGGTTGTGTAAAAATTATTCCCTTTGCCCCTTTTTTTGTTATTTTGATACTCCGCAAACCGCTACTGACAGCCCTTTCTATTTCAGTTTTTTGCGGAACTCTTATGGATCTTCTAAGCTCAGATACCCCATTTGGAATCTATGCGCTTAACTACTGTCTAACAACACTACTGCTATACCGGCAAAAACGAAATTTCCTCGAGGATAAGCCCCTCTCATTTTCACTTTTTACACTGATCTACTCCCTCACCTCCGCCCTTATCCTCGGCATGCTCATTAAATTCTACGGTCTATCCTACAAATTACCTCTGGGCCCTCTCTCGAACACTCTTCTTTTGCTGCCTCTTTTAGATGCATTTTATGCCTTTATCTGGTTTACTTGCCCTCTTGGTACATACGCTCTTGCGGTAAAATTCTTTAAAGGAATTAAACTCTCTGCACGCAGGAGATAAATTCAAGAATATCAAGTGGATAATGATTTGTACAAGGGTCTTAATTTATGATTTTAATTGACGGAGAGGCGATAAGCGCCCAAATTCGCGCCGAATTAAAGGATAAACTCACTGCGTTTAGAGCGGAAAATGGGACGCGTAAACCGGAAATCGCTTTTATTTTAGCAGGAGAGAATCCCGCATCGCTCACGTATGTAAAAAATAAACGGCGCGCGTGCGCTGAAATCGGTATTGAATCACTTTTAATTGAACTAGAAAGCAGCGCCAGTGAGTCCCTTTTACTAGATGAAATCGCAAAGCTAAATAAAAACCCAAATGTCGACGGTATTCTGATCCAACTTCCGCTGCCACCGCACATCAACCCCCACCACATTCTTGCCGCCATTGACCCTGGCAAAGATGTCGACGGTTTCCATCCGGTTAATGCTGGAAAATTACTGCTCGGAGAGAGAAGTGGCCCCATCTCGTGCACGCCAAAGGGAATTATTCGTCTTTTGGAGAAAATGAATCTCTCCCCTTCCGGCAAACATGTCGTTATTTTGGGCCGCAGTAATATTGTCGGCAAACCACTGGCAGCGCTCTTGCTCGGTAAAGGACCCTTTGCCGATGCGACAGTCACTGTCGCCCATAGCAAAACAGTAAACCTCACGGCCATCTGCAAAAGCGCTGACATCTTAATTGCAGCTATCGGCAGAGCAAATTTTGTCGATAGTTCCATGGTAAAACCTGGCGCTATTGTCATCGATGTCGGGATCAACCGCGAAGAGAGCTGCAAAAAAATCGTTGGGGATGTCAATTTTGACTCGGTAGCACCCATCTGCTCGTACATTACTCCCGTTCCTGGTGGCGTTGGCCCCATGACAATCGCCATGCTCCTTGAAAACACTCTCCTCTCCTACTTCCACCACCTCAACCCGTGAAAGGGCATCCCTTTTTATCGATGAGTCCTCATACACAAACAGTTGTAGACATCTCCAAATAAACGACATGAGGCGTTTGAGCACTTAAAGCATCTAATTTGATCCTTCGCTCCTGAAGTTGCTTAGGAGGAAAGATGTAATTAAGCGGTCGTATCCAAATTTATGCACAACAATAATATGGGTGTTTATTTACTACATCCCCTCCTCTGATAGACCTTCTATTTGTTTACAATTCAGAAAGAGTGTATGATCCGGCTATCACCTTTTTTGAGTATAATCTCTGTGCAAACCCCAACCCCCCAAGAGCTAAAAACCCTGATTCTCTCCGCTCTTTCAGACAAAAATTACACCCCAATGACCCTCGAACTTTTGCTGCAAAAGCTCAATTTGGGCCCTTCAGAAATTGCTGCAAAAGAGGTCATTCTTCAGCTGATTTTAGAGAATCAGATCACCTCAAAAGAGATGCTCCTCTCTGTAAGTTCTCGCAAACCAGATATCTTTGTCACAGGCCGCATTTCAGTTAACGCAAAGGGGTTTGGCTTTGTTGCGCCAAGTGACCCAACCAGATTTCCCGACGACATTTTTGTTCCTAAATTTGCCATTAAAAATGCTGTTGACGGAGATCTTGTCGAAGTAATTATTAGCGGAACCTCTAAACGAGGGATGGAAGGAGAAATTCGTACCATTTTACAGCGTGCCAAAACCCACATCGGCGCCATTATCTGCTACGTACCTGCAGAGGGATCTCCCCTAGCTTTTGCCCCGATGCTTGGGCAAGAGCGTCTGATCGCTGTTACACTGCTGAAAGGACAAAAGTGTATCATTGGCGAGCGGGTTATTCTTTATATCACTGACTGGGGTAGCGAAGGCAGGCGTATCGCAGCAACCATCACAGATGTAATCGGTCATATCGACAACCCAAAAGATGATATTAGAGCAGCTGGAAAAGAGTTTGACTTGCCCGATGAATTTTCGCAGAATTTGATTCACGAAGCACAAAAATTCGGGAAATTTGTTGAAGCTAAAGAACTTGTAGGGCGCGAGGATCTAACTGGACTTGAAATTTTCACGATAGACCCCGCAACAGCGCGCGATTTTGACGATGCTGTCTCGCTGACGCTCGATGATAAGGGCTACCACTTGGGCGTTCATATTGCAGATGTCGCGGCCTATGTCAAGCCGGGATCGCCTCTAGACAACGAAGCAAAATTGCGCGGCAATTCCACCTATTTTCCCGGTGCTGTTATTCCGATGCTGCCAGAGGAGCTCTGCAATGTGCTGTGCAGCCTACGCGCCAATGAAATTCGTTTAACCGCCTCTATTTTTATCGATTTTGATAAAGAAGGCAACGTCCTCTCACACAGAGTCTCTAGAAGCTACATCAACAGCCGCTACAGATTTACCTATGAGAGTGCAAAAGAGCTGATAGACGGCGATCTACCAAAAGACCATCCGGCCCAGGTTCACCTTCCTACCATGAACCTGATGGTAGACCTGTGCATGATTCTTAAGCATAAGCGTTTTGAGCGTGGAAGCATCGACATTTCAATGACAGACACAGTCATTATGGTGGATGAGGATGGACAGCCAACTCACACAATTGAGGTTCCCTACGACATAACCCACCAACTCATTGAAGAGTTTATGCTGCAGGCTAACGAAATGGTGGCACTGCACATTTTCAAGACAGACTCATCGATGGTCTATCGCGTTCACGACGAGCCAGACCCACGCTCTTTAAAAGAGTTTTTCGCCTTTGCCAAACTTCTCGGGTTTCCTCTGCCACTAGATCCAACAAAAGCCGATTTACAAAATCTTTTTATTGCAGCAAAACAGTCGCCCCTTTTTGAACAGCTTGCAAGCCGCTATATCCGCAGCATGCGCGTAGCCTTTTACTCTCCAGAAAATGTGGGCCATTTTGGCTTAATGCTCGACCACTACTGCCACTTTACAAGCCCAATTCGCCGCTACTGCGACCTGGTTGTCCACCGCCTTCTCTTTGCTGAAATCAGCCCTGAAACCGATACAGCTCCTCTCTCTGTCCAGTGCTCCGACCGTGAGCGCAATAGCATGCGCGCTGAAATGAGCGTTAAACTGCTTAAAAAGTTACGCCTACTTAATAAGTGGCACGACAAAGAGCCTAATAGACCTTATAAAGCACTCGTTACTAAGCTCAAACAATTTGGTCTTTTCTTTGAAGTGGAAGGCCTCTCTCTTGAAGGCTTCATCCATATTTCAGATCTCGGAAGCGAGTACTTTGAATACGACGAGAGAAAATCGCAACTCACCGGCCGCTCTACCGGAAAAACATATGCGATATCCGATCTCATTACACTTAAATTGCTATCTATTGATCTGATTTTCTTAGAGGCAAAGTGGGACTTTTTTGATGCTCCAGCAAAACCACCCCGCCCGGCAAAAAAACTAGATGCCCCTCCCTCTTTCCGCGGCCCTGGCAGTTCACGCCATTCAGGGGGCCCCTCAAAGGAGGGCAACAAGAAGCGCCATAAGCACAAACATAAACACAAAAAATAACCTGTATGAAAAAGTACTTCCTTACAGGGCTGATTATTTTAATGCCGATTGTCATTACAATCGCTATTTTAACATTTATAGTGGATGCACTAACAAAGCCTTTTATTGGGATTGTCTCTAACTTTCTTGTCACTCACCAAATTGCACGCTATGGGTTTTGGGTCTTCTCGTCTAAGCAAGTAGTTCTCTATGGCAGCAAGGTCATTGTTCTTCTAGGGCTGATCCTTTTTACTATTGCACTGGGATTTATCACTCGCTGGCTCTTTTTCCACAGCTTTCTGCGCCTCCTAGACTACCTTCTTCATAAAATCCCTTTTGTAAACACGATTTACAAGACTTCCCAAGAGGTGATTAAAACTGTTTTCAGCAGCGACAGAACCGCCTTCCGCAAGGTTGTTATGGTCCCGTTTCCAAAAAAAGGGATCTATGTGATTGGCCTAATTTCAGGAAATGCACCTAAAATCTGCTCAAAAGCGGCGAAAACAGACCTTATATCCGTTTTTGTTCCAACAACGCCCAACCCGACAACAGGCTTTCTTTTGATGTACAAAAAAAAGGAGCTGATCGACGTAGATATGACCCCTGAAGAGGCGATTAAACTGATCGTCTCGTGTGGTGTGATGCACCCTGAAAAGCGCCAAGAATCGTCAATTGGAGCGCGAGTAAAATGAAAAAGTATTTCTTCGCCGGCCTTCTAGCACTGATACCACTTGCCCTCACTATTTTTGTGGGGCTCTACATCCTCGATCTTTTAACAGGTCCTTTTGTCCATTTTGCCCGTGACCTGCTGACCCACCTACAAATTTTCAAATATTTTAATGTCTCAGGCCAGAGCTCCCTCATCTATTTTATTACACGCCTTATTGTTTTAGCGCTTCTCTTGGCAACCGTTTTTCTTACCGGGTATCTAGGCGAGAGATTCTTTGTCTACCAATTCTTTTCGCTCACAGATAAACTATTTCGTAAAATTCCCATTGTCAAAGCAGTCTATAAGCTAACTATGGAGATCACCAAATCGGTTTTAAACGACAGCAAAAAAACGTTCGACAAGAGCGTTGTTATCCCCTTTCCAGACAGCTCTAGCTATGCGTTTGGGTTTGAAACCGGTGAGGTTCCTGAGGCGATAAAGCGCGTTGTCAAGGTAAACAAAACCATTTTTATGCCCACAGCACCACATCCGATATCGGGATTCCTCCTTATGTGTTCGGCTAAAGAGGTGAAAAAGGTCGATGTTCAAGTTGAGGAGGCTTTTAAATTTATTATATCCTGCGGCGCAATCACCCCAACTGAAAAAATCCGTAGTAAAAAAGTCTCTAAAAAGAAAAAGAGAATATAAATTCAAACTTAATCAATATGGACAAGCAAAAAACGCTCCCCTCAATTTTTTTTTATACAGTGGACTCGCCACAAAAAAAGTTGCTTACGATCTACCAAATCGCGCGAGACCACTTTGCCCGCAAAGAAAAGTTGCTTATTTTAACACCGGGCCAGCAGGTCGCTGACTACATCGATACACTGCTATGGAAATCGCCCACCGAGAGCTTTCTTCCTCACGGACAGAACGCCTCTGACCTGATTGAAATTGTCTGTTCACTAGATGAAAATAAGAGCTGTAAAAACGTTCTTAATTTAACCAGCCACCTACTGGACACCCCCCAAATTCACGAGCTTTATGACCTGACAAGCCCCGAAAAAGAGGCCCTTTCAAAGGCGCACTACAACCACTACCAAGAGTGTGGCTGCCCTATTTCACAGATCGGCTAAAAAAAGCTTGTTTTGATTCCAAAAAACGTTGTATGATGGCTAATCATCAGACAAGAAAATAGTGGTTACATATGGTACGCTGGAGCAAACAAAGAAAACGCAGAAACATCTGCCCCAAAAAAAGAGGTGGCATCCAACTGAAAACAAAATCTAGCGGCGGCAACCCAGCCTCCACACAATTTTTTAGTTGCGCAAACGCAGTAACAGGCAGCGCTAAACTTATTGCCTTTATCCCAACAATTTAATTATCGGTAGTTTATTTATATGAGCAAGCATAATAGTTTCAAAAAAGCCAGATCAAAAGGCGCTCAAAACGTCCTTCCACGCATTGAAAGACTAAAAGCCCTTGAATCTGCGGGGAAAAACCCATCAGACTCTTGGACAGGTCTACCTAAAATGAAGGTTCGCGGTTAAGCGAATTATCGCCATTTATCATCTGGTTTTATTTGCTGTCTCGGAAGGACTATAAAAGGAAGAGTACATGACTCAGCTTCTACCTCTCCTATTTCTTTTTGGGGCCGCACTGCTGTCCGGCGTTTTTAACGCCCTTACCCAATTTGGTAGATTTCAGGGCAAGATCCTTGTTAAAGAGGGGGCATTTTCCTTTTATGCAGTCCTTTTTGATTCGCGAAAAAAAGGGACCTGGGAAGAGCTCCTTCTTTCAATTAGCTCAACAAAATCACTGCTGCAACTCTTATACGCTGCTACAGCAGCTCTTTTTTACTTTGACCTGCTTCCTCACCAGCGTCTTTTTCTACTCCACCCACTCCTTCCTATTCTGCTTATTATCCTCGTCTCACTGCTGACAGACTTTACAGTGCGCCTACTTGTATCTTTAAATCCCAATCTGCTATTTCGATTAATGGCCCCTTTCTCTGTCCTCTACCTCTACTTCCTATTTCCTCTCACCTTTACGACCATTAAATTAATGGGCTATATTTTCAGTAAACTAAGTAAAAACATAGCCCCCTCTCACATTCAGCTGCGTGAAAAGCTTATTGACATTCTAGATGATCTACCGGGCCTTGAAATTGAAGAGCAGAAGTTGATTCTCTCTGTCGCCTCATTTAAAGGAAAAATTGCGCGGGGTGTCATGATGCCGCGGACAGTGCTTTTTAGCCTTCCAGGCAATACCCCTATTTCAGCGGCTTCAAAAAAACTCGCCGAAGAAGGATATAGTCGCGTCCCTGTTTCTGGCGAAAACCGCGACCACATTATTGGAATTCTCTTTTTAAAAGATATCTTCAAGTTCCTCAGTGGAAAAGAGATAAAAAAAGAAGATGGAAATCTTCTGAGTGAGAGCGACACCATTAATCACATCGTAAAGCCAATTACCTCTGTCCCTGAAACCAAAAAAATCTCTGAACTCCTTCAAGATTTTAGGCAAAAAAGACAACATATGGCTATTGTCGTAAATGAGTTTGGCGGAACTGAGGGAATCATCACACTCGAGGATATCATTGAGGAGCTGCTCGGTGAAATTGCCGATGAGTATGACGATGAGATCACCTCCTTCTGCCATGAGTTGCCAGATGGCACCTATGAGATTAATCCGGTAATTACAATTGACCAGTATAATGAGATCTTAGGAGAGACCTACTACATTGCTCCTAGCAACGACTACGCAACACTTGGCGGCTTTCTCTTTGAAGAGTTTGGAAGCATTCCCGCAGTTGGATCGATCCACGAGAGCAACACCTTTGTCTTAAGGGTTGTCGAAGCTGATGGAAAGAAAATCACGAAAGTGCACCTCTCTCCAGCCACAAAAATTTAAATTAAATAAGGATTTCGATAATAAATGAGCCTCTCCATCTCTTTGGACCACACCCCCCCCTATCAACCACCTATCGCCCCCCTTCCTCCAACCGGAGAACGGAGCGAACTGCTTAAAGGGCGGCTTATTGTGATTGCCATTATTTTTCTTGTCGTTGTTGTTATTGCACTTATCGTGCTTATCTGCCGCCGCTGCCGCGGCGCAAAATCTGATACCATAGACAATGCACACCCACCACCTCCTTCATTCTCCCTTTCCAATACGCCAACCACTACTAAACAGTACGCGGAACACTTCTGCCTCTTTTACATCACGATTTTTGCATTAACTCCAGAGAAAAAAATACTTAGAACGGAGCTGCTAAGAATACATGATCAACCCGATTCAGAGAGTTTCACCTATATTTCTCAATTAATGGTCTTTCACTTAGTAGCCTATCCTTTATTAGAAATCCCAATTTCAGAAGATAAAAAAGAGAATATAGACTCCGATTCCAAGAGACCCATTAAAGATGTTCTTCAAGAGAAAATAACTGACTTAAGAAATCAATTTCAAAATCTAACCGGGGAAGAAAAAGCTCGTGTTACCGAGCTCTTTTTGGAAAGAGTGACATTGAATCTCGAGGGCTCTCCTTCTCATGACGAAAATCCAAAAACAACTGAAAACCAAGGGGTTAGCGATGACCCAGCAATTCACGGCACACTTATCGGCGATATCAGAGCCCTTGCTTCCAGCGGCCCTTTCCCAAGAGTTATAGCCACACAATTTAGAGCTATTGAAGCTGCATTAAAGAATCTGCCCTCCACAGAAACAAAAGAAGTCTAAAAGAAAGAGAAAATCATGACAGAAAAATTGTTTAAATTTCCTCCTTTACATCCAACTAACCTCAACCACCCTTTGCCTACAGCAATATCGGGGACAACGGCTGTTTTTGGGCCACGACTGAGCGTTGACGCTTTTAGGACTAGTCAGCTGCTCGCTGCAGCCACACTGCCGCGCTGCTGGTTATGTACACCCTTCATCTTTGTCGCTAAGCTTATTTGGACCATTGTCAAAACCATTTTTACCTACCTATTCCTCTTTTTTTACCACCTTTTCCATCTTTTAACTTGCCACCTACTAAAGCAGGTAAGACCATCGCTTGATTTAGAGGCGATGAAAGCACCAGACTCTTTTATCTTTGGCCTTCTACTCTCCTATCAAAATCGTTTCCCTGAAAAAGAGATAGACGCCAAAATGGAGCCCTTTAATCATTTAACTTCTGAAACTAATCTATTTGCGGTTCGGGAAAAGATTACAAACGCTATTTGCCTCATGCTTCTTATTGGGAAAACAGAAGTTCCAGAGGAGCTCTGGCCGGAGCAAATTGCCGCCGCTAGGGAATCGTTTATCTACATACGCGGTAATTTTGAGCGCCTTAATAGCTCCGATAAAAAGATTCTGTGCGCCCCCGACTACTTTAGTTGTTCAGAATCTAGCGAATCCCTAACCCTTTCAGAAGATGGAAAAGCTGTTTTTAAGATTGCTAAAGCTCTTTTTTCACCCCCCACCTCGCCCGGCACCACCAACCCTCTTCTAGATGGGCTATCGGGTTTAATCAACGCATATCTTGCTAAACTAGCAATCATAAACAACAGCTCTTCTGGATAATATCCAAACAACTTGGGCATAAAAAGAAAATCGTGTATCCTGTCTAATCTGGGCTGTTATACTTGCCCATATAAATTTATCGTTTTATTACTGGAACATTCATGCGCAGAGCCATTTGTAAATGTGATTCCCTAACCCGTGCTGGTAATCGAGGCACCTGGAGATTCTCCTATATCCCGGCAACAGCACTGCCCAAGGGAACTCTGCTTAAATTTGACCCCCAAATTTCTGGCAAACGCAGCGACTGGGAAATTCCCGAGACAACTGCAATTGTGAAGGGAGTGTTTAAGAAAAAGAGCAACGTGATTTGGGCCGAATATCAGAAGGGCACCTCCGAGGAGCCCATCTTTATGTCTGCCGAGCGGCTTGATGAGAAGCGCGGAACCAAAGGCTTTTCTATTTCGTATGAATTTACCTTGCCAGACCAGATCGAAGAGGGTGAAATTATCACCATTTGTATGGGAACACCGCTAAAAACAGCTGAAGAGATCGAAACCCACGGAAATGCGGTGCAGACAACTGTCAATCGCAAGCGCCTTTTTAAACTCTTTATCGACCCAAAAGGGAAAGGGAGCTACGGCGAGGCAGAGCTCTTCCAGATGAAAGTACTGGGCAACCAACTGAAAAATATCCGGACCATTGCTCCATCACTTGTTAAAAAGGGTAAACGCTGCGACCTGATGATACGCTTTGAAGATCGCTACGGCAACCCAACAGGCCTTGCAGCTCCAGGCACTCAGGTGCAATTTACACACGAGAAGATGCGCCAAAACCTCAACTGGCAGCTATCGGTTCCTGAAGCTGGCTACACAACTATTCCTAACCTCCCCTTTAACGAGCTTGGCACATTTCAGATTCAGCTGGTTAACCACGCCACAAAAGAGACTTTCCTCTCGGACCCTCTCTGGTGTCACGACGAGGCTGATCACTCTATTTTTTGGGGTATTATGCACGGCGAGTCGCGCAATTACGACTCGAGCGAAAATTTAGAGTCGTGTATTAGACGCTTCCGCGACCACCACGCCATGCACTTCTACGGCATTTCGCCTTTTGACGATGTAGGCGACATGCCACTGGACCACTGGAAAAAGATGAACGAGACGCTAGAGGCCTACGATGATAGCCAAGGGTTTGCAACTTTTTCGGGCTCTCAGTGGAATAGCACCGAAACCTCTGAGGGGATACGCCATTTTATCTACTCAAAACTAGGAAAACCCATTATCCGCAGTAAGGAGGGTAAAAACCAGAGCCTGCAAAAAATTTACAAAAGCTTACCGTCTAAAGAGCTAATGGCCGTTCCTGTTATGACGATGTGGAAAGATAGTCTATGCGATTTTAGCCAGTTTAACGAAGAGTACGAGCCCGTTGTTGAAATTTACAACTGCTGGGGCAGCTCAGAGTGCACGGAAGCTGAGGGCAATCCAAGACCGATTAAAATTGAGGGCAAGAAAGAGGCCACAGCGCGTGAGGGAGCTATTCGCGGCGCACTTAACCGCGGCTGCCGCTTTGGTTTTATTGCCGGAGGGCTCGACGACCGGGGCATCTACGAGAAGCTATCGGAAGATGGGTTCAAACTCTATTCAAGCGGCTTGACAGCTGTAGTTGCTGCAGAACATAGCCGCGAGCGGATTTTTGAAGCTCTGCGCAAGCGCAAGTGCTACGCGACAACTGGCGTTAAAATGATTATCAGCTTCCGCATCTCGGGTGCTGAAATGGGCGATGCTATCGATACCCAAACCAAGCCTGGCCTAGCGGTTATACGCTTTATGACAGCCCATATTGCGGGCACATCAAAGCTTGAAACAGTTGAGATTATCCGCAATGGCCAGGTATTAAAAACCTACTATCCCGACTCTTTCAAGTTTGATCTGCAAGAGTTTGACAGAGATTTTATTGAAACCATCATGCTGCACTCCGAAATAAAAGGAGCCGGCGACACAGAAAAGTCTCCTTTTATCTACTACTACCTGCGCGTTATCCAAAGTGATGGACAAATTGGTTGGAGCTCGCCTATCTGGGTCGATCACAACCTATCCGCCACCGAACCCTCCAAAAAAACCCCCAAGAAAAAGTAATAAGTGGAGGAATTAAGCCTGTTTCTCTAACTCTTTTTCTACATAACCTTTAATTACCTTTTTTTCACCACAGAGGCACAGAGAC
>JAYUZV010000065.1:0-5280 GCA_043751475.1 Chlamydiia bacterium
ACAAAGGTTATCTGATGAAAAAACGCTCCCCCATTTTCTTGTCTCTACTAGCACTAACTCTTGTTCACGATCTAAGCGCGTTCAGCTATATCTGGAATCCTTCCACAGTGGTTTTCCCGATTAACACTGTCTGGCCCCTTCAAGAGAACTGGATCGTGCCTCCTTCCGTCCCGACGCCTCCACCTTATTACCCAAAAAATTTTGGAGAGAAGGCTCTTTTTACAAGTTCAGATCGGCCTTTTATTGTTGATTTTAATGAAACGCTTAACGTTTCTGAGATTAGCTTCGGCGTACAGCCAATCACGATCAGAACACTCACAGGACACAGCACGACCCCTCTTCTAGGAATTGGCACTTCAACGGGAGATCCAGGAATCATTCGTTTTAACCAGTCTGCTTCAGTAATTGATGTCCCTATTGTTCTACATGCAGATCTAGAGGCTATTCCATCAGTAACTGCCTCAACACTTTCTCTTAAAAAACCGATTTCAGGCAATTTTGGTATTACATTAAAAGGAAATGCGCTCAATCACGTTCTTGTTTTAGACTCCGCTAACATCTATAGCGGTCCAACCATTATTGAGCAGGGTACAATTCAATATAAGGCTCCGGGGGCGATCCCTTCATTTTCTGCTGTAACTGTTGGAGATGGCTCATTCGAAAATGCCGTGCTCGCATTTCAAGCCGGGATGACCTTTTCTGATGCAATCGCTGTGTCGATGGACAAAGGAAAGATTACCCAAACAGATGGTTCTCACATCTTCTTAAAAAGCTTAGAAGACACTCTAGACGACTCCTCATCCACACTGACTCTATCTTCAGATGCCTCAACTAACTTCCAAATTATCGGTACCGGCACCCCTCAAACGCTTACCTTTAATGGAAAAATCGCCGGAGGAGCAGCTGTCGCTGGCAATAATCAGACAGGTGCCTATATCCTTATAGATGGAAATACAACCTTAACTTTAGCAGGGAACGAAAGTACCTACGATTCTCGTATGTTTGTGGGAAGTGGAAGTAAAGTAATTATCAAATCAGGGGGCTCATTTGGTAGCCGCGGAGAAAATAGTAGTGCCTTTACATACACAGGAGGCGCCTACGAAATTAACAGTTCATCTCCCGTTACTCTCCAAAAAAACTTTCTTTTAAATGGAGAGGGGCCTACGAATGCCGGTGGCGCACTTGTGAGTAGCGGAACAGACCATACAATTGAAGGCGATCTCACCTTCGGATGGAGTGCAACAACTCCTCCAGTCTCGCCAACCATTAGTTCCATTAACGTCGTTGGGACTTCCTCTCTCAAAATTTCTGGAAATATCTCTGGCAGTCAGCCGCTTATAAAAAATGGCGACGGAACTCTTATTTTAGCAGGAGACACGAATAACACCTATAATCAAAGTATCACCATTAATTCTGGCTCTTTACAAATGGATAAAGACGAGAATGTAATAGCAATTAATGGCCAAATAACAATTGACCCAGACGGAAAGCTTGAAAACAAAAATTTCAGTAATCAAATCAATAACACAACTACAACAATGATAATTAATGGTGGGAAATATGACACCCATGGCAACAGTGAAGGGATGGGTCAATTGATTATCCGCAATGGGGGAGAGCTTCTCAACAGCGGATCTACTACACTGATTGGTTCTCCCGCTTCCATTATTACTCTAGGAGGGAATGAAACTGTACTATCTCTTACCGGAGGGAGCTCAATTCCAGCTGGCTTCGGAATTACGATAACAAGTCCCTCTAATCACGGAAATATTGAATCTTACAGTGGTCCAAGCTCTGCAATTGCTGCAATTAACTTAGGAAACTATTTACGCAAAATTACCGTTGCAGATAGTCTCACTATAGCCGACAGCTATGTGACAAATTCTGGAGATCAATCCCCTGGTTTTATTAAACTTGGTCCAGGAACGCTTCTGCTAAGCGGCGAGCATACCTATGTAGGATCTGGGGGCTTAACTGAAGTAAATGAAGGAACCCTCTCTGTCAATGGAACTTTTTCTGGAAACATCAAAGTTTCAGAAACTACCCCCACTACCTATGGTACACTTCAAGGAGTTGGTTCTATCACAGGAGCCGTAACACTAACAGACAATGCCCATATAGCTCCCGGAAATAGCATAGGTACTCTTACTGTCTATGGAGATATCGTATTAGGATCTAATACGAGCTTTGACGTTGAACTTACCCCATCACCAAACGACAATGACAGATTAACTGTTGAGAATGGTGGTGGCAGTGGAACTGTAACGATTAATCCTGGTGCAATACTCAATCTTATTCCAGGCCCAGGAACTTATCCAGGAACTTTTGATTATACCATTATCTCTGCAACAGGTGGAGTTACCGGAACATTTGTTGTGCCCCCCACCACATCAGCCACCTTTATCAATTCGGTACAGTATCTAGGAAATGAGGTTCATTTAAAAAACACGGTAAATAGCTTTAGCTCAGTCCTAAAACAGGGGAATAATGGTGCTCTCGCCACTTATTGGGATGGATTAACACCTCCAACCGGATCGCCTCTTTCAGAGTTTATTTTGCAACTCCGCAGCGGATCAGCAGATCAACTGGCCGATGCCTCAGAGCAAAGCTCTGGTGCTGATTTGAAAGCCTTTGCGCTATCAGAGCAAGCTAATGCCTTCCATATGCGCGCAAAAATTACAAACCACAACCGAAGAGCGGCTGCTTGCAGATCGTTTGATCAACCAGAAAAACCTAGCCAATTCTGGACCGATGGCGGTGTTGATGAAACCCGTCAAGATCCTGTAAGTGGCCACAACGGCTTTAATACCCGCACAGCAAATATCATGGTAGGTCTTGACCATGAAGCGAGCGATAACTTTCTTATTGGGTCAGCACTTGGCTATAGCCGCAGCAGTGTCGACTTGATGAAGGGCCGAGGCAACGGCACCATTAATACAGGCTATCTGGCCCTATATCTGCACAAAGATATTCCCAACTTCTTTTTTGATATTGCCCTAGTTGGAGGCCTATCTGACCATGAGGAGCAGCGCAACTTAGACTTTACCTTGGGAAGTGCTCCAAATGCGACAAACTATATGGCAAAACCACATAGCTCATTTACTAGTCGCGAACTTCTTGCCCATGTTGCTTTAGGCAACGTGCGCAAATGGGGGCATTTTGAGCTATCCCCTTTTATAAGTATGGACTATTTATTTATGAATCATGATAGCTTTAAAGAACATGGCGGCGGTATTTTTGATCTCGATATTGAAGAGAGCGATTACTCAATGCTCCGCGGCGAGGGTGGTATTAACTTCTCTCTATGTATTCCTCAAGAGAATTATAAAACCTCTCTTATTGGAAAAGCTAGCTATATCCGCGAACAGCGCTTCTCAGGAGAGTCCTTCACCTCGCGCTACATCGACACAAACAGTCAGTTTACTGTTAACGGAATTAGCGAAAACCGCAACCTCTTTGCACCAGCCCTTGGCATTATGGTGCAATCTACCGATGAATCACAGACCTTCAATATCCGCTATGAAGGAGCTTTCGGCAGCAGCTATAATCGCAATGGCCTTAACTTCGAGGTTATTGGCAGATTCTAAACCGTTTTTCCAATAAGTAAAAAAGAGCGCCCATCAAGGGCGCTCTTTTGTTTCAAAAAAAAGATTGTGCAAAGATGGCGTCCAGATTATAAGCGAATAAAGCGATAATCGGTTCTTATTGTGATGAAAAAATCTGCTCTGCTCACCTCACTGATCGCCTTTTCTTCTCTCTCAAATACTATTGAGGCGGCTAACGCTTCATGGAATAGCACAAGTGGAGGCACTTGGAACACTAATGCTAACTGGACTCCGGCTACAGGTTTTCCAAATGCAGCAGCTGAAACAGCCACCTTTCCAGATGTAGCCTTAGGAGCTACAAATAAAGCAGTAAACATTACATCTTCAATCACTGTTGGAACTGTCGCTTTCACAAACACAACGACTCAGGCCTATACGATAAGCGCGACAAGTCCACAATTACTTAACTTAGCAGGAGCCGGAGCGATTACCACCTCGGCTACAACAACGATTGACAACTCCATTACAGCACCTATTAGGCTTGGTGCCAATGCTATTGTGACGATGAACGGCAGCGGTGGCCTCACACTTAGCGGTATTATCTCTGAAACAGGTGGGGCAAGAAACTTCACGCTAACAACAGGCGCGGCAGCCACAACGCTAACCGTATCAAGAGCAAACACCTACACGGGCACAACCACAATCACCGAGGGAACCTACCTCTACAATGCAGCAGGCGCCATACCAAATTCTAGAAGTGTGACAATCGGCGATGGCGCGGGAGCTGCAAACAGCGCTACCCTAAAAATTGGCGCCAACATGAGCGCTACAAATGCAATTGTCGTTAACGATATCCTGGCAGATGGACAGCTGCTCCAGACAGCTGGTAATACGATCTTTCTCACTCGATTAAGTGGAAGCTCTCCTAGTGCAACTATTACACTGGACCCCTCAAACACACAATTTCTACAAATTGGAAGTACAACTGCATCAAACACCATATATAATGGAACAATCACAGGTGGATTTACATCAACAAACAGTAACCAAGGAGCCACTAACTACATTCTTGTTTCTGGGAATACAATACTTGCATTGAACAGTCCTAACACCTCTCTTTTATCGCGCATTTTTGTTACTGGTAATAATGGAAAGATTGTTGTGCAAAATGAAAATGCACTTGGAGCAAGCGGAGCCGGTACCAGCGGGGCCTACACCTACAATACAGGGACAGGTGGCGGCAGCTTCGAGTTTGACAATTCAAGCAGTATGACCATTGCCAAAAGCTTCTTTCTAAACGGAGCTGGTGCTGGCGCCATTGGCGCACTCTACAATAAAACAGGTAACCACACACTTACAGGCCCTATCCAGCTAGGATGGACATCGACGACAGTTTCAACAGTCCAACCTCCAACAATTGGTGTCAATTCTGAAACAACTCTGACACTCACAGGCCTCCTTTCAGGAAGCAGCTCTCTGACTAAAATTGGCACAGGAACACTTGCCATTAATAGCTCAGCTCCAAACACTTATACAGGATCTACCCTAATTAACGCAGGAACCATCGACTACCTATCTGATGGAGCCATTCCAACGGGAAGTGCTGTGACAATTGGCGCTATAGCTCCTGTTGGCCCTGCAACGCTCCTGATTTCAGCTGACATGACAGATACAAATGCACTGGGTGTAACGGTTAATGCGACAGGTGTTTTGACACAAAGCGACGGAAAAGCAG
>JAYUZV010000066.1:0-3816 GCA_043751475.1 Chlamydiia bacterium
ATTTCATATGGCAAAAAAGAAAATACTTATATTAGGCGGCGGTTTTGCAGGTGTTTATACTGCAATGAATTTAGAAAAGATGCTCTCTAAAAAAGAGGATATCGAAATCATGCTGGTCAACAGGGAAAACTATTTTGTTTACCAGCCGATGCTCTCCGAAATTGTCAGCGGGACCCTCGGCGCCCTCGATACTGTAAGCCCTTTGCGACGCCTATTGAAAAATACGACGCTCTATCTCAGAAAGATCGATCAGATCGATACTGAAAAAAAAGAGGTGACACTCGATCCCCAGTTCTCTCATACGCCTCTTGTCCTCTCCTACGACTACCTCGTGCTAGCCCTGGGCAATGTGACTGACTTTAAAGGGGCGAGGGGGCTTCATGAGCACGCCTTTTCCTTTAAAACCCTGTCGGACGCTATCTCGCTGCGCAACCACTTAATTGCCGTTATTGAAGCGGCAGCAACTGAGCAAGATCCTATTTTGCGCAAAGAACTGCTAACCTTTGTTATTGGCGGTGGCGGCTTTGCAGGTTGCGAAGTTGCCGCATCACTTAACGATTTTGTCAGAAACTTAGCTGGGCAGTATAAAACAATCTCTGTCAAGGAGATCCGTGTGGTGCTAGTCCACAGCAAAGAGCGGCTGCTCGAGCGCGAGCTAAGCCCATCGCTTGGGCGCTACTCCGAGACTATTTTGCAAAAACGCGGCATTGAGCTGCGCCTTGAGCAGCGTCTGATACGGGCAACACCGAACAGCGCCATTATTCAAATAGGTAAAAAAGAGGAGTCGATCTTCTCCCAAACAGTTATATCAACTGTTCCATCATCACCCAACCCCCTCTTGGGAGAGCTTCCTCTGCCTATGGAATTTGGAAAGGTCAAGACAGATAGCTTCTTGCAAGTAGAGGGTAGCGACTCGGTTTGGGCTGTCGGCGATTGCGCCCTTATTCCGCGAGCAGACCCAGATAAAGAAGGTGAGTTCTACCCCCCGACAGCACAATTTGCCGTGCGTGAGGCGGAGGTGGTTGCTAAAAATATTATCGCTTCTCTGCGCGGCGGCAAAAAAAAACCAATGACCTACAACGGACTAGGTGTTATGGGCGCTCTTGGCCACAGATGCGCTGTTGGCGAAATTGGAAAATTCAAAGTCTCAGGTCTGCTTGCCTGGATAGTCTGGCGCGCTGTCTATCTTTTTAAATTACCTGGCCTGGACAGAAAAATTAAGGTAGCCATATCGTGGCTTCTAGATACAATTGTACCGGATGAAACGGTGCAGCTGCGTCTAAACGAACAGGAAGATACGCGCGAGCTCTATTTCGAAAAAAATAGCACAGTTTTCAAAGAGGGTGACCTCGGCGACACCCTCTACATCATTGCTAGCGGTTCAGTTGGGGTCTACAAGGGCAAAAAGCAGATTGCAACACTTAAAAAAGGAGAGCTTTTTGGCGAAATTGCTCTAATCAGCAATCAGGGCCGCTCGGCAACCATCAAATGCCTGGAACAGACTAAACTAATCGCCATATCTAAGCGCACCTTTGACCTTCTCTCATCGGGTCTACCCACTGTAGCTAAGCTCGCGCGTCGCGCCGCCAAAAAGCGCGGCTTCAAACTCCCTAAACTCGCTATGTAAATAACCCCCTTAATCACCGCAGAGGCACGGAAGGGTTCACACTTTATTTATCCGAGATAGGTTTGGCAATTTATCTCGCAAAAGCGGCTGAAGCCAGGCGGAGGTGGCTCTCGATGGGCCCCTTGCGCGCGCGGTGTGAAAATTGATGGGGATATCCGTAGGAGGTCCAGACTTTTGAGATGATGTCGCCTTCGTTGATATAGCTAGAAAGAAGATGTGCATGAGGTGAGCCATTAAATTGGAGCGAACGCAGGCGCGCCATGCCCGGCGAATTGAAGGCGAGCGAACGGGCGCTCTTCGACAGGAGATCACCTTCGTATAGGACAGTATAGGCAGCAAGCGCTGCACCAAGGCTAAAGCCCATCACGCGCGCCGGACACCCCTTCAGCGCATGCGTCTTAAGCCACGCGCGTATCTCCTTCCTCGCGTGCAAATAGGTCAGGTGGCCGGGGCCTGTTAAATCTAAATCGCTTGCAATCGAGGCAAGCGCGCGTCGCTGCTTGAAGGAAAAGCACGACCCGCGGTAGAGCAAAATTGGCGCACTTTTTCCAGAAAGCGGAGAGAGTCCATAGGCCGGCATTCCACCAAAGAGATAGAAGATGCGCTCCACCTGATAAGTCACCGCCCCCCCCTTCCCATCCTCTGACGGCAGAACAATCTTCTCGCCGCACTTCCAGTCGCGGTAGGCCACTACCTTTGTCAGAGCCTCTCCAAGAGCAATCTCTCGCTCCTGCTCCTCTTTGATATCGCTATCAATAAGGGCAAGCAGCGCGCGCGCCACTTCCTTATCCCTTTTACCCCCCGAAACAACCGAAACAACGGGATTTTTCTCCGAAAAAAAGCTGTGCTCCGCGTCAAAACGCACCAACCTCTCTGACCCATAAAAAGGCTGCGCCACAAGAAGCTGCACAGCCAAAATGAATCCAACTTTTTTAAACAACAGAGTGATTCCCCCCCAAAGCAAGACGCTCTCTCTCTAAGCGTTCCAATTCTTCTTTCACCTTAGCAAGTCTTGCACCTATATCTGCAATTTCCAAAAAAATGATACTAACACTGACTCCAATTAAAATTGGTAGCAAAAGGGCCGGACAAAAAATGAATAGTTTAATAAGGGCCAAAAGAGCAGTTGCGCAGATGTAAATAAGGGGAATATAGGAAAGGATTTTAAGTACAGTCACAATCTTCCGACACTTACTATCCCCTCTAAAGGAATTTAATTGGGGACGTATTGTAAAATAACTACTACATGCTGCTTGAACGCTCATAAAATCCACCTAATTTATTTAAAAGAAAATTATTTTAGGAATAAATCAAATTAACTTCAACTACTCTCCTAAAAAACCAGCAGCTTCAAAAATTGTTTTGTCATTCATCCTGCCGATGCAAAGGGTTGAGTAGGTGTATGGCTTTGGAATTTTGCTGGCGATGAGGGTTAAAAGGTCTGAAGGAATCGACTTGTTCGAGAGAATGACAACGGGGTCTTTCACGCTCATGAAGCCAACTTTGAACGCCTCACCATCTGGACGGAAGAGAATGCCCACCTTCTGCTCACCGAAGAGAAAAATAGCCTTATTTTCTTGATTATCCTTGAAAAGATCGGCAAAGGCGCTATCTAACTGCTCCGCTGTCGCCAAATACTCGGTTGTTCCATCCGAACAGGCGTTCAACTGATCGGCCTGCACGCTGCCAAAAAAACTAAAAACAAGTGCGCAGAACAATAAACAACTTTTTTTCATAAGACCCTCCACCGGTTAATCCGTAAAGAGAGAATTTTAACGGCCGCACCGCAATCTTTACAACTTTTTCTTTAACCGCTCATCGGCTCTAAAGTTGTGATGGAGTTCTATTAAATTAATAAATCAATCTTCATTAAGGTCGCGAATCAGTTGAATCTCTTCTGGCCGGCGGTAAGCTGCGACTCGGATAGGACAACAGACCTCCAAAAAAAAGAGAAAAACAGAGCGAAAGATGGCCATACCAACCAAAACAAGCGCTAAAGCAAGAAGGGTGTTCTGCGCCTGACAAGAGAGGAGGGGCCCCTTATCTGCCAATTGATTATTGCATGGCTTAAAAACCTGAAAGTGCAGTGACACCCTACCAACCATAAATTCCTGCGTAAAAAAAATCTTTTTGCCTGCGCAAAAAGATTAAAAAAAACTCCGAGTTAGCTCAGCGGTAGAGCAGTTGAC
>JAYUZV010000067.1:0-24655 GCA_043751475.1 Chlamydiia bacterium
AACCTACCGCTACACCGAGAATAATCTTCTGGCAGAAAAAATCCAGCCAGCTGGCCCAAAGACGCTCTACACCTACCTGCCAGGTAAAGCACTTGTTAGAGCCAAACTGGTTTATGATGGCGAAAAAATTGCCAATCGCGAGTTCTACACCTATAACGCCGATAATATTATTGTTGCTGTGCAAATTGACGATGGATCGTCTGCAGACCTCTCGAATATGGAAGATGTCCGAGTCTGCCAGATGAGTAAAATTACTCCCGTCAAAGAGGGGCATGGGGTAGGCCTTCCTGAGAGAATTGAAACAGGCTATTTTGAGTGCAAAAAAGGTTTTTTTGTTCCCCTGCAAAGCAAGCAGATGCGCTACAATATTTGCTGCCAGGTAGTGGAAGAGAGCCACTATAATGCAGATGGCAAAAAGCTCTATACTTTATACACCGATTACGACACTCATGGACGCAAAATCCGTGAGACAGACCCCCTCGGACGCGAGAGTTTATATACCTATGATAAGGTGGGTAATAAAATTTACGAGAAGCTCGTATCGGCCACCCAAAAACGCTATACCTACGACATGGCGCGCAGGTTAATAGAGGAGAGCGAAATCACTTCAGATGGCACAAAACGGGTTTCGCGCTATGGCTACAACCTTTTAAGCCAGAAAATTTGGCAGATCGACCATTTCGGTATTCGCACAGAATATACCTACAACGCGCTCGGGCGCTGCGACTCTGAGACCTGCGAGAATGTCGTCATACGCAAAGAGTACAACTGGCAAGGAAAACCGACGCTCGAAATCGATGGCAACGGAAATACCACACGCAAAACCTACACAGCCGAAGGACGGCAGAGCAGTGTAACCTATCCGGACGGCTCCTCCGAGTCGTGGCGCTACGATTTAATGGGCAATGTCACGCGCCATACCGCCCAAAATGGCGCTATTACGCTCTGTACTTATGATGGTCTTGGACGGATCATCACACAGACAATTGAAGGGGTTACAACTAAGTATGAATATGAGCGCGGATTATTGCGCCGTATAACCGATCCGGCTGGAAATTGCACAACCTATTTCTATGACAATGCGGGTAGAAAAACAAGCGAAAATCTCGCTGAGATGGTAACAAGCTACACCTATAACGCCGAAGGAAAAATCGCCTCATCGCGCATTGAAGATCGCATCGACTGTAAAGAATATAACCTACTTGGTCAGGTGGTTTTAGAAAAAGTTGTCGTGCCAAATGGAGATCTTCTCAAGTATGCGCGCTACACCTATGATCTGTATGGAAATAAGTGTGAGACAATCTTGCCTCACCTGCCGTTTGAAGGGGTTGTCTGGAGCGCTCCAGAATCTGTCAAAGAGTGGCGCGGAAAAGAGAGCAGAACGCGCACCGTTTTTGACAGCTGGAAGCGCCCTATCACCATCACCGATAGCGAAGGAAAAGTGACCCGCTTTTTTTACGATGATCTCAAATTAACAGCAACCACAAAAGAGCCCTCTGGACACTACAAAATTGACCACTACAATAAGCGCGGAAAGATTTCCGAAGTTCACCTTTATGCGCCAAATAAAGAGGAGATCTCCTGCGAAAAATTTACCTATGATGGATGTGGAAATACCCTCTCCCAAATTAGTGTCATTTACAAACCAGATGGGACAAGCCATGAGGTGATCACACGCTTTGAATATGACGCAATGAACCGACTGATTAAGCAAATAGAAGCGGATAAAAAAACGACAACCTATTCGTATACACAGACCGGAAAACGGCTAACTATAAGGAAGCCAGATGGTGTGATTTTAACATCGGTTTACGATAAATTGGATCGCGAAATTCGCCTCTTTTCATCCGATGGAACAATCGACTATTTTACCGAATATGACATCCTTAATAGACCCGTTAAAATCAGCGATAAGATCAATAATAAAGTAACTGAGCGGCGCTATGATGAGCGCGGAAATGTGCTCTATGAGCGTCTTGGCAACGGCCTGATTTTGCACAAAAAATATGACACCCAAAATAGGTTGACACGAGTTAAACTGCCAGATGGTGGCACAGTTCAATACACATATGACGCGGTTCATATGAAAGCTGTTTCGCGCTTGAACGACTCGGGCAAACTGGTTTATACGCACACTTATATCGGGTACGATCTTGTGGGCCGGTTAACAATTGAGCAACATATCAACAGTTGTGATACGACACACTTTCACTACGATCTTCTGGGTAGGCCTCAGATCTTGCAAAGTAACACGACAACACATGTGCTGGATAAGTTTGATCTGCGGGGTAATTTAATAGCGCACCATTTTAGAGGGAAAGCTCATAAATATAAGTATGATCACTACAAACAGCTCATCGATGAGGGGTGTCACAGCTACAGCTACGATTCGCATCACAACCGGCTAGCAAAAGACAAAACGCTATACAGCGTGAACGAGTTAAACCAGCTAGAAAGTGCAGAAATCGCCTTTGCTTACACGCCCAATGGCAATACCCATGAAATGGGCAGCGCCGGACTTAAATATGATGCGCTAGATAGGCTTATCGAATATGAAAATAATGGCGTAAAGATCCACTACCTCTACGACGCCTTTCATAGGCGCCTTGTCGAGACCGTAAATGGATTACAAAAACACTACCTGTATGAAGGAGAGAATGAGATCGGTAGCTACAGCAATGGCAGGCAAGAGCTGCGCGTCTTAGGCCTTAGCAAGGGGGCTGAAATTGGCGCTGCTGTTGCTATTGAAATTGATGGTAAAGTCTTTGTGCCACTCCACGACCTTTTTGGTAATGTCACCCACCTGATGGATGCCAGATCTAACGAAATTGTGGAGCGCTATGAGTATAGCGCCTATGGCGAGGTCCAGGTTTATGACAGGTACAATAACCCAACACAAATCTCTATCAATCCGTGGCAATTCAGCAGTAAAAGGCGCGATATCACCGGCCTCACTTTCTTCGGAAGGCGCTACTACGACCCGATACACGGCCGTTGGCTCACTCCCGATCCTCTCGGTCTTGATACCGGCCCTAACCTCTATGCCTATCTCTACAATGCCCCTCTCCTAAATCTCGACCTCTACGGCCTGCTCTTTGAGCCCCCAAACAACCCCTTTGCCACCCCCGTTCCATTTAATATGCCCAGCCTTGACATGACCAGCAACTGGATGGGCTCCTACGACCCTTTTACCGCCTCTTTAGACAAAGATCTTTTTGGTGGTAACGTTATGCCTAATTATTACCGCTTTCAGAATAGCTTTGTCTCATTCAATGAGATGTACTCTTTCCATCCCGGTGACAATGCATTCTCTGCAAGTAATAATGCACTCTATAACGTCTTTATACCGGGTCTTTGGAATAACGGATCAGATATGGCCGATAATGCCAACTATCTGATGAACCTCTCGGGCGGAATACCAACCTACCTGATTCACAACTTCACCTGCGGCCCATTAAATGACTTTTCTAAACCCCTCGATACATTTAATACTGGCTCGAACGCCGCTATCCATGCAACCGTCATGCTTATCAATATGCTTTATAACGAGCACAATGGAAATATAGGGATAAACCTTGTTGCAATGAGTTATGGTGGCACAGTAGGTAAACATGCGCTTAACCTGCTTGCACCAGAGGTGCGCGAGAAGATTTTTGTCATTAATATCGCCCCTGCTACACTCATCGCAAAAAGCGAAGCAGGTATGGCCTATAATTACTTCCATCCCTGGGACCCCGTCCCAAAAACCTGCTCCAGATGGACACAATCAATGAATGATACTCCTCAAACAGGTCCGCAATTTTCCATCCACACCGATCATCCGACAAAAAACAGTCCAGGATTCTTTCACTCTTTTCAATACAAAGGGTTTCAAAAACCATTAGAAACTCACATAACGGAGTTCAAAGAATGGGCAAATTAATTAAATACTCCATTTTTTTAGCTTTACTTTTTACAAGTGTCACACTTCCTCTTAAAGAAGCCATTCGACGAGCCCCTCCTAGAAGCATTGCTGCAGCTGGCGATAAATCTGGAAAAAAGTTTGATCTTGACCTGAGCTTAACTAATTCGCCTACTATAAACGGAACGATTCAATTATCCTTTAAATCTTTATATCAGAAAGAAATGCAGGTCTACCCTGCGCTGCGATTTTTACTGACCATATCAAAGGACTTATTGGAGTCTTATAACGACAATAAATTGGCTGTTTACTATGGAAAAGGAAGACTCAATCAAAAATATATCGATGGATGGATCAATTTCAGCAATCCCAGCAAACCGCTGATTAAAGGTGTGTCTAACTACTATTTCAAATCCCCTCTTTCAACAAACAGCATTGAACTGAAAGAGGAAATCGTTATATTTCATTATTTCACGGAAGAGCTGATATTGATTCGGGTGAAAATTCCCCTTGCAGAAATAGAAAATCTGAATGAAGAGGAATTTTATAAGCTTTTGGCACCTAAACAAGCTGAAGCTCTCGCAATTGAAGTTGAAGCCAAGCGGCGCAGTGGCGAATTCCGCCGTCAGAGAGAAGAGCAGCAAGGCAAAAAATAGGAGAGAATCAGGCGAACCCGTGTAAAAGCCTGGCGGATAGCCTTTTTAGCAAAAACCTCACGCTTCTCTCTCTTCTCTGTGGTGGAGAAAAAAGGTGATTAAAAGTCATGGACGGAAGGAATTATAGATGTCTGCAAATAAACAATAGACCGATCCTGTAGACCTAAAGTTTTCGATTTATCTGCCCAATTTGCCCCTCCCCTAAGGAAGTAACTTAGAGGCCCGATACTCTGACAGATTTGGCGGTTAGAGGTTGAGCGAGGAGAGGTCGGGTGTGACGGTGATGGCTGGATGAACGCGCGCGCGCAAAATGCGAGTGATACCATCAAGGGTACTACCAATTGCGGAATAGCATGAGGTGCAACTGCCGCTGTAGGCAATTACCACCTCATTATTTGGCTTCATTTCAATTACTGTTACACCCCCCTCGTCAAGCTGTACATAGGGCTGAACCTCACTCTCCATCACTTGCTGCAAAATGTGCTTCTGATCGGCGAGCGAAAGAGCTAGCCAACCCGGATATTCACGGACCTCTCCGGTACCATCTTCAACGGGTGTTGCTTCATAGCTCGCTGCAAAGTGAATCCCCTCACAACCAGCCACCGCTTTTTCAATGGCGCAAATAACCAGATTGAGGTGGGCGTAGGTCTCCTCGGGAAAGGCGCTCTCGCCTGCGCGGTCTTGCAGATGAGCATCGATTAAATCAGAGCTGATGCGCGAGGCTGCGTCATAATTTTTACCAATCATTAAATCGCATGCAGCAGATCCAGCGCCAATCAGCGCAGACTGCCCATAAACCTGAAAGCGCGCATCTAGAATGGTTCCGTCAATTTCTGATACAAGCAGATAAAATTTAATCGCATTTCCGGCTGCAACAGAGCCAGCATCACCTGTAGTTAGGCGGGTATTATTGAGGTCAGCTGCCTTAATAATACCGACATATTGCGGCTGGCAAATAAGCCCCTTCAACTTATTTGAGTAGCGCGCCCATGTAAAGGGTTCAAGAATCATTTTAGGCCTCTCCCATAATACCGTCTGATAAGCGCGCAAGATCACGCCACGCATCGACAATTAAATCGGCCGCTTTTTCCAATTCTTCTTCTGTGGTTGCGGTAGAGAGCTGAAAGGATAGAGCTCCATTTGCAACTTCGGAAGAAAAGCCAACTGCTTGCAACATGTGCGCAATTTTTTGACACTTTCCACCACCCATAGAAGCGCATAACCCATTGCGTGCCAGTAAAAAAAGAAGCGCATCGGCAACAGCACCAGGAAAAGCGATAAGCGCGCAATTGGGCAGCCTTCCGCTATCCATAAAGGGCGAGGTTGCTCCAGGAATGCGCTGCAAAATGGCATCCTCAAATAATCCCCTTTTACGGGCAACCTCCATCCCCATCTCCTCTCTTTCAGCAACCGTTATTTCCAGCGCCTTTGCACAGCCAACAAGCGCCGCAACATCGATCGTGCCATCCCCTATGACAAGCGGAGAAAAGGTGTGGTCGGCGCGGACAAGTAGAGCCCCTCCACAGCCGGCACCTATTTGCGCGCCGTCAAAAGTCAGATAGTCAATACCAAGTTTAGTGAAATCGATAGTTGCCTTGCCAATTGCACAGCTCACATCGACATGCAGACGGACCTGTTTTTCTTTGCAAATTTTGGCAATTTCGGCAATAGGCTGAATAACGCCTGTCAGCGTAGACGCATAGCTAATGGAAACAAGCGATGTACGCGGTTTAATAGAATCAGCAAATGCGTTTAAATCAATTTTAAGCGAGCGATCGCTCTTCAAAAATGTCACCGAACAGGCCAGGTCACGCTCCAATCTTTTAAGCCCTAGCTTAATTTGTGCATCCTCAATTTCTGTTGTGATTAAGTGGGTGCGCGCTGTCTGCCGAATAAATTCCATGTAGTGGATAAGATAGAGATGCGCATGTGCCGCTGCACCCGAATGTGTGAAAAAGAGCTTGTCATTTTCAGATGCACAAAGTGCCTTCAAAATGGCCCTCTCCGCTGCTTGAATATCGGAAATAAAAAGCTCTCCACCCATCTTATGGGGGGCAAAAGGGGCTATCACGCGCTGTCTAATTATTTTCTCGCGCGCAGTAAGCACCTCTGGAAAGGTAGGGCGCACCAGCTGATTATCGAGGTAGATCATCACTCTAATTTTTCCCACACATTTTCATTTAATAAGTTGTAGATAATCGGCCGGCCCGTCGGAATTTCAAGGTCGACAACCTGCTGCTCGGACAGGCCATCTAACGCCATCATAATTGCACGCAGAGAATTGCCATGCGCTACAACAAAAACTGTATTTCCATGGGCTACTTCCGGCACAATCTCTTGCTGAAAGTAGGTGAGCGCCCGCGCTGCTGTCATCTCCAAACTCTCGCCACCTGGGGGCGCTATTTTATAGCTGCGACGCCAAATTTGCACCTGCTCTTTCCCATGTTTTTCGCGCATTGCATCTTTATTCAAACCCTCAAGATCCCCGTACATCCGCTCATTCAATTTTTCCGAAATATAGACAGGCAGACACCCTTCATGCAAAATAGCGCTTTTGCTGGGCAGCAGAGCGGGCACTTTTCCGCCTATTTCTAGCAGGGCCAGTAGCGCTGTCATCTGGGCTCTAATTAGACTCGAGGTAAAAACCGTATCGATTTTCATGCCGGCCAGTTTTTTTCCAGCCTGTTTTGACTCCTCAACCCCCTGCGCAGATAGCGGAATATCGACCCAACCGGTGAAAACACCAAGTCGGTTCCACTCCGACTGGCCGTGGCGCAACAAAATCAATTTCCCTTTAATAGCCATTTTTCACCCACCTCTTCTCAATCATAAGAGATTTTACCAATTATTCACACTTGAGTTATTATCGCCCATCTTATAGAATTAGTGGCATATGAACCGATCCCAGTATTCAATAATCCATGCTTTTAAGTCTTTTTCCCCATCTTTTAAACCCTCATCTTGGCCTACTTACTCAAGTATGTCCTGCGATGAGGCTTTAAAATCTGCGAAAAAATCCTTTAAAAATCAAAGCTTTCGAATACCGAGATAGGTTCATGATCATAAAAAACAGACTAAGTAAAATTTTAGCAGCCGCAGGTGTCGCCTCTCGTCGCAGATGCGAGGAGCTTATTTTTGAGGGCAAAGTGAGTGTTAACGGCACGCCTGTCCTGGTGCCACAGACCATGGTCTCTCCAACCGAGGATGAGATCTTCTTTAATGGCGAGCGGATCAACCGCCTAGAGAAAAAGCAGTACTTTATTCTTAACAAACCCACAGGCTATATCTGCACTAACTTACGTCCTGGCGAAAAAAAAATTGTAACAGATATTTTTGTAGGTGAGAGCGAGCGTCTTTTCACAGTCGGTAGGCTTGACCGCGAAACCTCAGGGCTACTTATTGTGACAAATGACGGCCATTTCGCTAATTCTGTCATCCATCCGCGCGCGGGACTGCAGAAAGAGTACCTGGTTAAAACAGCCGAAGAGATCTCGCACCAGAACCTCACAGCCATTGCTGAAGGAGCTAAGGTTGAGGGAGTCTTTGTCAAGCCGGTACGCGTGACAAAAGTGCGCCGCGGCACCCTAAAAATTGTTGTTACCGAGGGTAAAAAACGGGAAATTAGAACCCTTGTTGAACTTGCCGGCCTCGAACTACTGACACTCGAGCGGATCCGTATTGGCGGTCTACATCTCGGCTCGCTGCCTCTTGGCCACTACAGGGCCATGACAGAAGAAGATAAAAAAGTTCTTTTCAGTTAAGCTGTTTTCAATAGTAAAAAAAATCTTCGGGCGGCAAACATCATGCGGACCATTGAAAACCTCTTCGGCAAATCTCCCTTCTCACTTCTTGAATCCCATATGGACAAGGTTGTTCTTTGCGCCACCAGTTTAAAGAAAATTGTTGATGGGGTTGGTGATGGACTTCCCCAAAAAGAGCTCCAAAACCTTCTAGACGAACTCTCGCAAAATGAGCACGAGGGTGATATTATCAAAAACGATCTGCGCACCCTTGTCGACAGCAAAAATACGATCTATCAAATTGCCCCAGAGCATCTCCTTGATATTCTGGCCCTACAAGACAGTATTGCAGATCAGATGGAAGCGCTCGGTGAGGTCTTCCTTCTTCGCCCTATCTCAGACTGGAGAAACTATAAAGAGAACTACCTAGCCCTTTTTACGGCCTCACTTTCGGTATTTAATAAGGTACAAAATGTCATATCGGGAGAGCTTGAAAACCTGCTCAATTCTACAGGTGCAAAACGCGCATCATCCAAAGAGAGTATTCGGGAAGTTGCGCGAGGAGAGTATGAAGCGCGCGCAAAAAAGCTCGTGATCCAGCAGCAGCTCTTCTCCCAGGGTGAAAAGCTCTCGCCACCAGCCTTTAAACAGTGGCTCATGTTAGTTGATAACACAATTGCGATTGCCATCCAGTCCGAAAAGCTCGCCGACCGCATTAAGGGTATTTTATAATTTTTAGAGTATAGTTATGGACCACTACCACATCATCACCATACTTGTTCTGTTATTCGGCTTCTACACAGCGTGGAATATCGGAGCTAATGATGTCTCAAATGCAATGGGCACATCGGTGGGCTCTGGGGCGCTACGCCTCCGTCAGGCTGTTCTAATCGCCGCTGTTTTTGAATTTTCTGGAGCCTTTTTTCTTGGCGCCAATGTCTCTGAAACACTCCAAAAAGGGATCATCGACGTCGACGCCTTCAGCATGCAGCCAAAAATCTTGATGCTCGGTATGTGCGCGGCGCTGCTCGGTACTGGTCTCTGGCTGCAAACAGCCTCCTTTTTTGGGTGGCCGGTCTCCACCACTCACGCGATTGTGGGCGCGATTGTCGGTTTTGGCGCAGTTATTGGCGGCGTTGATGCGGTTCACTGGCACGAGGTCGGTAAAATCGCGCTCAGCTGGGTGATTTCACCTCTTTTTAGCGCGGTCATCGCCTTTTTCACCTTCTCGTTTTTACGCTACTCCATTTTTTTCTCGCCAAGTCCCATTAAAGCGGCCAGGCGCCTCTTTCCCTTGCTCATTTTTATCTGCTTAACCACCTTCTCTCTGAGCATGTTGGCCGGAGGGATTAAAAACCTTGACCTATCCCTCCAAGCTTATCAGACAATTGGCCTCTCGGTGCTTATCGGGCTAGTTGCAGGGGCAGCCGCCTACTTCCTAATTAAGCGGGTGGAAACGCCCCAAATGGCCGACCTAAAACCGCGCATCTATTCGGGTGAAAATGTGCTTTGTCTCGATAAAGCAGTGAAACATCTACGCCGCGTGCGGATGGGAAAAGATCCACTCTCACGGGAGGTCTTTGCTCTGATGAAAAAAGTCAAAACACTTGCCGACGATGTCCGTCAAAATACGGTAAAAGGCGAGGTCACCTCCGAGTTCCAATTTGTGGAAAAACTCTTTGTCTACCTCCAGATTATCAGCGCCTGCTTCATCGCCTTTGCTCATGGAGCTAATGACGTAGCAAATGCCATTGGACCCGTAGCTGCTGTGCTGAATATATTAGAAAATGGACGGCTCACCGATAACGCCATTATTCCAACCTGGCTTCTGCTTTTAGGCGGCGTTGGTATTGTACTTGGCCTGGCAACTTGGGGCTGGCGCGTCATTGAAACAATTGGCCGTAAAATTACCGAACTAACACCAACGCGCGGCTTTGCCGCTGAGTTTGGTGCGGCAACCACCATTTTAATTGCGTCGAAGCTCGGCCTGCCGATATCCACCACTCACTGCCTTGTTGGCGCTGTCTTTGGTGTTGGCATGGCCCACGGAATTCGCGCACTGAACCTATCAATGATTCGCGAAATTATTATCTCATGGATTGTGACAATTCCCATCAGCGCCCTGATGTGCATTGCCGTCTTCTACGCCCTGCGCGCACTTATCTAACATTCCGCACTGCCTACAGCTCGCCATTTTTTTACCCCTACATAGCGCTGGCATGGCACGCCTTACCAGCATGCTGTTTGTGCTCAGATCTGGCGGACTTAGACAGAAATCGACAATTGAATCGACCCATTTTGTGCTTGCAAAAAGAGCTGGCGCGCGAAGTGCGGTAAGGCCTGCTGCGCGCAAAAGCGGAATGTAGTCGCGCTCAATTTCGACAAGTGTCTCGATATGATCAGAGGTAAAGCTGAGCGGCACAACCACGCATGTTTTTCTGGCGCCCATCCACGAATCTGGCGCCTCGCACACCTCATCGGTGTATGGCCTAAGCCACTCACCAGGGCCAAATTTAGACTGGTAGCTCAGATGGTGGTTTGCTTGCGGGAAATGGGCCGCAATAGCCTGGAAGGAGGCTTCACACTCCGATTTATAAGGATCTCCCGTGCACACAAAGCTACGCGGAATGCCGTGGCACGAATAGAGGAGTGTCACCTCACTCTGCTGTAGCCCATTTTCGGTTAAAAAAGTGCGAACCACCTCTGCATAGGCCTCAATAAAACGCGTGTCGCGCGGGTAGGATTTAATCCAGCGCATCTTGTTAACAACTCTTCCCGGCAAATTCTCCTCAAAAAACCTGGCAATGCTACCACTTGTTGCATAAGAAAATTGGGGAAATAGCGGAAAAACGCGGATCTCATCCCAACCTCCGCTTTTCATCTTTTCAATAAAAGCGGCATGGGTTTGCGGCAGATATCTGTGAAAGGTAATGACTTGCCCAGAAAGTTTACCTCGCAAACTTTTTGCCAGCACCTCAGTATCGCCAAAAATGGGTGAGCCCCCACCCATAATCTGGTAGTCCTCCGCAATTTTTGGTGCACGTTTTTTGGCTGTGCGCGTAAAAATAAGGCGGTGGAGCAGCGCTGGCAGCGGAGTGCGCACGACATCTTGATCTGTCAAAAGAGCGCGCAAAAAAGACTCTACCTCACCCTGGTTACGCGGACCGCCAAAGTTGGCAAGAAGGTAACAAATTTTCTCTTCCATCAATAGAGACTTCCTCTTTAATTTACTCTTGCCTATCGTAGTGGATAAAGAGGCTTTTGCGAAAAGGAAATTTCACCTTGAGAAAGATTACCACCCTAATTGGACTACTTCTAGCGCTACTCACAGGATGCAACCAAAAAGCGCCGCAGCGCATCGGTGTTGACCCGTCGTTCTATCCGCTGGAACTGCCTGGCATTCGCGACAATGTTTACGGTTTTACGCGCGATTTAATGATGGAAATAAGTAGCGAGAAGATGATGAACCTCACTGAGGTAACAGCGTCGTGGGATAATTTGGAGGAGAACCTGCGCAAGGGCAAGTATGACGCCATTTTTACCACCATGCCGCGCTACAACTTTAATCTGCACACCTACGACTTCTCAGAGCCCTACCTCTATGTCGGCCCTATTCTGCTTATCCGCAGCGACAGTACTTTTCACGACCTAAAAAATTTGCGAAATAAAGAGGTTGCCATTGTCAAAGAGTCGCATCACGACCTGATTCTTGAAAAAATTCCCGAAATTATCATCCGCACCTACCCAGATATTCCCTCCATGTTGCAGGCGCTTATGGATGGAAGGGTAGACGGAGCTATTTTGCCCATTTTAATTGCCGAGCAGTATGTCCAGAACCTATATAATGGCCGGATAAAAATGGTGCAAAAGCCGCTGACAAGCGAGGCGCTGCGCCTTGTAACCCTCCACAAAGAGAACGAGAAGATGCGCGCTGCATTTAACCACGCCATCAAGAAGGTAAAAAGCAGCGGCAACTACAATAAATTGCTGAAAAAATACAACCTAATCAATTTACCCCTTGAAGAGTAAACCTAAAAAAGACGCCTACGCGTCTTTCTTAGGTTTTTTGTTACGGATAAAAAGAGACTAACTCATCTTCTGAGCGCCAACAACGGATTGGACTAGTCCCATCTGTAGTGTATTTAAGAGAGCAGCCGGACGGATGATGTTTGAGAGACCGGCAAAAATAGCCGCAGGCAGACCAAAGAGCGAAAAGAAGGCGTCGACACCAGCCACAACACGACTATTTGCCCACTCCAAATTGCCGCAAAAAATGATGCAAAAGAAAAGAGCAAAAGCGCCAATTGCGATATCAAGCGCAGCGGCAGCTACAACACGCGCAATAATAACTTCCATAAAGAGGTTACCAGCAGCGCACCTAATAATCAATTGATCTGTAAATTTGCGCAGACTTTTTGAGAGGTTACGCGAGAAGTCGTGGCTCCTTCCAAACCAGGTTTTAGCAACGTGCATCGCTAGTTTAGAGGCTTTATGGAGGCTCGCTGCCGTCTGGTTGTGCCACTTCGGTGAAAAGCCCGGAATAAGCGTTGTTAAAATAGCAAATGGAGAGAGGAGAAGGCCTAGGAAGAGCCATCCCATAGTACGGAAACAGTTGCGGAAAAAGCTGCAGATCTTGCCATCGACAGGGGCGAAGGCCCTGTTACATCTTTTAAGACGCATCTGATAGTCCAACCACGACGGAACTAAGTAAACATGCCCCTTCTTTTTATCAAGCCCCACCTCTACCATCTGTACAGGGATCGGAGCGCCCGATTTCAAATTAATTCTAAAGACGGGTGAGTCGGTAAGCAGATCCACGGAGCCCTCGCCCCAACCCCGTAAACCGACCTGATTAATTGCCATAAGATCCATTAATATAAATAAGTAAATCAAATTATATCATAAAAATTAAATCGCCGCAATAACATTAAAATATTTACTAGGCAGCCTGCATTCAATCAAGGAGAAATAAGAGGATGATAGGATATTAGGACAAGAAAGAAAAGAAAGAGGAAATAACAAGGATGGACAGTTGCTATGTTGAATAGGAACTGTCCATCTTTGTTATTTCCTCTTTCTTGCTGTTTGGGGGTAAAAAAGCTAGCCCGCACAAAAAGCGCGGGCTAGCTTACCGAATAGAAATAGAGCTTTTAATAGATACCTCTTTCTTTCTCTTCGCTTGAATTGCCCTCATCTAGTTTTTCTTCTTTTCCATAAGAAGCTTTGGGAGCGCTTTTTAGCGGTGAGTCGAGGTCCTTTACCGTAACTGTGTTAAGGAGCGTTGTTGGGTTGAAAAGTGCAGAAGCCCTTACAAACACGGTCAAAGGAATGGAGGCCAGCGCATAGGCACCCTTCACGACATTTGCGTTAAGGTCTGTGCGGTAGCCAAGCGTTGCAATTGCAAATGAGAGCGAGATAATGCCTACCACAGCAGTAGCGGTAATGTTGAGTAGGTCGATAGCCAGGTTAACGACCGCTGCCACGCGTGCAAGGATATGCTTTTTGAAGCGGCCGGCAAGTACCCATTGGATTGAGCGCTTGCTCGCCATTTCAGTGAGTTGATCAGTTAAGACCTCATTGATCGCGTTTGTTCCCGTTCTTTTATTATGGACGGGAACCTCCTTTATAACCGTTTTGTGATCGGGGAGAATTTCTAGCTTAATAAGTGGATCTTTTTCAAAGCCGTCTTCATGCACAGCGGCTGAAATAAGAGAGAAGAGGCGCTGGACAACCATTGCCGCTTGCCAGGAAAAGACAAAAAGGGCGGCGCTTGCCTTGTTGTGCGAGTAGGTGGAGAGGCCGCTGAATAGAACCATAGGCACACCAAAGAGTATCCCGACAAAGAGATTACGCACAGCATGAACAACTAAAAAGACATTATAGGCAGTTGTTTCTATGTAATCTCTCGGGCCATTGCACCGAGGCACATCACCATTAAATGAATCACACTGTCCATACTTATTTAATGCATCTACATGGGAGCGATAGTTGTCTGCGGCGTAGCTCTTTGTGATTGTAACAACCTTGCTTCCAGAGTGCGTACTTTCTTTTTTTTCAAGCGTTGCAAGCGGTAGATTGTTATTAAGACCCTCCGGAGCTTTCCCGTCTTTAAACGACAATTCCTCATCGTATTCACAGCTGGCCGTGCCACCCGTGGCCCAGTCGCAGGTTGCGCTGCCAAGCCCATAAGCAACGCTGCCAATCCCGCTCCCGAGCTTCCAAGCACCAGCTAAAAAATTATCTACCATTGTAATCATAAAATCTCCTGCTAAAATATCTTTTATTTCATTTTCATTAATTATTTTTTTGTGCGTCTATGCCGACGCTTTTACTATGTTTGTTGGTTTAGTTCCTTGGGATCCATCATATTAAGAACCACATCTGGATTTGCCAACATGGCCACTAAGGGCAAGATACCGCCTGGCAAGCCCGCCAAACCACCTACTGTTAGAACAACCCCATCTCTGAGAACTTTAATATTCAGCAAAATAGCGCACGATAAAACCACGAGCCACTTGCTTGTGGATGCAAGGACCAGGTAAGAGATAATAAACGGAGCAACAGGGAGCATAATAGTGCAAATCAGCACGAGAGGGAGGAAACAGAGGGCAGCAAATACGGCTACGCGCAGACGGACATGCTTTTCGCAGCCACCGGCCAGTGCCAAGGGAAAAAAGCCCTTCATACTGTTTAAGGCCTGTGTCGGCATTTTATCAGCGTAGGGACATGGCACTTTCTGACCCATCACTTCTATAGGCTCACCGAGCTTTCTTACGGGGAGGCGTACGGCGTTAAAAAAGGTGACCAGAAGAGCCGTTACGGCCTTTGAAAAACAGTCGAGGCTGACAAGGCTTATGTTGTAGAGTTTAGGCGATACCCAGCTAAAAAGAATCGCAAAAGGAAGTGTGGTAAAACCGACAAAAAAATTCCAAACAAGCGCCTTAATCTGACCGGCGAGCCCCTCATCAATGCCTTTATAGGCGTAGTTTGCCCGGAATGTCAGGTCGTGGAACGAGTTGATTTCGTAGGTCGTCCCGGTGTTCGGATGTTTGGCAACCAGAACAAAAGGCAGGCGTATAGGCGCGTCTTTGGGGGGGCGCGTGGCGTACCCTCCTATCGCCATCCCCTCTTTGTCAAAGGCAAAGCACTGATCTTCCCCCACTTGCTGAGAACCGTAACCGACTAACCCTGGAAATCGCATAGCCATAAAAACCTCTTTAGCTATCTTGAAAGAGTGTGATTGTAACGGTTTATGAAAGAATTAATCAAGAATTATTGGCTTAATTTCACTGGCCACCCCTTTTTTGTTTTAAAAGTTAGGTCAAAAAAACTCTATACAAACTTTTCTATATCGTATATAGGTAAAAAAAGATTCATCTTCGCACTGGTTAAAATGAATATAATTACCACGTCTAAAAAGTTATTTGCCACTCTATTGCTAATCGGCTTACTTGCCGGCTGCGAGGAGAACAGCTCAATTGTAACAGATGTAAACGAGCGCGACGCCAACGAGATCATCGTCTTTCTAGCTAGCAAGGGGATACCCTCAAATAAAATGCCAGCAAAGGCGGCAGGGCCCGGCGCCACAGGCGGAACAGCTTACTCAATTATGGTAGAGCGCAAACAGATTACCGAAGCGCTTGCCATCCTTAATCAGAACGGCCTACCGCGTAAAAAAACAACAGATCTACTCACCCTCTTTCAAAAGCAAGGAATGATGAGCTCCGAAAAAGAGGAGACAGTGCGCTACCAGGCGGGTCTTGCCGAATCGATTGCCAGCACCATTTCGCTGATCGATGGCGTTATTGACGCAAAGGTACAAATCGCTTTTCCGCAAGCAAACGCAAGCGGTGATGAGACTAAAGAGCGCGTAACCGCCTCTGTCTACGTCAAACACCAAGGTATTTTAGATGACCCCAATAGCCACCTGATCACCAAAATCAAGCGGATCGTATCGGCAAGTATAAATAACCTCGACATCAATGATGTTACGGTAATATCCGATAGATCGCGCTTTTCCGATGTAACAATTGATGAAAAGAGCGAAGAATTTGCCGGCAGAGGGCGCGATTTAATCTCCATTTGGGGGGTCATGATTAGCCAGCAGAGTGCGCCGCTATTCCGCGCGATCTTCTCATTATTTGCAATCATCGGACTCGGCTTTATTCTCTTTTCAAGCTGGCTGCTCTGGAAAATGTATCCTGTGCTAAGACAAAATGGCTTTGGCGAGCTTTTGCGAATTGCTCCTCTCCAGCCAACTCCAAGAGCTACCGACGTAAAAAGTGGCGAGGATGAAACGACATGAGCGGTTCCACCAAAACACTCACCCTATGCAAAGCCTTTTTAGAGAAGGTTGACGCGCAAAAGCAGCAAGATCTAGTGCGCCACCTTTCGCCGAAAAGCGCCGAAATTATCCGCACCATGCCGCCAATTCCGCTGCGCACATTTGCAAGCCTTGCAGACCCAGAGCGCGTTTGGAGTAAAATCCACCCAACCTGGATTGCCAAAGCGCTTAAAAATGGCGGCTACAGCGACGGCGATCAGCTCCTCCTGCTATCGGCAATTCCAGAGAGCTCTGCTGCGGTGCTTCTGGGCAAAAAAGCGAGAATCCCCCTAAACCCAGCGGCAGCTACCTACTTTGCGGGCGTCCTCTACAAGCAAGTGGTTGGCCAGCAGGCGCCTCTACCAGAAGAGATCCTTCCCAGCTCACCCCACAACGCACTGCTTGACATGAGTAGAGAGCAGCTCATCGACCTTATCTCGCTGCTAGGCATACACGACCTCGCGCGCGATCTAACCACCCTGCTTGACGCAACAAAGATACGCGCCATTGTCGCCGCACTAACCCCTACCCAGTCTGCTTATCTGGAGGGGCTAAAAAACACGGCGCCAGAACCGATCACCTTCCCCAAATTACCCCTTCAGCAGTGGATTAATGATGTCCAGCAGCTGCAAGGACTTATTCTTCAGCGCGGCATTAACCGCCTGGCGAAGGTAATGGCCGCCGAGAGCGAGGAGCTGCTCGCTCACCTACTGCTCGCGCTTCCGGAGCCACACTACCGCCTCTTTATGGGCCTTAAAACTACTCTTGAAGAGCGCACCATGACGCGCTATTTAAGCGCGCAGGTCAGCGCCATTTGCAAGATATTAATAAAAAGCGCAGAGGCTAAAGCATGACCAAATACTTCTCGCTTATCTACCAAGGCGATATCCACTCGGATAGTAAGATGATTGCGGGCGAGTCGTTTACGCAGCTGCTCACAGCGCAAGAGGTTGTTGTAAAAGCTGCAGAGGATAGAGATCAGCTGCTAGAAAAAACAAGAGAGGAGTGCGAAATTCTGCGCGCGCAGGCAAAAGAGGCGGGCTTTTCCGAGGGTCTAGCTCAAATGGCTGAAAAAATCGCTGCCCAAGAAGAAAAATTTAACGCCTTTTTACGCAACTCTCACGCAACACTAGCAAAACTCTCAATTAGCGCTGCAAAGCGGATTGTCGGTGCAAAACTACCCGAAGCGGAGACTATTTTCTATATCATCCGCAATACGCTGAAGGCGATTAACGACCACAAAAATTACACGATATTTGTCTCGAAAGGCGACCTCGATATTTTGGAGGGGGCCGGCCAGGCAAAAGAGAAAATTGCAAAAGAGCTGCTCACCCGTTTTACCACCATCGAAATCAAGTATGATGAAGAGCTGCAACTAGAGAGCGGCGAGTGCATGATCTACACCGATGATGTCGTTGTCGAGCTGCGCCTAGAGCCCCTATGGAACGCTCTAGAGCTAGCCATGAACAAAGTTGTTGCGAGAGCTCCATGAAAATAGGCAAAAAAATCTGCCGCGCTGCCTTCAAATTTCTGCCGCTAGCCCTCATTCTGGTGATGCTCTCTTTTAGCTGCGACCTCTTTGCGGCAGACGCGGGCGGTGCTGCAAACTTAGAGGGCAGTGGAGGCCCTGGCGTCACAATTATCACCAAAATGGGTGTTCTGGCGTCACTCGCTTTGCTCCCTTTTGCGGTGATGCTGCTGACATCTTATGTCAAAATCGTTGTTGTTTTGTCGCTACTGCGCAACGCCATTGGCGTCCAGCAGACCCCACCCTCGCAGGTGCTCAACGGCATTGCCCTAATTATGACCGTTTATATCATGTTTCCGACAGGTGTAAAGATGTACAACGCCGGCGAAGATTATATCAAAAATCACGCGCCCACCGAACTGGTATCAGACCAGTCAGCCAGATTTATTGTAGATTTAATTGGTAAAACAAAAGAGCCGCTGCGCGAGTTTCTAGAAAAAAATACGATACGCGACCACGAAATTAGCTTCTACCGCATCGCAAAAAAAACGATGAAAGATATGCCCGGCTACTCGCTGAAACAGAATGACTTCATTGTGCTAGTGCCAGCCTTTATCACCTCGCAACTAAAGGCAGCCTTTGAAATTGGCGTGCTAATTTACCTGCCCTTTTTTGTGATTGACCTTGTCACATCCAATATTTTGCTAGCCATGGGTATGATGATGCTATCGCCGCTGACAATTGCGCTGCCGCTAAAATTGCTACTGCTGGTGATGGTGGACGGATGGACCATCATTATTCAAGGACTTGTAAAAACCTTCCACCAATAATTTGTTACTGATTTAACCCATGTTTGCATCGCAGATTCACCAACTAACCTACCAGGCGCTCCTGCTAATCCTGATTCTTTCAGGGCCGCCTATCCTCATCAGCATGGTGCTGGGCTTGCTTGTTGCTATTTTTCAGGCGGCAACCCAAATTCAGGAGCAGACGCTATCCTTTACAATTAAGCTAATTGCCGTAATTGCGACGCTCGTGATGATGGGCGGATTTTTAAGCCAGCAGATTATCCAATTTACAAATACAATACTCCAAAATTTCCCGCAGTGGACCTATAACCCATAAATAGTAAAAATAGCTTATGGACTACAGCCCAATCACCGAGCTCATCGGCATGCCAGGAAGGCCACTTCTACCCCTGCTGGCCACCTTTCTACTCGGCCTTATGCGGATTGCACCTATTGTCTCGCTTGCCCCCTTTTTTGGATCTAAGCTGCCAGGTGCTGTCAAAATGGGCCTTGCTGTTACCCTTACCCTTTTTATGCTGCCCTCACTAGCCATGAATACAAAGAGCGTTTTGGGGATGAATATGCTCTTTATTAGCTACAGTGTGAAGGAACTGCTTTTGGGGGTTATTATGGCCATACTCACTGTCGTTCCCTTTTATGTTGCCCAGTCCGCCGGCACGTTAATTGACTACTTGCGCGGCTCATCCTCGCTGATGGTCCAAGATCCGACAATGCGCACACAAGTATCACCCATTGGCCTGCTTTACAACTCAGTTTTAATTGTGATCTTTTTCGAGCTTGGCGGCCCTTTCCTCTATTTTAATGCAATTGTCGACTCCTACTCCATCATTCCGCTTGACAGCTGGCTACCTGTAAACTTTTTTAGCTATAGCGCGCCGCTCTGGCTCACCCTATCCTCTGTTTTGGCCAAAATTCTTTCCCTTGCGCTACAACTTGCAGCGCCATCCATCCTCGCCATTCTGATGGCCGAAATGTTCCTCGGTATCGCCAACCGCCTCGCCCCGCAAGTACAAATCGCCTTCCTCGGCATGCCTCTAAAATCGCTGCTTGGCCTCTCGCTATTATGGGCCGGCTGGTTTTTTATCGTGAAACAGATGGGCATCGAGTCGATAGAGTGGTTTAACCACCTCGCGCAGCTTATCCACTCCTTTGAAAAATTGCACTAGTTAACCATCTGATGGTCTGGGTTGTAGAGAGGTGGAGCTCTAGCCAAGTAAAAAATTTGGTTGATTTAATAATCCAAGAGAAATAGCCTAAGTGAAAAGGTGAAAAATCGAATTAACCACTAGCGACTATAAAAAACGTACAACAACAAAAACCCACAGGAGACAACATGAAAAGAATGCTACCAGCATTTGCTCTATCGCTTCTAGCTCTTACATCAGCTCACGCTGCTGATGAGACTATGATGGCAAAACCAGCAAAGAAAACAAACCAAAACCTCGACCTCGTAACAAAAAATAGCGACGGTTCAGGCGTTACTGTAAGAGGCGAATTCCTCTACCTACACACAAGACAAGATGGCAACCTCTATGCAGTGACAGAATCAGCTACTACTACTACTACAGCTACTCCTTTAGTAGCGAACAGCGGTACAGCTCAATACAACGGCGAGAGATGGCAAGCGGGCTTCCGCCTCGGCTTTGGCTACCAATTTGACCACGATGAGTGGGATATGCAGCTAAACTGGGCACACCTCTTCAACAAAAACAGCAATAAAGAGATCAAAGGAACGATCTTGTCATCCTTAACAAACCCTGCTTATACTCTTCAGGGACTTCCGCTACTAACCCCTACAACAATGGTGATGGCTTCGCAAGCGAACAGCACCTGGAATATCAAAACTGATATCCTAGACCTAGAGATTGGAAAAGAGTACGCACCAATGAACTCTGGCGCCATGGCATCTACTATGTTCACAGTGCGCCCACACTTTGGTCTTCGCTATGCAAAACTTACGCAAAACCTAAAAGCTACTTATTTACATTCAGTTGCCCCAGTAGCGCCAGCAACTACTCCAGAGACAGTTACTGACGTAGTAACAAATAGCCAAGACTTTAAAGGTATTGGTATTCGCGGTGGTGTAGATGCTGAGTACGGTTTTGGAAGCGGATTCCTAGTTTACGGAAAACTCGCTGCATCTCTACTTGCAGGCAAGTTTGAAGTAACTGCTGCTGAAGATGTTCTTGCAAACCCAGGGATTGGAACAGCACCTGCAACATTCCTAGGTAACAAGACAGCGACTAAGGCAAATACAAAATCGCTAAAAGCTGTTACAGATATCGACCTCGGTATTGGTTGGGAAAAAATGTTTGCTGACGGCAAGTACAATCTAAGATTGAACCTTGGTTGGGAGCAACACATCTTCTTTAACCACAACCAGATGCTTCGTTTTGCTAACACAGCTGGAAATGCACTTAACGCAAACGGCGACCTCGCATTTAGCGGTCTAAAATTTGCTGTTGAATTTGGTTTCTAAGATAAAACTTAGGTTCGTATAAATCAGGTTCTGGTCAACCTGACTAACTGGGGGATAAAACCCCCAGTTTTTTTATGCCCATTCCTCTTCGTTGCACTACGACCTGAGAGCAAGGACGCAAGAGAACCCGCAGGGTACAGGATCCGCCTTCGCTAAAGCTGCGGCGGACAGGATAAGAAAAAAATGAAGATAAGAATTTCCTTAAGAAAGAGCTTAAGCAACTTCAGCGAGGCAGACCACTCCGGAGGAGCTGGGGTTTGTTTTAAGCAAAACCGGAGGACAAATGAAAAAACGTTGTTTTTTTATTTGTCCTCCCCCTTATCTCTTATCCTTTTTTTCTTATCCTGCTATCCGTGCGGGTTCTCTTTCTTTCTTATCCTCGCCTTATCCTGCCCATTCTGTATCCTGCAAAATCCCCTTTCTTCCTTGCTTTCCTCTTATCCATGCCGATCCATGTTCTGTCAGGTCCTAGAGAAAGCAAAGAAGCGCACATGATTGCTGCACAATAAAAAAGGCTGATCTTTGCAGACCAGCCTTTGCGTATGCTAAACTTAAAAAGTTATTCGCCGCTAAAAGGTTTTTTGTTTACAGATGGTTTGAAGCGGCTGGTGAAAGGAAACCCGCCACCGCTCTTCTTAAACCCGCCTTCGCGCTTACCTTCAAATTTCGGTTTAAAACCACCTTCGCGACGATCTCCGAATCTTGATTCGCCGGATCCACCGAATCGCGGCTTAAACCCGCCCTCAGACCCACCGAAACGAGGCTTAAAGTCTGATGAGCCTTCGCGACGCGCGCCGAATCTGGATTCGCCGAATTCTCTTTTGCGCTCAAAACCACTGCCTTCGGCTCTGTCGCGGTTAAATGATGCGCTCTCACCTCGTGATGCGTCACTACGGGGTGTAAATTCGCGCTTACCTTCAAATCTAGGCTTAAATCCACCCTCGCGGCGATCTGCACCGAAGCGCGGCTTAAAACCGCTGTCGGATTTGAATCCATCAGCTTTGGAGCTGTGAGCTCTGGAGCTGTCGGCCCTGTCAAAAGAGTCTTCGCGGCGCGGCCCAAAATCTCTTTTGCTCTCAAAACCACCTTCGGCTCTAGAGCCTTCGGATCTGGAGCCTTCGGATCTGGATCCTTCGCTTCTCGAACCGTCGGTTCTGGAGCCAAATCTTGATTCGCTACTTCTGCCACCAAATTTACCGCCGCTTCTGCCACCAAAACCGCCAGGTCTTGATCCACCGGACCTGCCGCCTCCGAATCCACCGCCTCCGAATCCAGCACCACCGGATCTGGATCCGCCGGATCCGCCTCTGCCACCCATGCGAACTGGCTCGGATTTAATGGCTGGGTTGGGTGCAAATCCTGGGAGGAGAACCTTTTTGATTTCGCCTTTCATGAAGCGCTCGATGTCGCGTAGAAAGTTGCGCTCGCAGACGGAGACAAGCGATATGGCTTTACCTTCGTTACCAGCTCTACCTGTGCGGCCAATTCTGTGGAGATAATCTTCTGGCACGTTTGGCAGCTCGTAGTTGACTACGTGTGGGAGCGAGGGGATGTCCAGGCCGCGTGCGGCAACGTCTGTACCGACAAGCATCTGGATATCACCGCGCTTGAAGCTGGCAAGTGCGCGTGTGCGGGCTGCCTGGCTTTTGCTGCTGTGGATGGCTGTGGCTCTGATGCCCGAAGCTTCTAGCTGCTCGGTTACCTGGTCGGCCATGTGCTTGGTGCGGGTAAAAATAAGGGCTTGGTTCCACTTCTCGCTTACAATTAGCTCCAGTAAAAGCTCAAACTTACGTCTGCGATCTACGGGGTAAGAAATCTGGGTAATGGTTTTTGCTGCTGTGTTTTCGCTTGAAACTTGAATGTGGACAGGATCTTTTAGGTGCTCTGCGGCTAGTCTCTTGATTTCAGGCGAGAATGTCGCTGAAAAGAGAAGTGTCTGACGCTCTTTTGGGATAAGGGCTAGGATACTGCGCAAATCGTCGGCAAAACCCATGTCAAACATGCGGTCTGCTTCATCTAATATAAGGACTTGGACTTTTCCAAGACTTACCGCGCGCTGCGAAATAAGATCTAGCAGGCGTCCGGGTGTGGCAATAAGAATATCAACACCGCGCTTAAGCTCGGCCATTTGTGGGCGGATCGCCACGCCACCGTAGACTACCGCTGCGCGCAATGGAAGATTTTTTGCATAGGCGCGTACGCTTTCTGCAATTTGGTTTGCCAGCTCGCGTGTTGGGGCAAGAATTAGCGAGCGGACGGGACGTCCGTCGCCGCTTTTCTCTGAAAATTTACCGCCGAATCTCGATCCACCGGCTTTAGAGCCACCGAATTTTCCTCTGCCGCGTCTTTCATCTCTGCCAGGTTTTACCTCGCTCTCTTCTTCCTGAGCAGGAGCGCTTGTGCCACTTGCTGGAATAAAAGGGTTTGCTGAAAGCAGGTGAAGAAGGGGGAGGGTGAAGGCGGCTGTCTTGCCTGTACCGGTACGAGAGCCCCCCATCAAGTCACGCCCTTGCAAAATGGCTGGTATCGCTTGCGCTTGGATCTCCGTAGGCTGGGTGTAGCCCAACTTTTCAATGGCAGAAAGGATGTCGGCGTTTAGGCCGAGCTGGTTAAATAGTGTCATTTGGGCATCTCTCATTTGAGATTCAGCCCACTGCTACTAATCTCTATATTAGAGATCTTACACCAGGCTAAACAGTTTTGTTTATGTCCCGCAATATTACTATTTATCTAAATAATAGAGAAGCAAAATCACCAAAATAGAGACAAAAGAGGGGAATTATATATTTAATAACACGCAAAATCCCTATTTTAACACAATTTGCCTTCATTACACTAAAGCGTGACAAGGATAAGAAAGAGAAAATAACAGGATGGCAGGATATTTAGGATAAAGGAAAAAAGAATCCACAATTAATTTTTTTTACCCATCTAGACGGGCTCAGCTTAGACGCTCAGGCAGAGCCCTGACAATTTTCCCCTCTTTTTTCTTATGCTAATATCCTGCCATCCTCTTATTTCTTCTTTCTCATCTCGCAGTAAGGCAAAGGCGGCTTGTGGTTCAAAAAAGTGCAGAGTGGAGTGCGCTTTTTGAGGCTATTTTTTGCTTCACACATTTTTTGCGCGCACTTTCTTTTGAGTTTTTTTTATTTCTCGCTACTCCTCTAAAAATGTGCAAACAACTCACGTACAGCAAGGTGTGAAATGCACGCAAAAGGTCGCCAACACTATCTACTCTAATTTTTACTATCTTTTCCGTTCAAGAAAAAAAGAGTGGAT
>JAYUZV010000068.1:0-9400 GCA_043751475.1 Chlamydiia bacterium
CCATAAATTGCTCTATGAAAAAGTATTACATCGCTTCTTTTCTGCTGTTAATCAGCTTTTTAAATCTTATCAGAACTAAAAAGAATAACTGAGTCGCTGCCCAGATTTCTATTACCGGCTCTTAAGCTTTAACTTAAGACGCACCGTAAAGATGTTTTGTACTATATCCTGCCCACCATTTTATCACCAAGAAAAAGAATGCAAAAGTCCATTTCTCCCTGCAAAAAAAGCTGTTGTCCAGGCATTTTGAAAGTTAAATCCGCCCGTAATTCCGTCGATATTAACCACTTCACCCGCAAAATAGAGGCCAGGGACTTTCTTGCTCTCCATCGTTTTAAAATTGATCTCTTTTCTGCAGACCCCGCCACAAGTGACAAACTCCTCTTTATTAGTGGTTTTGCCATCAATTCGGTAGCAATCTCGGTTCAGAGCAAGTGCCAAATGACGCAAACCTGTTTTGGAAAGGTCTCGCATAGCTCCCGCCAGCTCAAACCGCGCGCAAAAATGGCCCCAGAGACGCTTTGAAAAGGCAAATGGCGAGCTAGTCTGCAAACTAGATGCTGGTGAGCTCTCTTTTAACTTAAAGAGAACCTGTTGGATCTCATCAAGTGAAAGATCAGGCAACCAATTAATTTTTACCTCAGCCTTGTAACCTGTATCGTGCAAAAAGCGCGCGGCAAAGGCCGAGAGTTTTAAAATAGCTGGGCCACTAAAGCCAAAGTGTGTGATGAGCAGGGGCCCTTTTTGCACCCTTTTGAAGCCGAGAACCTCCACCTCTACCGGGTCGACAGAGGTTCCGCTTAGCTCGCTTAGGGGCGAATGCGGGATGTTAAATGTGAAAAGAGAGGGGACAGCAGGAACAATGGTGTGGCCAAATTGGGCGGCTATTTTATGGCCCTCGGCACTGCTACCTGTAGAGAGAATAAGCGCGTCTGCACTGATCCCTTCCCCCTCTTTCAGGGTAAGTTCAAAGTGGTTACCTACCTTTTGGGCGCTCTCAATTTTGACAAAGCGTTCAATTGCAACACCAAGTTTTTCTGCCTCACCAAGTAAGCAGTCGATAATAGTCTGCGAGCTATCGCTTTTTGGAAAAATACGTCCATCTTCCTCCGCTTTGAGCACCACACCACGAGCTTCAAGCCAAGCAATCATATCCTTCGGCTGGAAATGGTGAAAAGCGCCATAAAGCTCCTTCTCGCCGCGCGGGTAATTTTTAGACAAAAGGGGCGGATCAAAACAGTTGTGCGTCACATTGCACCTACCACCACCTGAAACGCGCACCTTCGACAGCAATGAACCTGTCTTCTCCACCACAAGAACGCTCGCCTTTGGAAACGCAGCCTTCGCAGTTATAGCGGCAAAAATACCCGCCGCACCACCACCCACTACCAGTAAATCAACCCTCTTCACTCTTGGACCAGCAGTTCAAAGCGCGGATCTAGCAGGGTAATAAGATCCTTGCCATTCATCACAATTGACTCTGTCTGCAAACCGCAATTGAAGGCGATCTTATCGAGGTTTTTAATGCGCGCATCGAAGTAGGTATCGAGGTTAATTAGGGGGCCAAATGGAGGAATGCCGCCAACTGTCAGACCGAAGCGCTCCTTAATAACCTCTGGCACTTCAAATTCGCACTTCTCACCGACCAAATTAGCCACCGCTTTCATGTCGAGCTTGAGATTTGCTGGAATATTGATCTGGTAATTTTTTTTACTGCTCTTTCCCTTCAAAATAAGCGCTTTAATCCCCTGACCAGCCTCTGTCCCGCGTACCCTGGCAGAATCTTCCGATGTCGGCGTCGGCTCATGCACAAGATGTTTAAAATCCATGTCGTGGTAGCGCAATAATCTAATAATCTCACCGCGCACATTCTCTCCACCATAGAAGATTTTGGCTTTAATGCGATTACCGGCAATGCGCTTTGTGTCGGACGGAAAGAGCGAGACCTCACGGATATTTTCGAGCTGTAAAAGGGTCATGGTGAGCCGTTCCAGCCCCATACCAAAGCCGCCGTGCGGTGGCATTCCGTGGCTAAAAATACTGAGGTAATCACCAAAAGCCTCTGGGTCCATCCCCTTCAGTGCAATTCCTTCCAGCATCGATTCGTGGGTGTGCCGTCTCTGGCCTCCAGAGGTGATTTCTGTCCCTGCACAGAGAAGATCAAAGGTGTTTGTAAGCTCAGGATTACCCTCATTTGGGAAGGCGTAAAAGGGGCGTTTACTTGTTAGCCAGTCGGTAATAAAAATCAGATCTGTTCCAAATTTTTCGAGTGCATAGGCGCACAGTTCGCGCTCAGCTGCTGGACTTAAGTCATTTTCGTGGCGCTCATCAACACCTGTCCTTTCAAAGTAGATCTGGAGAGCCTCTTTAAATGTGACGCGCGGAAAGGAGACATCTTCTGGAGCCTTAATAATTTTATTATCCAAAATAGCGATCTCTTTGCTGCAAACTGCATGCAGATGGTTGACAATATATTTGATGCACCCCTCCTGCACATCCAGAAGATCGTGCCAGGAGTTAAAGAACCCCATCTCAAATTCGAGCTGTTTTCCTTCGGCCAGATGGCGCCTTGTGTGCGACTTTTCTGCTCTGAAAAAGGGAGCAAGAGCAAAGACGCGCTCATTAACACCTACCATCATCTGCTTGTAGAGCTGACTGCTCTGTGCAAGAGTGGCACTATAACCGTAATAGTCGACAGTAAAAAACTCGGTTCCACCCTCAGACGATGCTCCGATCAGATTTGGCGAAAAATATTCGACAGCATCAACCTTATCGTGCATATAAAGACGGTAGGCGTGGACAAGCTCAGCTTGAATCTTAAAAACCGCCTGGAGACGCTGGTTGCGCAGTGCTATGGGACGGCAATCGAGAATGACTTCTAAATCACTTGGAATTTCTGGTTTATTATACTCGATAATAGGCGCATCATAAACAGGAACCTCGACATCAATAACAGGATCGATCATTTCTACACCGAGCTCCGCAACCTCTGAAGCAATCACCCTCCCTGTAACGCGCAAAATAGAACCCGGCTTTAGTAACTCAACTTTTTTCAGTTCATCTGGATGATTAATGACCACTTGAGATAAGCCCCGCCTATCGCGCAAAATCAAAAAACTGAGCGATTTTCCTTTCGAGCGCAAATTATGGAGCCACCCGCGCACTAGCACCTTCTGATTGATGAACTGCGACAGTTCCGACGACAAAACTCTTTTCATAAAAACTCACACAATATAAGCAACTTTACGCGAGTATGCCCTCTGCTAAGAAATATTTGCAATCTCCATCCTCACGCGATATAAATAATTGTTGAAATTCACCAGAAAACAAACTATAAGCTACAATTAAGGATAATTGTTAATTGCAATGAAACAATCGAGAATTTTTAATTCATTAGTTGCCCTCTCTTGTGTGATGACAAGTGGATGGGCAGAGCTATCGAATGAGGGAGCGAGACGAATTGAGATTTTCAAGAGCACTCCCGTGGGAAAGGCCTACCCCTTATTGGACTTGAAAGAGGGCGATGAGGTGATCCAGAGAGCTGGCGCCACGATTCGTTTGACAGGCCTATCTGGGAGCGGTGGAGAGATCTTACTTGGCAGCGGAAATGAGTCGTTTCAACTGCTTGGTGGAGAGAGCATTTTTAAGGGAAAGATCCGCGGAGGAGCGCCCTCTGACAGTTTGCAGATGAGTGGCAACTATATTCTGGTGAAAGGTGGATCGGAGCTAACACTTGCCGGGAGCAGCACCTATGCAAGCCGCACCTTTGTGGAAGGGCAGAGTTCTATTGTGCTTCAGCATGAGCACGCGCTTGGAGAGAGCACAAGCGCTGCCTATGCCAATGGCAAAGGGAGCTACGAAATTGATGGAACAGGATTTTTGATAACCAAAAATTTTGTGCTCAATGGCGCTGGAAAAAATGGAGACGGCTCGCTTGTTAACCGCTCTGGAAGCAACCGAATTACAGGAGAGATTCAGCTTGGCTGGACAGAATCACCAGAAGAGGTTGTGATTGGTGTTGCAAAAAATAGTTCACTTAAACTGGACGGATCACTTATCGGTGAGAGCCCGCTGATTAAACGCGGAATGGGAGCGCTTGAGCTCGGCCATAAAAATAGTTACGAAGGGGCTACCCAGGTTGATGAGGGCACTCTTCTTATCAGCTGCGATGGCGCCATTCCGGAAAATAGCGCGCTGACAATTGGAGTTAGCAGCAGCTTAAAAATTGGCGCAGACAGTGCAGTTATTCTCAGCGAGCTGGCAGGCCGTGGCTCTATCGAATTTGCAGGTAATGGCAGCCGGCTTGAGGTGAATAGATCTGGTGATTTTAGCGGCAAAATCAGCGGTAGTGGCGCAGGCCTCTGCGTAACAGGCGGTGGCCGGGTGATTTTAAGCGGAGATAGTGGCTACCTCTCTCCGACAACTGTGAGTGATAATGGAACAATTGTCATCAAAAATAGCAGGGCTCTCGGTAAGGGAGAGGCCTTTGCAAGCGATGGGGGCGCCTATATTTTTACAAGTGAAAACCCTCTGCAAATGGGGAACGATTTTACCTTGAGTGGCAGGGCCCTAAAAACAGAAAAAGGGAGTGTCACACTTACTGGCGAGGTAGCTATAAAAAATGGGGCAGAACTAGATGTTGCAGACGAGCTAATTTTAGTAGGAAAATTGAGCGGGAATGGGGCACTAAAAAAGAGTGGCGACGGAACCCTTCGCATGCGAGGCGCGAGCAGTCAAAGTGGTGGACTATCGATTGATGCAGGATCTTTTGTCTGCGAGTCCTCAGAGGCAATTGCTTCTGGCACACCTATTACCTTAAGTGGTGGGAACCTAGAAATAAATGCAAAAAGCGGACTCTCTTCTCTAGATTTTATAGATAAAAAAAGCCGCTTAATAGCGGTCAGTGAGCTCACTCTTGCAAGAGTAAATGGAACCGTTGGAGAGATCACTCTTTCAAGCGCTCCATTTGCCATCAGCGGCAATTTTACCAGCCGTTTTTCTGGGCAGATCAGTGGCGGATCTGGAACAGTAACAATTAAAGATGGCGCAAAGCTATACCTGGATGGAAAGAACAGCTACACCTCGCGCACGCTTGTAACAGATGGCGCAGAAGTTGTTATTGGAAGTAATGATGCACTCGGAAAATCGAGCTGTTATGCACTAGGCAATGGCAGCTATAAATTGGATGGGGATGGCCTCAAGATTGGGAATGATTTTTTTCTTGCAAGCAGTGAAAAAGCGCTAGAAAATATCCGCGGAAATAACCAGCTAACAGGCGACATTACTCTTCTTAGCAAGAGCGAAATTGCTGTAGAAAATTCTCTTACTTTAGATGGCGAAATTAGTGGCAGTGGCAAGTTGCTTAAAACAGGCAGTGGCACGCTGATTTTGAAGGAGAAAAATAACTATAGCGGCAAAACAGAGATTAAAAATGGAGCTCTAATTTACGCCAAAAGTGGTGCCATTCCAGAAGATAGCCCAATTACAATTAGCAAAGGGGCTAGCCTTGAAATTACGGCACCTATTTTGGATTATTTGACAATCGCAAATCTGGAAAATGGGGGTAAATTGCTCCAAAAAAATGGCGCTATTCTCCGTTTACAAGAGCTGGGTGGAGAGGGAACTGTTACGCTAGATGGGACCCTATTTGAGATTAGTGGAGAGGGAGCCTCTACTTTTGGTGGAGTGATCGAAGGGACTACCCAAAAATTCTCCGTCACTGGCGGCCATACAGTAACTCTTACTGGAAGTAGTACTATTAACTCCCCTGTTCACATCACAAGTGGAAGCCTTATGATTGTGAAAAGCGATCGAGCGCTTGGAGATGGGACTGTTCTTGTTGATGGAAGCTGCGAAATAGGCGATGGCGTGACACTTCAAAACCCTTTTATTTTAAGTGGAAAGAGAGCTCTTGAAAGCAGTAATGGAAAAATAGATGGAAGCGTGACACTCCTTGGCAAAGAAGTTGGGATTTCTGGAAAATTGCTGCTCTCCGGAGCAATTTCTGGCGAGGGAGCGCTTCTAACCGAGGGCGCTATTACGCTGACAGGCGCTAATAGCTATAGCGGAAAAACAGGTGTAAAATCGGGAGATCTTTTTGTTGGAGCTGGAGCCCTTCCCAAAGAGTCGGCAGTAAACCTTGGCAAAGGAGCCATTCTTCACTTTATTGGAGATAAAAGAAGCGCTCATCATGGAGCAATTTTTGGTGGAAAGGTAGTAGTTGAAAGTGGGGCGAGCCTATTTTTAGAAGGCAGAACTTCTCCGGAAACAGAGCTAGTAGTTGCTAGTGGCGGCAGGCTGCTTGTGAACGGCTCTTTGAAGCTTAAAACTCCGCTACAAATTGAAGGAGATCTATCCCTAAACGGAAGCCATACTGGCCAGATAAATGTAGGTAAAAAGGGAGGTTTTGAAGGAGCGGGAGTGGTTGATGGTGAGTTGATTAATTTTGGCACTCTTACGACCAGTAAAAAGCTGACAATTAATGGCGATTTGACCTTTAAAGAGGGGAGCGCGCTTAAGATGAAGCTCTACCCAGATAGCAACGATCTACTTCAGGTAAATGGGCATGTGCGCATGGAAAGAGATGTCACCCTTCATATTGAGCCGACAGATGGAACAAAGCCGGGTATTGAGGACTATCTGCTGATTGATTCTAGTGAGAAAATTGAGGGCTCATTTGCCTCATTTAGTGTAGCACCAAATCCGTCCGAAACATTCTTAAACTCCCTTCATCAAGTGGGCGGTCAAATTTTTCTGCGCAATGAGACAAGGCCCTTTACCCACCTCTTAAATGGCGAGAATAACAGCGGAAAAGTGGCGAGTTATTGGGACAAAATAGTTGAAATGCAGCCCGAAAAACCTGGGCTACGCGCTCCGCTTGCCGAGGAGAAAAACCCAGTTGAAACGCTCCTATACCATCTGCGCCTCGCCTCAAAAGAGCAGCTAACACTTGCAGCCGATCAGAGTGCGCCCTCGCCGCTAAAAGCCCTTGCCGCATCGGCTGAAAATAGCACTCTAGGTGTGCGAGATATGCTACTTAGCAGAAATCACTTTGCATCAAAACGTGCATGCAGACCGGTCAGAGAAAACCAGCAAGATAACCTCTGGTTTAGCGGAAGTAGCGCCGCCACAAAACAGGCCAATGTAAGTAGCGACATCACAGGTTTTGACGCAAAAACAGCGACAGCTCTTGTCGGCATTGACCATGAAAACGAGTCGAGCTTTGTGATTGGAGGCGCGGCCGGATATAGCCATAGCGATCTGCGTCTCCGGCAGGGGCGCGGCAGCGGCAAGATCGATAGCGGCTACGCTGCCATCTACACCCACGGCTACAGCGACTACCACTTTCTTGACCTAGAATTAATTGGCGCTATTTCGCGCTATAGAGAAAATCGCGCCATCAATTTTCAGCTCCATACCCTCCCCTACAGCGCAAACGCTTCTAGCACCTTTCACGGCGCGCAGCTAGCGGTTCACGCCGGTTTTGGCCTCATTGGACGGTGGAAAGGGTTTGAGGCGAGGCCTTTTATTTCGGCTGATTACCTGGCCCAGCAGCACCAGAAATTTACCGAAAGTGGATCTGGGCTTCTAGATCTTTCAGTTAACAGCAGCAACTATGCGATGATCCGTGGTGAAGGCGGCGTCCACCTATCGTGGAGCACGCGCCGAACAATAATTGGCACCAAACTGAGCTACATCAGAGACAAGAGCCTCTCTGGCAGCACCTACACAGCTCGCTACAAGGATGTTTCAGAGACATTTACTATCACAGGCCTGCGCCCTAATCGCTCACTCATTGCTCCTGGCGCCGACATCGCACTCCTGTCAAAAAGCGGAAAAACATCACTGATTTTACGCTACAATGGCGAGTTTGGCAGCCACTACACAAATGATGCCCTTGGCCTCACCCTAATCACCCGCTTCTAGGGACGTGTAAAACAACCCCATCCTTGTTATTTTATCTTCCTTACTTATCCTAAGTATCCTATCCTCCTGTTATTCACTCTTTATTTACTTAAGATTACTCCATTTATCCCTCAGATATTTTTGTTTAAATAAAAAAAGGCCTCCGGTGAAGGAGGCCTTTTTAGGTGGTAATTGGGAGATTAAAATTTCACTTCAATCTTGGCCGTTCCGCCGTGCGTACCGAGGTTGCCCGCTCTGCGTACTGGCGCCTGAAGGGTCTGGGTAGTATCACCTGTGAAGGCGTTATTAACCAGCATATTCTGGTCAAACCAGTGAACAGAGTCGTAACCGAAGAAGAGTCTGACCCAGTTACCATTTTTGAAGGAGTGAGTCAGTGTGAGACCGAGCTGCGTTTCAAAGTTGGCCCGTACACGCTTTAAATTTTCACTATAGTTGCTAACTGTTGGAATTGGGGTTGGTGGCGTTGTCTGATCCTGAAAACCGTTCCAAGTCTGCTCGATGTCAAATGAACCAACAAGAAGCGAACCTGAAACTTTTGCTAGTAGCCCGACATTTTTATAAAAGTGCCAGGTTCCGTGTGCTCCAGAGCGAAGACCGATTCCTTTAAAGTTGTTATTCGCCTCAAAGCTTGTCTCTTCATCTTTATTTGCTAAGTTGAAGTGAGCGCCACTATAGTCAGCTTGATAGTGCTGCTTAATTTGTGCAAAGCGAAGCCCAGCATGTGGCCTGACCGATAACGCCTTACCTGTAAAGTAGTGGCGACCAAGCTCGATATCCCCTATGTTGTAACGGATTTTGCGTGTAACCTCAGCTGAAGTTGCACTCTCTCCTAAAATACCGCCGCCCCATGTCGGAATGAGCTTGACTCCACTTTTTTCAAAGCGGGTCTTTTCTGTAGGTGTAAAGTGGGTCCATTCAACCATCGTATCCCAAGAGTCGTGCTGACCAAAGATATAGCCGATATCAACTCTAAATCCAGGTTTCCACTGCGTGTCAAGCTCGTGCTGTGTCACACTTAAACTGTGTGGCAGTGTAAGAGTTTGCGAGGTGCTGGTAAGCCCAAATCCCATTCCATCTTGGCGCGTCTCCCAGAAAATAAAATCTCCTGATAAGATAAGGCCAGAATTTTTTGTTACAGGCTCGCTAATAGCTCCGCACATATCTGCAATGTTCTTCACTGCGATGCACTCCGGGTCACAAATAGGCTTACTTACCTTAGCAATCATCAAATCATCAGTAGAACCTGTTGAAAATGTCCCAGATGCACAGCTTTTCTGGTCTTGCTTCTCTTCCTTCGCCTCTTCTTGCTCGTGCTCTTCGAACTCCTCTTTGATATAACATCCCGTCATAGAGAGTGCTAAAAGTGTAACTAGTCCAAAAACCTTTTTATTCATCGCCGCCTCAAATTAATATAATAATGTTATTAAGCATCAATTAACAAATTAAAATTAATTAAGCAAACAATAATTTAAGC
>JAYUZV010000069.1:0-27104 GCA_043751475.1 Chlamydiia bacterium
GGCGGCTATGAACTCAAACCCTGAAGTGATAAAAGTTCTCCTTGATGGGCTAACGCGAGAGCAGCGCCTCGAGCTGCTGAAGGTGCAAGATAGGAATGGAAGCACGGCTCTGCACTTGGCGGCTAGTAACTCAAACCCTGAAGTGATCAAAGTTCTCCTTGAAGGAGTAACGCGAGAGCAGCGCCTCGAGCTGCTGAAGGTGCAAGATAGGAATGGACGCACGGCTCTGCACTCGGCGGCTAGGGACTCAAACCCTGAAGTGATAAAAGCTCTCCTTGATGGGCTAACGCAAGAGCAGCGCCTCGAGCTGATAAGGATGCAGGATCGATCGGGAGGCACGACTCTGCACTTAGCGGCTACGAACTCAAACCCTGAAGTGATAAAAATGCTAAGAGATGATGCGGCGGCGGGTGAGGTTTTGGGCTTGTCGGCGAGGATTGGGGGCTTTATTCGGGGTTTGCGAGCTCTTTTTAATTAAAGTGATCCTGCTTTGTTTTTGAAGAGATCTCTTAAAAAATGTTGGCGTTGAATTTGAGGCCGTTCCGTAGCCTTTCCTTGCAGAGCAATTATTTGTATTGAATTCACACTTCTGAATTAGTTTTTTCACCACAGAGGTTCTTATTGCTGTTTTAGGAAAAAGTTGGTTTGTTGCTGTTTTTTAGTTTTAAATTTTTCTCAATTAAATTAATTTAAGAGAAATTATGGGGTTGTATGAGTTTTTTGGAACAGATGGGACCATCTAGATGGGCTGTAGAAGAGGTGGGGATGCGCTCTATTCTGGTTTAAGGATGGTGGAGAGGAGGTCTACGGCAATGGCGTCGTAGAAGAAGGTACCCTCGGAGGTGAGGGAGAGGGTGGAGCCGGTTTTGGTGAGTGAGCCGGAGGCGATGAGGGTAGTGATTTTGGCGAGTGTTTTGGGCGGTAGCGGCGGATAGTTAGTGAGGTTGGCCCCGCGGAGCAGGCGCAGCTCGACGGCGAGTTTTTCGATAGTGCTATGAGGCTCTGCGAGTTTTTCGTAGAAGTCAGTGGCATTTGTAGCCGCTTTTTCCTCATACTTTTGCAGGTTTGCCACATTGCTAAAGCGAGCCCCATCCCAATAGCTAAAAGCTGATGGCCCAAACCCTAAAAAGGGCCTTCCTGTCCAGTAACCGCTATTATGGCGCGACTCAAACCCCGGTTTTGCAAAGGCGGAAATTTCATAGCGCTTGAGCCCAATTTTTTCGAGGTCGGCAATCGCCATTTCCAGCATTTTACGGCCTTGCGGTTCGGTTGGCAGGGTTTTTTGGAGGGTTTTGCGGTTTTTATAGTAGGCCGTGTGCGGCTCAAATGTGAGGTTATAGAGCGAGAGGTGCTGAATATTTAGCTTTTCTAGTTGGTCCAGCGTTTTTTTCCAGGAGTCAATCGTCTGCTTTGGTAGCTCATACATTAGGTCGATGGTGAGGTTTTTTATGCCGGCGCGCTGAATTGTTGAAATAGCGTTAATTGCAACAGAGGAGTTGTGGCCGCGACCTAAAACTTCAAGTGACTCGTCAACAAGAGACTGCACACCAAGGCTGACCCTGTTGATGCCGGCAGAGGCAAATCCTTCTATCTGCTGTAAGGTGACGCTCTCGGGGTTGGCCTCGAGCGTTATTTCGACATCAGCGCTAACTGTGAGGTCGCTATTTCGAACCCAGGAAAGGATCATTTTAATCTGTTCGGGGGTCAGCAGCGAGGGGGTTCCTCCGCCGAAGTAGATGGAGAGCACCTCGCGACCTTTCAGGAGTGGCGCGCGCGCTGCCCACTCCGCTTTTAGAGATGCAAGAAAGCGCTCTTTGAGGTCTGGTCTATCGGGCAGCACAAAAAAGTGGCAGTAAGGACACTTTTTTGTGCAAAACGGAATGTGAAAGTAGAGGCTGCAAGGGGCTGACAACTTATTCGTCGTCGCCATCATCACCCATAGAGAATCTGAAGCGCTTGCCGAAGTTGAGCTCGCGGCTGTCATCATCGTCATCGTCGGACTCGGTGGAAGATTCCGGTTCGTCGCTCTCGGTCATGCTGCTCTCGGTACTAGAGGTGAAGCTTGTGCCCATGCCAGATTCTGTTCCCACTTCAAGATCACCTTCAAATGCATCGCCAAAAAGAGTGTCTTCAATGGGAGCTGCTGATTTGTTGGAAGCGCGTACTTGGATAGATGGCTCCTCATCGCTATCTTCATCTGCTTGGCTACTCTTTTTATGAGCCTCTTCAATCTGTTTTTTTAAGAGTTGGCAGCGCGCATGGGTTTCTGGAACTTTGCGTGTCGGTACTAGATCGTTCTCGAGAAATTGTTCAAGGTCGCGCAGTTCTGTGACAAGTTTAAAGATGTGTTTTTGATGGGACATATGTTCTTTTTTTCTATTAGAATTCGTTTAAGTGGGTTTTTAGCCGAGTAGGTATTTTTTATGCAATCCAAAAAAAATTGAGTCGTCTTTTAAATCGCCCCCGAAGTTTATAAAAAAGGGAAAAATAAATAAAGGGGAAATATTTCTTCCTCTACAAAACCGGCTTTGTTATAAGGAGCAAAAGAAATCGAACCTCTGCTTTGATATGGAATCAACCCCTTTTTCGCCGCTCTCTCTCGGAAGTTTACGGGAAATAGACCAGCTCTACCAGCAATATAAAGAGCAGCCCGGGACGCTTGACCCTTCATGGGCCTGGTTTTTTCAAGGTTGGGAGCTCGCAGATGGCGGCGGTTCTACACAAGCTAACGCGCCGACTCGCAGTGATTTACGCGTTTTTCACCTGATTGACGCCTACAGGCGGTACGGCCACTTACTTGCAAATATCAACCCCATTGCTATGAAGCCACAGCCAGCGCCGGGCGAACTTGCCCTTGCCAAAAGCGACTTTAGCGATAGTGATTTACTCCTTTCGGTGCCGACATTTGGGTTGTTAGAAAAACCGTCAGCTCCTCTGCAAGAAGTAATTGACGCGCTAAAAGATGTCTACTGCCAGACGATTGGCTTTGAATATATGGGGTGCGCTATTGCCGGCCTTGAGCAGTGGATGCAGGAGCGGATTGAAGGGGCTAATATTAAGAAAATTAGCAATGAGGCGAGGCTTGCTATTTTAGAGTGTTTGAATCAGGCTGAATTTTTTGAGACATTTATCCATAAAAAATATGTCGGCCAGAAGCGCTTTTCCCTTGAAGGCGGCGAGACACTGATACCGATGCTGAAAGCAATTATTGAGGAGGGTGCCGATAGGGGCGCAAAAACTTTCCTCATCGGCATGGCTCATAGAGGCCGTCTTAATGTGCTTGCAAATGTGCTAAATAAGCCCTACGAGGAGATCTTTTTTGAGTTTTCCGACCACTACGAACCTGAAAGTTCGGAAGATGCGGGCGATGTCAAGTATCACAAAGGGTTTTTCCTCGAAACAACATCACTTCTAACAGGCAAACCTGTGAAGGTAGCCCTCGCACCCAACCCGAGCCACCTCGAATCGGTCGACCCTGTTGTTGAAGGTCAGGCGCGCTCGGCCCAAGAAGAAGCTGGCTCTGTCAAAGAGGTGGTGCCTATCATCATTCACGGCGATGCCGCCGTTGCAGGTCAAGGCGTTGTCTACGAAACTCTCCAGTTCTTGGGTCTGCCGGGGTATACCACCGGTGGAACGCTCCACATCATCATCAACAACCAGGTCGGCTTTACTGCTCGGCCCGAAGAGACGCGTTCGACCAGATATTGCACAGCGATTGCCAGCGCCTTTAATGCACCGGTTTTTCACGTGAATGGGGACGACCCCGAAGCGGCCGTGCTGGCTATGGTGCTGGCCACAGAAATCCGCCAAAAATTTGGGTGCGACGTCTTCATCGAGCTCTGCTGCTACCGCAAGTATGGCCACAACGAAGGGGATGAGCCTGTCTTTACCCAACCACTTGAGTACCAGATGATCGGCTCGAAAAAGACAGTTCGTCAAATCTACCGCGAAAAACTCCTCGCCGAAGGGCTTATTAGTAGCACAGATGCTGATAAGAGCGAAACAGATTTTAAGGCGCGTCTGCAAATGGCGCTTGACCAGTCGGCTACGCCACCGCCAGATCCGCAGGGCATTAAAAACGAAAATTATGGAAAAATAACCTCTCCTTTTGAGCCTGTTAACACCTCCGTTCCAGTTAGTAAGCTCCAAGCACTTGCAGCAAGTTTTTGTGAGCTTCCAGACGGTTTTACCCTCCACCCAAAACTGACCACTCTGCTGACAAACCGTAAAAAGATGGTTCTTGGAAGCGATTCTAGCGTTGACTGGGCCATGGCCGAGCACCTGGCTTTTGCGACACTTCTAAACGAGGGCACAGATTTACGCCTCTCCGGCCAAGATTGCGGCAGAGGAACTTTCTCGCAGCGCCACAGCGTCTTTTACGACCAGATCACAGGCAAGCCCTACTATCCGCTGCAGCATTTGCCAAACGCTAGTGGGCGCTTTCAGGTTTATAACTCGCCGCTATCCGAATTCGCTGTACTCGGCTTTGAATTTGGCTACACAACCCTCCCAAATGCGGCGCGCAAAAAGCTAGCTATTTGGGAGGCGCAATTTGGCGATTTTGGCAACGGCGCGCAGATCATTATCGATCAGTATCTGATTGGTTCTGAGCAGCGCTGGGGTGTCACATCAAACCTCACCCTCATGCTGCCACACGGCTACGAAGGGCAGGGCGCCGAGCACTCATCGGCCCGAATCGAGCGCTTCCTGCAGCTGTGCGGCGATGATAATTTGCGCGTCGCAAACTGCACAACACCGGCACAGCTCTTCCATATTTTGCGAGCTCAGAGCCTGTCGACAAGTGAAAAGCCGCTGATTCTCTTCACACCAAAGGCGATTTTGCGCTCGCCGAAGTGCCGCTCAACCCTTGCCGAATTTGAAAATGGTACCTTCCAGCCATTATTAGACGACCCGTCCCCACCTACGAAGGCGCGGATAGTTGTTTTTTGCAGCGGCAAGGTCTTTTACGACATCGATGAGCAGCGCAAAACACTCGGGCGCAGCGACATGGCTCTGATCCGTGTTGAAAAGCTCTATCCGCTGGACACACAAGGAATTAAATCACTTCTATCCAAATATAGCGGCTATGAAAAAATTGTCTGGGCTCAAGAGGAGCACCAGAACATGGGGCCGTGGAGCTTTATGCGCGAGGAGCTGCAACAAATTACCGGAGCGCCGCCTATTTACTGCGGCCGTTGCAGTAGCGCTGTTAATGCCGCTGGCTTCTATGCGCTGCACAAAAAACAACAGAGCGCTTTTATGAGCGAACTATTTACTTATTGAGAGAGAATTTATGGCCAAAATTATTAAAATTCCAGCTGTCGGCGAATCTATTACAGAAGCTGTCATCTTACTTAAGAGGGAGAGCGGTGATTATGTCAAAAAAGATGATGTGATCGCTGAGCTTGAGACAGATAAAGCGACAGTGGAAATTAGCGCCGAAACTGCCGGAGTACTCTCTTGGACTGTTACCCACAAAGACCAGGTAGGTATTGGCGCTGAGGTTGGATCAATTGATGAGAGTGCCACGGCCCACCAGCCCACCAGTCAGCCGTCGACACCACCACCTGTGGTCCCAGCAGCTGTGGTTCCAGCACCAGCGCCTACAGTAGTTGCTCCACCATCATCTGGCACGGCTGCCAGAGAGTGGAGCGATGCCCACCTTTCAGCGCAAGCAGTGCCAGTGGCACCAATAGCACAATCTCTACCACTCCAAAAAGCTGCGCTAAAACTCCCTTATTCGCCAAATGAGGAGCGACGGCCGATGAGCAAATTGCGCCGGGTAATTGCAGATCGGCTTGTGAGAGCAAAAAGTGAAACAGCGATGCTCACCACCTTTAACGAGGTTGATATGAGCGCGATTATGGAAATACGCAAAAATGTGCAAGAAGATTTCGTGAAAAAGCATGGGGTTAAGCTCGGGTTTATGTCCTTTTTTGTGAAGGCCTCAGCCCATGTGCTTGAGCAGTTGCAAGATGTTAACTCATTCATTGACAGCGAAAAAGGAGAGATTGTAAACCCAAAGAGCTACGATATTAGCGTTGCTGTCGGGACAGATAAAGGGCTTTTTGTCCCAGTATTGCGGGGTTGTGATGCGCTATCATTTGCCGATGTCGAGCTTAAAATTAAAGAATTTGCTGGCAAAGCTAAGGAAGGAAAGCTCTCTGTCGATGAGATGAGTGGCGGTAGCTTCACCATCACCAATGGCGGCGTTTACGGCTCACTTCTATCGACGCCTATTTTGAATGCGCCGCAGAGCGCCATTTTGGGGATGCACTCCATTCAGGAGCGGGTGGTGGTTATTAATGGAAAAATCGAGATCCGTCCGATGATGTATCTGGCGTTAAGCTACGACCACCGAATTATTGATGGTAAAGAGGCTGTCACCTTTCTTGTTCTATTGAAAAAGGTGCTCGAGGCTCCAGAAGGGTTTTTCCTAGAGGTTTAAGTATGTACGATCTTATTGTAATTGGTTCAGGACCGGCTGGCTATGTTGCTGCAATTAGAGCGGCACAGCTAGGAATGAAAGTGGCGTGCATCGAAAAAGGGCCAATTGGCGGCACCTGTTTAAATGTGGGGTGTATTCCATCAAAATCACTGCTTCAATCGACAGAGCTTTTCCATGCAATGCAGCACGATAGCGAGGCTCACGGGATTAAAGCTAGCTCACTGGCTTTTGATCTTGGGGCTATGATGGCGCGCAAAAGCCGCGTCGTTTCTCAATTTGGTCAGGGTATTGCTGGCTTATTTCGCAAAAATAAGGTCGATTCTATTGAGGGAGTAGCCAAACTGCTCTCAGCCTCTGAGGTTGAGGTGATAAATAGCTTGGGCAATAAAACTCTTTTGCAAACCAAAAAGATTCTTCTTGCCACAGGATCAGAGCCGACAGCACTTCCATTTGCGCCCTTTGATGAGACGACTATTCTCTCATCGACCGGCGCGCTAAAATTGGAGGCGGTTCCTAAAAAACTCCTTGTGATTGGTGCTGGAGTTATTGGGGTTGAGCTCGCTTCTGTTTATTCTAGACTTGGCAGTGAGGTGGTTTTTCTCGAGATGATGGACCGGATCTGTCCGACATTTGACGTTGAAATCTCTCAAAAATTTCAGAAAATTCTTGAGAAGCAAGGGATGAGCTTCCGCCTTTCAACCGGAGTCACCGCGGTTACTAAAAATAGTAATGGAGTGACATTGACTCTCAATTCGGGTGGTAGCCTTACAGGTGATAAGGTGCTAATTGCCGTTGGTAGAAGAGCTTATACCGCTGGTCTTGGTCTTGAAAATGTGGGGGTTGCCCTTGAAAAAGGACGCGTTGTTGTCGACGGTAATTTCCAGACAAATGTCCCAGGTATTTATGCTGTCGGCGATATTATAGACGGCCCGATGCTGGCCCATAAAGCGAGTGAGGAGGGAGTCGTTCTTGCCGAACTTCTGGCTGGGCACAAGAGCAAGGTCTCCTATATCGCCGTTCCAAACATTGTCTATACAGATCCAGAGGTTGCATCGGTCGGCTTTAGCGAAGAAGAGCTAAAGAGTAAGGGGATCGCCTACAAGGTTGGTAAGTTTCCCTTTTTGGCCAATTCACGGGCAAAGTGCGCTGGGAAAGAAGATGGGTTTGTGAAGGTGATTGCCAGAGCTGACGATGACATGCTGCTCGGCGTCCATATTATTGCCTCGCACGCGTCAGAGCTTATCGGCTCTGCGATGGTGGCCATTAAGAAAAGGATGAAATCACAGGAGCTAGCCGAGCTACCTTGGGCCCACCCGACCTTTTCGGAAGCTATCAAAGAGGCCTGCCTGGCCGTTGCCTCCCGCGCCATCCACATCTAAAACCTTGCGCGAATGCCCTATTCGCGCAACTTCCGGGCTATTCGCGCAACTTTTCAGCCTTATTCTTGCGCGAAAAGGCTATTCGCGCAACTTCTTGTGCGAAAATCGCTAGTCGTGCAAATCGGATGGGTTATTTCTAATAAAGGTAATTAAGATGAAGAAGAAGTTAAGACAAGAACTTGAATCTCTTGTACAGATTCTTGCGCACTATCCAAAAGGTGTTTTTATAGGAGAATTGCTTCGTTGGATGGGTGAGCAAATACCGAGACGAACGATGCAATACAGACTATCAACTCTCGTAAAGTCCGGATTTCTACGAAGAGAGCGTTTCAGAGAAGCTAATAAGTATTTCCTCAATGTAGCGCCTCATCAGACGCTTGGTGAGCCAGATCCATTTCGTTTAATATATGGTAATTCAATTCGATCTACTATTTATGAAGTGGTTAAAAATAATCTGGATAAGCTTTCTAGTTCTCAGTTTATTCTGAAGTTTGCTAATGAATGTGTGCCGCCAGAGGACCAGAAACGCTTTGTGGAGGTAGCAGAAACTGAAGTCATGAGCCTTCATGAAGGTAATTTTGCTGTATTTAAAATACGGCCCCCCGAATTTGAGGATTGGCAGAGGCAGTGGAGGTAATCTCCTATTTTACTGGTTGTTGTTTTGGAGTCTGGCGTAGTTGTCGAGGAGGAGGTAGATGTAGAGGAGAAGGTCCTCGTAGGCGAGATTTTCCTCAACAAAGAGGGTGCCATTTTTGGCGATCTGCTTGGCTTGGCCATCGTGATTAACTGCCCAATTGATCTTTTCTGTCAGGTCAGAGAGGTCGCGCTTTAATGGAATGTAGTGGATGTAGGGTTTTAGGTGGGAGTGGTACCATTGGATCGAGTCGGACTCTTGCTTGAGCGGCACAGAATTGGAGTAGAGCTCGCCAAAGCAGCGCTTATTGGTACAGGAAAATCCGTCGATGTCAACGAGGTATTTATACTTAAAATGTTCGGAAACAGTCACAAATGGGCCTTTTAGCGCTTGCGATAAGATCTCTTTTTGTGCGGGCTCGCTAGCTCCACCGAGGTCATAAAATTTCGCGTCGATCAGTTCGGGATATTCGCTTGAGAGAAGGGTCACACGCGCTCTTGGAGAGCCTTTCCACTGCAGCGCTGCCAGATCATCGCCTTTGGCAGAGCCGCGCCAAAATGCGCGCGCCATTTTTTTGCGCCATGGATATTTTTTTGCACCCTCGCGCACCAGCCGCTTAAGCTCGAGATGTCCGGCAAGGGCGTCGCTGTCTGGCACTAAGACAGGGCCGCTGACACCACGTTTTTTTGCAAAGGCGAGTATCGGAATAGCTGAGGGCTCAGAAATTGTCGTTGAAGGACTAGTTAGGTTAACTAGAAAGGAGCAATTTTGGACGGGGAGTGTCTGCAAAAGAATTTCAAGGGCTAGTTTAACCTCTTGGAAGCTCTGAGACCTGGCCACATTTTCTCGTGCACGTGCAAAGAGACGCCCATTTTTAACGGTAAACAACGCAAGGCAGTGGTCGCTATGGCTCGGGTCTAAAAAGAAGTCGAGTAGAGAAGCGCTGTCAATACCGGTGAGGCTAAAGGGAGCTAGGTCGGACTGAATTTGGGTGGACATCCACTCGGGTGGGCGCCCTTGGACTTTATGTATAAGCCGTTCTCTGTTAAAAGAGACGAGATTCTCGATTTGCTGCGAGTGCCAGAATGAGGCGGCTACCAAAAGCGCGATAAGCAGCGAAGAGAAGATCTTAAATTTTCTAGAAATTGCCATATTGTGCCCTGGAGTCTATAAGAATTTGAGATAATGAGCGGAAAAGGAGTACTATTCTCCTTTAAGTGAGATCTTTTCCTCAAGAGAAAAATGAGCTTTTAGGAAGAAAAGAGGAGTAGTGATGATTCGTATTTTAGCAGCAGCAGATCTCCACCTCGGGCGGCGTCCAGCGCCTCTCCACGCAAGCGCTACGCCCGCACTTTTTACGCCAAAAGCCGCTTTTGAGGGGCTTATCAATGTGGCTATTTCACAAAAGGTCGATATTCTCTGTTTCGCGGGTGATTTAGTCGACCAAGATAACGATTTTTTTGAGAGCCTCGTTCCCTTTCAGAAGGGTTTAGAGCGTCTTGCTGCGGCGTCAATTCCTTTTGTGGTGGTTGCCGGAAATCACGATGCAAAGATCTTGCCTAAGTTGGTGCGTGCAGTTCCGGGTGAGTACCTCCACTTTTTGGGCGCTGGTGGTAGTTGGGAGCGGCTTGAGTTAACCGTGCGCGGAAAGAAATTAGCCATTGACGGCTGGTCTTTTCCCGATAGTAGTTATGAAGACAATCCGTTTGACAGCTATGATTTGCCTGAGCCTGAGGGGCTTGCAATTGGGCTGCTTCACGGCGAGTGTCCGGGTGGCCGCCTCAGCAGATATGCGCCAACGCAGCTGTCTAGTTACGAGGGAAAGGCTCACCTCACCTGGATTCTGGGCCACCACCACACAAGTAGTAAGCTTACGCAGCGCGTTTTTTACTGCGGCTCGCTACTTGCACTTGACAAGAGCGAAAGGGGCGTTCATGGCGCGCATCTGCTGACGCTAGAGGATGGCAAAGTAGAATCGCAGCTCGTGCCGCTCTCGCCGCTGCGATTTGAAGAGATGGTCTTAAAAGCTGATGGCATTACAGTTGATGGGTTTGAAAATGCGTTGACAGACTCTTTTCGTATATTTGATGAGACGCTCTCTGAAGATTGTGCAGAGATTTGCGGCTGCCATTTGCGTATCACCGGAGTGACTCCTTATTTTACCCAATTTTACGAGAAATTTCTCGGCTTTGAAAATGAGATCTGCTTTTCGGGGAAAAGGCGCTACTACATCTATCGCATGAGTGATGAGAGCGAGGTGGATTTAGATTTGCACGAGCTAAAAACCGGCCCGATGGGCGCTCTTGCGCAGAATCAACTTGCTCTATTGGAGCAGGATAGCTTGAGGAAGGCCTCGTTAATTGCAGAGGCGATGGAGCAGGTGAAGCAGAATCTCTCCTCTCACTTTTTTACCACTTTTAGCGAAGAGATCAGCGACGAGCTGCTCTGCAGCGCTTTGTTAGAGTCCGGCAGTGCTATTTTAAAGGGGCTTGCTCGGCAAAAAGAGGATTCGCATGAAGCTTAAAAGTCTTGTAATTAAAAAAATGCCCGGCTTTTTAACGCGTGAATTAAGCCTTCACGATTTAAGTGACGGTTTAAATCTCATTGAAGGGTCTAATGGCGCCGGAAAAACAAGTTTTGGACGTGCCATTATGGCGCTGCTCTGGCCTGATAGCGCCAGGGGGTTGCGGCCGCTTTTGATTGAAAGTGTTTGGGAAGCTGGCGGAGAGAGTTTCACCGTTGCGCTGGAAGCTTCGGGTAAGCGTCCTGTCCGGACTGTCTACCCGCCTGAGTGCGCGCGTCATTTGGAAAAATTACCATCGGCTCTATATGCGAGATCTTTTCATCTCTCTATCGACGATCTCTTTGCTGCAGATGATGCCGATTTTTCTCATCTTATTCAAAATCAGATGCAAGGTGGGCTCGACATCAATCTGATTCGAGGCTCCTTTACCCTTCCAAAATTTCATGGCAGGAGCGAGTGGAAAGCGCTGCTGGCAGCAAAAAAAGAGCTCCAACTCATTAGACAGCAGCACGTGCACTTAGAGGCAGAGCGGGAGCGTATGGGCGCACTTGGCGCATCTATTGAAAGAGCGGGCCGCGCTGGCGATGAGCTTCAGCGCCACTTAAGAGCGTTAGAGCACCAATCACTTGCAAGAAAAAAAAGTGAAATCGAGCAGGAGCTAGCCACTTTTCCTCAAAAAATGGAGGCCTTTCACTCCAAATCTTTGGATGAGTATCGCGCATTTGAGGAGGACATTTTTAGGGAAGGGACGAGGATAGAGAGCCTTCTAGGTGAAAGAGATGAGCTGCAGAAAAAGATGCCGGAGCTCCAACTTGCCGGACTTTGCCGCGCTGATATTGAAGAGTGTGCAGTAAAAGCCAAAGAGTTGGTGCGCGTGGCTGAAGAGAGTGCTTTTTTAGACGGAGAGCTAGAGAGCAATGGCGTGGCACTTAGCCACGAGTGCGCCCTTTTGCAGTGTGAGCCCCATTTCTTTGACCACTGCTCACCCCCAATTTTACGCGTTATTGAGACGCTGCTACAAAAACGGGCATCACTACTTCTTCATCTAAATGAATTTAAGGCCCGTCTTGCCTCATTTTTACCCGTCCTCTGTCAGGATGAAGAGCTGGTGCGCGACAAACTGACTCTTTTAAGAAATTATAAGGCAACAAAACGGTTGATTTTGCCGCTCTGTGCCCTTTTTCTGCTTGGGCTGCTTACGCTTGGCTGGGTGGGAGAGCCTATCCTTCAACTTGCAGGAGCTATTCTGCTTTTGCCGCTGGCTAAGGTGGGCTTTGATTTTCTCTTGTTAAAAAAACGGATAGGGCCATTTGAGGGAAGTAGCGCTGAGCTAGAAGTAGAACTGGCAGATATTTTGCGCGCTAAAAGCGAAAGGGTAGTGGGCAGTGAGATTGAGAGCCGCATTGCGGGCCTTCAAGAGGAGGTCGAGCTAGTGAATGGCCAAATCGCGCAGTGTGAGAGTGAGTGTGGGCTTGTTTTTTCTCATTATGAAGCGCTTGGGTCGCTCTTTTTTGATGGTGTGCGCCGTATCAAGGAGATCACAATTAGCAGCGAAAAGTTGCTGCTTAAGAAAAAAGCAAACGAAAAGCGCTCATCTCTGCTTCTCGAAGGTGGAGAGCCTCTTTCTCCGCCTAAAAACCCGCAGGCGCGCGCCTACTTTTTTGAAAATCTGCTAAAGAAAATAGATGAGCAGCAGCAGATGAGCGCGCGTCTTGAAGGAGTGGAGAAGGATCTGATTGAAAGGGGAGATGATCTTAAAAGAACCGAAGTAAAATTGGCGGAATTTTTAGCGCGCCACGGCATTGAAGGCGATGTGCAGGAGCAGCTGGACATGCGCTCTGCTGGATTTCCTAGGTTCCAGCTTCTTGAAAAAAACTATGGAGAGATTGTGACTAAAATCTCTCTTCTAGAGGGGAGTGATGGGTCTATTGGCGAGATAGATAGCGCGTTAATTGAGGAGAGAATTGCCCATTTTCGCAAAGAGAGCGAAGGGCTTAGCCCTTTAATAGAGGAGCGTGCGCGCCTTGCCCTTAAAATTGAGCAAGCCCTTGCCAGCTGTGACCTTGAGGAGGCGCTTTTTGCAGTAAAAGAGGCCGAGCGCGCATTAAAGATGAGATGGGAGGAGGCACTATTTGCCGAGAGCGGAAAGTTTTTGCTTGAGCGCGCTGAAAAGCAGAGTGAAATGAGCTCAGAGCACCTCGCCCATGCTTCTAAACTTTTTGAGGAGATCACGGCGGGTAGATACCGGCTGAGTGTAAACCGCGACGATGGTGGCCACTTTTTTGCCTACGACACGCGCGATCACCTCTATCTCTCTATCGATCAGCTCTCGCGAGGAAGCCGGATTCAGCTGATTATTGCTGTAAGACTCGCCTTTGCGTCTTCACTCGAACAGAGTGTTGCGCCGCTGCCACTGATTTTCGATGAGGCGCTCTCACACAGCGATCCGGTGCGGTTTGAAGCGCTTGCAAACGCCATCTGCCGCCTTGCATCTAGTGGCCGCCAGATCTTCTACCTCACCTGCCAAAGCTCTGAGCTGCAACTTCTGCTTGCCAAGCGAGAAGGGGCTGAAAGTATATCCCTCATCGCACTCGCAGATGCTCACGAGCTAGTAAGATAAGAAGTAAAGATGCGAGCCCTTAATACCCCCTTTTTCAACGCAAAGACGCAAAGGCGCAAAGAAGAATTCAAGTAATCACCCAATATTAACTAAGCGCCTCTTTTCTTCTCTTCTTTGCGTCTTTGCGTTGAAAAAGGGGGTATTAAGAGGCAAGAAAAAGAGTTATACGTTTTTTTCAATCTCTTCTTCGGCTTCGCTCATGGAACCGGGCACCTTGCTTGGGTGAGGAGTTCCTGACGCATCACGGGCAGGTCGTAAAGACTTTGCAGGATCTCCATCGTCGTCGCTGAACTCGTCTTCGCGATCGGTCTCATTTCCATCAGGAGTTTTTGGTGGAGTTAAGCCAGTTTCTGCGTCGGTGTAGACAGAGTGGCCGCTTGTGCTATGAGTTGAGCCGCGTCGGCTCAGGTATGGTTTAGTCTTTTTCTCTTCGTCAGCTTTGCGGACGGCTTCGGCATCATCGGCGGCTTTTTTCAGGAGCTCTATTTTAATTTTAAAGATATCCTCGATAAGAGGGAATAGATTTCTTCCTTCTGCAGTAGACCAGTCCATCGCTTGAATCCGTGCGATAAGGGCATGAGTCTTCTCATCTGTAAAGCCGTGGCTATTTTTTAGGGTTTCAATAAAGGTATCTCGGCTCTGCGCGATTTTACTGCCATTTTCAATAAGCTTAGGAAGAAGCTCGATGAGAGCATTTCGAAGATAGAAATTGTTGTAGCCGGACAAGGCAGAACTCACCATCTCCATTGCCCCTGGCTGGTAAGCTGTCCTTTTCAAGATGTCATCTGGCGTGTAAAAACGGGTGATTATAGGGAAGATCTCATCTGTGAGGAGATGTTCAATGAAGGCAAATGGCGGCATCTGTTTTGCAAGGTCCTTCCACGCCTCTGCAATTAATTGACAGCCGGCTTTATCTGGGGCTGTTTTTGCGCTAGCAGCTGGGTATTGTGCCAAAAGGGTGTTAATAGCAACCTTTTCTTCATCAAGTAATGTAAAACGAGACGGGTTTGCCACGCCCTCAGGCTTTACATTGAGTAGGAGGTAATCGATTAAACCTTTCCAGTTTTTTGGAGAGACAAATCCTCTGATTTTATCCTCATCAGCTTCTGTGTAGGCTGCAAAACCCGAAATAAAACCATCTAGACCATTTTCTGGGGGGGCATTTGCGGTATCAACAGCAGCTCTTTTCATAAGCTCTGCGATTAGCTGAGGAATAACCACTCCTTTTAAAAGGGCTGCTGCACTCATTGTTTCTTGGCTGGTTTTAGACCCGAGCATTGAGTCAAGGAGCTGGCGTACACCGGGTCCTCTTAAGGCGAAAGCGATAAATGTGAGAACGCACGTGCCGTTTAATATTGGTTGAATACTGTCTTTTAGCGTGTTTGCCGCTTTGTACAAGGCACCCGTGCCCCCTTCTACGGCATTGCGAGCGGTAAATAGAAATTCGACGATGGCCTTCTGCTGATCTGTAGTTGGGAAGTTATTGTAAAATAGCGCAAGAGTTTTATCATCGCTTGTTTTAACTTCTTTGACATCCAGATCTGCTCGCGCTTTAATAGCCTGTGCCGCACCCATATCTACTGTTACAGAAGGGAGGAGGTATTCAACTATTTTTCCCGCCGGCCAGACAAAGATGTAGTATGGGAGGGTGCGAAGTAGAGTGTAGAGTGCGATATAGACGAGGTAGATAATAGTGTAAACAAGAAGTTTAATCAGTGCAAAAGCAAGTTTAGCAATTCTAATAACGATTTCTTTAGTGCGCGAGCAGCACCCGGATGTTGCAAGTGGAGTAATAAGGGTTTTTCCAGATGTGACAAGATCAGAGCCTAGTGCCTTGATATAGGCAAAGGTGGGAGGCGTAAAATAAGGTTTTATAGACGACAACATTTGCAATAGACCTATTTCTCTAGTAGCTTTAAGGGAGATTATAGCTAAAAATTCTATTCTTTTAAACAGAAAAGATCTTCTATACAACTGGACAGAAGATCTTTTCCACTTATTAAAAATTTAACGCTTAAACCTTTAATTATTTACTTATGCAATTATTTGGTTTGACTTAACTGATTTATTTAAATATCTGATTTAGTTGGTAATTAGAAGGGGATGGCCGGAGCTGCCTAGAGGGCGCCGGATTTGCAGTGAGGCGCCAGCCTTTTTACCGAGGCTAGCAGCTGTTTCTGAGTGGACATAGGAACTTCTGCTCATGCGCAGGTGTGGATAGGCCATAGAAACTTTTTGAGTGAGCGCTGTCTCGATGCGTATCAACTGATTTTTTACATCCGCGCTCTGGCTGCGCTTCTCTTTATTGACCTGTTCGAGGTAGCCCGCCGCCACACCGCGAAAGAAAGAATTTTTTGCGGCGGTTCCCTTAAGCTCATGGTTGTTGGCTTTTGCCTTGTCCCAGAGAATATCAACTGTTTTATCAAGAAAGTCGGCCACGTAATCGGCAATTGCCACATTTTCTTTTGATCCAAATATCTCGAGGTAGACCCCATCCTCTCCGTGACTGATAATGGGATAGACAAAGAAGGTGCGTAGAATTTGAGAGATGGCGCAAAATTTAGCATCCGCGCGTTTCGATGGCAGAATGCGTAGGCTAATATCCTCATTATGCTGGGAATGGGCGGTGTCAAGTGTCAAATTATGCTCCAACAGCAGCTCGTTGGCCTTGAGTGTGGCCGCCTGCGCCTCGTGGGGGTTTGTGCTAGCTGCCAGGCTTAGCAATTTGTGGATTTTGGCCAGTATCCGTTTGGCTTCTTCGGCTTTGCCGACAGTTAAAGTCTCAGACGAGAGTTCGACACTTGCACTATAGACCTCCTTGCCCCACCCATATTTGCGGCAGATATTGTGGTAGGCCTCGCCGTGAGGCTCCACGCTATTACCATATTTGAGGTAGGTGATCATGTGCGCTAGCTCGTGGCGCAGCAAATTTATGAGCGCCGTATCGTCGCGCGTGAAGAGAAAGAGTTTATGCACGCCAATTTCAAAGGGAGCGCTCGAGAAGTAGCCGAGCATCTTCTCATCTTCAAAAACCACATACTTAAGGGAATAGAGGTAATTTTTATGCGCAATGCGCTTGCCTTGCAGGCGCACGTCGGTCTCTTTCACCAGAATATCGCGCCCGTAGCGGCTGATTTTCTCGATGAAAGCGTAGATAGCATCTGAATAGAGCAGCCTTTTTTGCATGCAAAGTCTCGTTCTTTTTCGTAACAGAGTACGAAAAAGAAAAAAAGATTTCAACGCAAAGAAGATCCGTCTTCTTTTAGAAGAGAAGGTCGGATCTGCCGCTGAATAGGGTGTGGAGGGCGGTTTTGAGGAATTCGATCTCCTCTATTAAAGAGAGGCCGATAAGAAGAGCCAGAGCGATCAGCACGACACTGCCGACAATGCCTGAGAGCTTCCCGTCGCCAAATAGCAGTCCATTAAAGCCGCTGAGCAGAAATACAGCAAAAAGGACAAAAAAAGCGATAGGGTGCGAAGCTGTTAAGGGGTTTAAATAGGCCAGAAAATGGTCGATTTTTGTGCTGACTACCACAAAAATTGGGTGGTGGAAAATGGATAGGGCTCCCATGAGTTCATCTCTGTCTTAAGAAACTTTTTTGCGCGCGAGGCCTTTAATCGGGAAAGAGAAGAGATTGTCGTGTAACTCCTTGAAATTAAGGGCGCCTGCTTTTTCTGCAGCGAGTAGGTGGGTGAGGGCATCTCTGCAGGGATGGCTATTTTGTAAGCTGGATAGGCGCGTTTTGAGGTTTTCTAGCTTTTGATTTAGCAAGTACTCTGGGGAGGCGACTGCTTTTTGAAGGATAGAGAGCTCTTTCAACGCTTTCTTCGCCTCCTCAAAAACCCGAACTTCTGCCTTCAATTGCACCCAGCTTTTTGTTTCGCCCTCTCTCTGGATAGGGGGTGTTTGAAAGAAGGGGGATAGGGTGGCTTTGATTTTTCTGAGCGTTTGTGCTGTTTTATGAATCATCTGACTTTAAATTGCCCTCGCCTATAAACAATTAATTAAAACAAAATAGATTTATATTAAAGATAATTATTATCGCGGCGATTAATTTAATTGTTTCGAGTGTTTTTGAATAGGTTTTGGAATAGCGAAAAAATGCGCGGGCTTTTTGTGATCTCTTTACTGCTTTTGGGAGACTTCTGTACATGGGTGATCTCTTCGCGAAGGGCGGCTAAATCGTCCAAAATATCTCTATAATACTCCACAATTGCAGGGAGCTCCTCTGAGCGGAGGAAGAGGGTGATGTGGTGGCCCAAAAGTTGGCAACGTTCGCGTGCGGGCTTTCGTGAGATAATTTGCTCGCACAGAGATTGCACCTGCAGCACGCGCCACTCAATTTCTACCTGGGCTTTGTACTGCTTTTTTAAGCTAGCACAGGTTTTTTTGAACTCCTTTAGCTTTTCAAGAGAAGCGATTGGCTGCTCGTGGATGCGCTTTTTGAGCTGAGCGCGTATAACTTGGAAATCTTTTAGCAGAGGGGCAAGTAGAATGCGTTTTTTGGGGTCTTCTTGGATAAGCGACTTAAGCTTAGACTCTAGCGTTTCAATTATGGCGCGCAACTCCTCTATGCGTGCAAGTCGTTTTTGCTGCTCCTCCGGGCTCTGTTTATCAACGGCGATCAAGCTTGGAAGCTCCTCCAGGCTCGCAAGCAGCTTCTGGCAGCCGGCCGGCTCAATTCCCAGTTCGTGCAGGGTGGAGAGAACAACAGGCACCATTTCGCAATTTATCTGGAGCTCAAAGAGTTCGCGGCTTTCGAGTTTTAAGCCTAGACATCTCTTGTGCAAGGAGATACGCTTTCTTTGTGGGAGGGGGGAGCCATTAACCGCCTGATAGAGTTCGTTTACAGCAGACTCTAGCTGAGCCACCATATCGAGTTCTGGTGAGGGGTTTATATACTCTCTGGCTGCTTCCATAATTATTCAAAATCTCTGTTTTCTGGAAAGTTGTGCAATTATCTAATTAAAATATATTAGATTAAATAATTTTTGTCTCTATAAATAAACCGATTTTGTTTTGAGTGATTTTTAAATTAGTTTGAAGTAAAACATCTACCTTGTTAATCTGACCGCTTTAAGGATGTCAATAAGGAGGAAGCGATGGAAGAAAATAGCGGGATGTGCTGGATTGTGGTTGAAGATGTCAAAAAGTCTATCGATTACTACACAAAATTGCTTGGCTATAAGTTAGAAGAGTATATTGAAGAGTATGGTTGGGCTGAGCTCTCTCATCCAGGTGGGGGCGTCTCCTTAGGAATTGCCAAATCGGGTGATTGCGACCCGACCGCTAACTTCAAAAATGCCGTTTTTATTATTAATGTCGACAATATTGAGAAGTCGAAAGCTGATATGAAGAAAAAAGGCGTTCAGTTTAAGGGGGATATTCTTGAGGTCCCCGGCCATGTTAAGCTCTTACTCGGTGTTGACAGTGACGGCAACCACTTCCAACTTGCCGAGAGACTTCAGCATAAATCCGACATGAACTGCGTTTCCGGCCAGTGCTGCCACTAGCACAGAAAAGCAAGGATAAGCAAGCGAAGATAGCAAGATAAGAAAACTGGCACGGATAACAGGATATTCAGGATAAGAAAGAGGATAAGAAATTAATTAAGAAAGGGTGTGTAAAACGAGTTGTGTAAATGTTTTCTTTCTTGTTCTTTCCTTGCTTCTTTGCGTTGAAATTCTTACTTACTTCTTTCGTTTATACGGTAGCGAGGCTGGTGAGGGTGTGGATGAGGTTTTCGGTGGCGTCCCAGCTAAGGCACGGGTCTGTGATCGACTTGCCAGAGATTAGGTTTGGGCCCATAGGTTGCTTGCCAGATTCGATAAAACTCTCAATCATTACGCCCAGCAGCGCATCGGGGTAGTTTGCAAGAAGGGGCAGTAAATTTTCAAAATTCTCTCTTTGCATTTCCTCATTTTTCATCGAATTGCCATGGGCACAATCAATCAAGATACGCGGCTTTAAATGGTACTTCTCGTGGAGTTTTGCCGCTAGTTTAATGGAGGCTTCATCACAATTGCCACCCTTTTCAGAGCCTCGCAGTACAATGTGTGTGTGCGGGTTACCGGGACTTATTTCTTTAATCAGGCGCCCTTCACTATCGACTTTTAAAAAGGTGTGGGACGCTTGTGCACAGGACGCTCCGCGAATTGCATTTTCAATATTTCCATCGACACTATTTTTAAACCCGAATGGGATGGAAAGATCGGAGACAGTTTGCCGGTGAATTTGTGATGTCGATGTGCGCGCGCCAATAAAACCCCAGCTGACAAACTCTTCAATGTAAGGGAATAGGAGCGGATCAAGAAGCTCTGCAGCTACGGGCACCTCCATCTCGGCAAGCAGGTTCAGAAGGGCGCGGCTTTTTAGGATTCCTTTCTCGATGTCGTTTGAATCGTCGAGGTTGGGGTCTGAGAGCAGCCCCTTCCAACCCAGATGTGTTCGCGGCTTTTCTAAGTAGACGCGCATCACCAGGTGGCACTTGCCCATAACACTCTCTTGGAGGGTATGCAATCGCTTTGCATAGAGTAACGCATCAGCTGTGCTGTGGATTGAGCAGGGGCCCATAATAATGAGAGGAGGTGTGCGCTCGCCTGCAAGAATGGCCACCGATTTTGCACGTGACAGAGCCAAAAAGCGTTTGGCCGTAGCTGAAGCTGGAACCATTTCCTTAGCTTTTTTAGGCGTTAGAAAGTACTCTTTTGTACTCATTATGAGAGCTCGCTTCGTTTTTTTATAAGCAGAGAGAGCTGCTCTTCTTGCTGGGTAAGTTTTTCGCGCATCTTCCGGACAACCTCTGCTGGCGCTCCAGATGTAAACTCTTCATTTTCTAGTTGTAAACGTGTTTTTGTCACCCAGAGAGTAAGCTTTTCCTCTTCTTTTGCAAGCCTTTCACGCTCTTGCTCTTTCATCTCTTCCGGCAGAGGAACAATAAGCCGAATATTTTGGACCATGCCAATTGCACCGGCAGGTAGTTCACTGCCAGTGGCGAGGTAAGAAATGGTGCGCAATTTAACGAGCGCGCGCAGTAGAGCCTCATTTTTTTTGATTTCGGCCATTTGAGCTCCGCTCTCATCGGAGGCGATATAGAGGTCTGATGGAGCTCCAGGGTGGAGCTTCATCGATGCGTGCAGATTACGCACCGCATGAACTACCTTTTCCATAAAGGCAAAGTCGATCTCAGCGCCTGCAAGGAGTTCTCCATTTTGAGCTGTTGGATAGGGAGCAACAGCACAAGCTGCTGCCGAAAGTGCGGTAATAAGATCGCTCGTCCAACTATCAGCCTCTTTATTTGGTTTAATTTCAGCGAATTGGGCGCTTAATTGTTCTGAAATTTCCTCGGTAATAAAGGGAGCAAATGGATGAAGCAGACGCATCGCATTTGATAAAAGAATAGTCAGTAATTTCTGTTTATTTTTGCGCTCTGCAGGGGTGCCGCTTTTGCCAAATAGCTCCGGCTTTGCAATCTCAACATAGTAAGCGCAAAATTCGTCCCAGAAAAATTGGTAGGCACTTGCCGCTGCATCATCAAAAGCGCACTTTTCAAGCGACTCACTCATGCTCTTAGCTCGTGCATTTAATCGCGATAGTATCCAGTGATCTTCAAGCTTTAGCATCTGGATATCAATGCCGGTCGCAAGCTCATCAGCTGTTAAGTCGCTGATATTAAGAAAGACAAAGCGCGCTCCATTCCATATTTTATTTGTAAAGTTTCTGAACTCTTCAAATTTACGCAGGTCAAGGTCAATCTGGCGCGCCGTTGTGGTAATGGCGGCAAGGGTCAGTCTGACAGCATCGGTGCCGTAATCATGCATTAGATCTAGCGGATCAACCACATTGCCCTTCGATTTGGACATTTTCTCCCAGCGGGAGTGGACATCGCCGGGTACTTTTTCACCCAAATCGTAGCGCTTTTTTTCCTCGCCAGAGATGTAGTGGATATTACCTGTAATGTCGCTTCTCCAGTAAGATTTCCCGAAAATAAGGCCGTGGAGAAAGGTTTTGGGGAAGGGGAGGGTGTCAAGGGCGCACTTGCCCATAACAAGCATGCGCGTCACCCAGAAAAAGAGGATGTCGTGGCCTGTAATTAGCAGACTATTCGGGTAGAATTTAGCCATATCGGCCGTTTTTTCAGGCCAACCCATGGTGCTAAAGGGCCAGAGAGCAGATGAGAACCAGGTATCGAGGACATCTTCATCTTGTATCCACTCGCTCTCATGGCCCGCAATTTCGGGAGGGGATCCTTCACCGATGTAGCAGATCATCTGCGACTTATCGCTCTTTTTGTACCAGATTGGGATACGGTGGCCCCACCAGAGCTGACGCGAAATGCACCAGTCGCGCAAATTCTCTACCCAGTGGTTGTAGGTCGGTTCAAATTGATTTTTAGGAAGCAGCGTGATGGCGTCACTTTCTACAACTTGTTTTAAATACCCTTTGAAAGCCGAAAGTCGCATGAACCACTGTTTAGAAAGGTAGGGTTCAATAACCGCTTTTGATCTGTAGGAGATCCCGACATGGTTTATGTGCGGTTCGATTTTTTCGATGAGCTTAAGTTCTTGCAGCTTTTCAACCACCTTAACGCGAGCGATGCTCATTTGAAGCCCTTCGAACTGGCCAGCGGCACCATTCATAGTTCCGTCGGGGTTCATTAGGTTAATCATGGGTAGGTTGTGGCGCCTGCCGACATCGTAGTCATTCGGGTCGTGAGCTGGGGTTATTTTGACCGCACCTGTACCAAATTCGGGTTTAACCATCATATCGGCAATTATGGGAATAATCCGTCCGGTAATGGGTAGAATCACATTTTTACCGATTAAATCTTGGTAGCGCGGATCATCTTTTGATACAGCGACAGCGACATCACCGAGCATTGTTTCGGGACGCGTTGTGGCGACAATAATCGAGTGCGCAGAGTTTTCTAGGGGGTAGCGGATGTGCCAGAGGAAGCCATTTTTCTCTTCGTGTTCGACCTCATCGTCGGCCAGCGCTGTCTGCGTAATAGGGTCCCAATTGACAAGGTAATTGTCTTGGTAGATAAGCCCTTCATCATAGAGCTTTTTGAACATGGTAGTAACTGCAGCAGAGCGCGGCGGGTCCATGGTAAAGGCGAGCCGTGACCAGTCACACGATGAGCCGAGCTTCTTTAACTGTCCTAAAATATTCTGCTCGTACTTGCTCTTCCACTGCCAGACTTTATCTAAAAACTGCTCGCGCGTGTAGTCGGTGCGTCTTTTACCCTCGCTTTGCATCAGAAAACGCTCGACAACTGTCTGTGTGGCAATTCCGGCGTGGTCTGTGCCTGGAACCCACAGAACATCAAAGCCTTGCATCCGCTTCCATCTGGCAATAATATCTTGTAGGGTGTTGACAAGGGCGTGGCCCATGTGGAGGTTGCCGGTGACATTTGGCGGCGGAATAACCATTGAAAAGACTGGTCTATCCGTTAGATCGCTGTTTGCGACAAAGAGTCGCTTTTGCTCCCACGATTTTAGCCATTTTTCTTCGGTTTTTTGGGGCTCGTATCTAGTGGATTCTTGTGACATAGAGGCTACTTATTTTATTCCTGTCCAGGGTAGCACACTCCCTTCCCTTCTGTCAAAAGAGTCTACGGAGTTTCTTTTGAAAGAGCTGGACCTTATCGGGGTTATTTAGACAGGTATAGAGCAGGATAAGCTCTTTGTAGAGCTGGACTTTTTCGAAGTAAAGGGCTTCCTTTTCCCAACTATCGAGACGGAGCACTCCCGAGAGATAGCGGCCGATATCGCCGCCGATATCGTGTGCGGCAATTTTTTCACCGGCCTTTTTGCAGGCGAGATAGAAAGAGAGGGGCGGACTTGCCTTTTCGCAGGCAAAGGCTGCGTCCCACTTGCCCGATAGAATAAGAGCAGTTAATTTGAGCTCTCTCGAGTCTATTTTTTCGAAGTAGTGAAGATAAGTGGCGCTATCTGCTTCTTTCCAGATCAGAGTTGCTAGAAGGTGGTCGATGATACGCCCCAAATTAAAGGAGAGTCTTTTTGGGTGTGTCTTAAATATGAGGTCTAGCTTCTTAATAGGCGATGTCTGCTTAAGAAGTAGGCTAAATTCCTCTTTAATGTCGGAATAACTATCGAAATAGGGGAGTAGCTCGCGTGCTCTATCCAACTCTCCAATTACGATAAGTCCGAATAACGCATTTGCGCGCATTGTCATGAATTCGGGCCTGCCGTAGGGCATTTTTTTCACATATTCGCGCAGAGCTGTCCGGTTTTTCTGCCAAAAAGCGAGCTCAATTCCAAAGCCAACAGTCCTGCGCTCGCGGGAGGCAAATAAGCTGATAGGCTCAAAGAAGGGGAGTTTAGGTGTGTGGTGCTGTAGCCGAGCAAGGAGCTCTTCATTTTCCGATTTTTTGAAGATAGCGCGTAAGTAACGGATGCATAAAAGGGCAAAGCCAAGAGCTGCTGGCCGATTGTTTTGACACGCCTCGTGAAAGCGGAAAATAGCCTGGGATGCAATCGGTTTGCACAGAGGATGACGCTTGAATTTGCGCAGAGCAAGCTCTAGCGATTTGATCTCCTCGCCAAATTCACCCATCTCTTTGTATACAAGCGACGCTCCAAGATATTCCAGGGGCGCCCCTGGAGTCTCTTTTAACCGTTCAAATTCATCTAGCGCATCTTCGAAAAGTTGCCGTTTTTTTCGACTGTTGTGGGTCTTTCGGGCCCTTTCAAGTTGGGTGATGCCTCCGCGAAAGAGGGCCTCACGCCCTTCAATTCTGCCAGGAAAGGATTCAGCAATGCGTCTGTAGTGGAGCAGCGCCTTTTCGTAGTCGCATTCTGTCAAAAACAGGTCAGGAATGGCTAGTGCACTGATCTGAACATTTTGACCACCCGTATAGACCTTTATTTCAGGAATTAAAAAGTGTGCATCGCGGTAGAGTAAGCCAATTTTAGCGCCACCCATAGGCGTGTAGCTTAGGTAGTTGCATCTCTGAGCGCCATCTATATAAACCCGCACCTGCTCGCTCATCTTTTCAATGCGAATCTGGTGGGTGGTGCCAGGTGTTAGACCTATCTCTTTAATTTCGTACTCTTTGATGTTATTGCGGAAAATTTGGCAGGTACCACCCTCTTCGCTACCCAGCCAAACAAGGTATCCCTCCTCGATACTACTAGCTGGGCGCTCTTCCGGTAGCGAGAATAGAAAACCAATACCTTTTCCACCGGAAAGAAGCGTCAACTCGCTCTCGATACGGAGGTTACCGGGAAAAGAGCCATTTGCAATCACCAAGCTGACCCATTCGGCCATATCGACGCTTTTGGTGATAGCCAGATGTCTGGCGAGCATTAAATTTTCATGAAACGACCAGTTACCGCTATTCTCAATTGAAAGAGTGACAGAGGGTGTCCATGAGGGACGACCTTCAATGAATTTTTCTAGGTCTTCAATGATCTCTTCAACATTTTTGTAGCGCACCCTCTTGTCGCTTGCAAGCGCTTTTCGGACAATTTGCGAGAGCTGCAGGGGAATATCGCGGTGTGGTGCTGCTTCTTCTGGGGGAAGGTAATTCTCTTGGTTAACACTTTTAACAAAATCTTCAAATTTACCGCGTACAAAAGGCATTTCTAGGGCAAGAAGTTGGTAGAGAATAACGCCGAGTGCATAGACTTCGGTTTGAACGGTGCACGGCTCTCCAAGCGCGCGTTCGGGCGCCATGTAGGTCACAGTTCCAACTGCATGGCCAGGACGAGTCAGCCCTGGTGAGGTTTCGCTAAAAAAGGGTTCATTTGTCGCCGTTTCGATGCTCTGTGCCTGTTCGATAAGACCCCAATCGAGCAGCATTACCTCTCCATTTTCGCCGATAATCACATTTTCAGGTTTGAGGTCGCGGTGAAGGACGCCCTGCGAATGGGCGTGCGCAACAGCTTGTAAGATAGCTAGATAGATGCGGGCAAGGGCATTAATAGAGCTGCCGATGGGGTGGGGTTTGCCTCCCCACTTTTCGATGCTCCGCGATTTGCGCAAAATCTCTTTTAAAGTAGCCCCTTCCACATAGGGCATGGTATAGTAGATCTTTCCTTCGCCATTGTGAATGGAAAATATCGGGATAATCGATGGGTGGTTTAGGCGTGCTGTTAGGTAGGCCTCTTTTAAAAAACGCTCACGGATAGAAGCGTGTTTTACCAGATTGTCGCGTATTTTTTTGAGCGCGACATAGCGCTCTGTCGCTGTATCAAAAGCAAGCAGAACCTCGCCCATACCGCCGATACCAATTGTGCGGACAATCTGATACTTGCCAATAGTGGCTTGAATCGACTCTTTTTTGGGTGGTCTATTGTCCATTAAAATAAGCAGTTTTAATTAAGTTGACATTTGTTCATCGCATAAAGTGAATATTGTTGCAACGGTTTTTGACAGAAAAATCGTTTAGTGGCATGCTGCTAAAGCATGAAAAAAGCAATTATTTTAACAGGAGATCGCCCAACAGGGGCGCTCCACCTCGGTCACTATGTCGGTTCCCTGCAAAACCGAGTTGCTCTGCAATCACAGTGCGAGCAATATGTGATGATCGCCGACGCCCAGGCCCTTACCGATAATTACGACAATCCGGGTAAGGTTAGAGCGAATATCACTGAGGTTTTGCTTGACTATCTCGCTGTCGGAATTAATCCCGAGCAGAGCACCATTTTCATTCAGTCAACTATTCCAGAAATTCCCGAGCTCACCCTCTATTACCTTAATCTTGTGACTCTAAACCGTCTCCACCACAATCCAACTGTGAAGCTGGAGCTTAAACAGAAGGGGATGGAGGATAGCGTTTCAGCTGGTTTCATGATCTATCCGGTTAATCAAGCCGCTGACATTACGGCTTTTAAGGCATCTCTTGTGCCTGTTGGAAATGACCAGCTTCCCATGATTGAGCAGACCCACGAAATTGTCCGCAAGTTTAATGAGACCTATAATTGTACAGTACTTGTCCGCCCTGAGGCGCTCCTCTCAAAAGCTGCGCGCCTTCCGGGTATTGATGGGAGCGCTAAAATGGGTAAATCTCTTGGCAACGCCATTTTTCTTTCAGACAGTGAGGCTGACATCAAGAAAAAGGCGATGAAAATTCCTTCAGACCCAGGCCACACCGACATTGCAGCTCCTGGAAAGGTCGAGGGAAACCTTGTCTTTACTTACCTCGATATTTTTGATCCCGACTCCGCCAGAGTTGCCGCTTTGAAGGATCACTACGCAAGAGGAGGCCTTGGCGATGGAACGCTTAAAAAGCACTTAACCGATGTTCTGCAAGAATTTATAGCGCCGATCCGCAAAAGGCGCGAGGAATTTGGCAGAGATCCTGCCGAGCTCTGGCGCATCCTTGAAAAGGGAAGCACCAAAGCGCGCCACAAAGCCGCTGCCACCCTCTCCGAGGTCAAAGCCGCCATGGGCCTGAACTACTTCTGATCCCAGCAAGGATCAGCAAGAAAAGAAAGCAGGAAAAGAAAGGAAAATTGGCACGGATAACAGG
>JAYUZV010000070.1:0-5847 GCA_043751475.1 Chlamydiia bacterium
GTTTTATGACAAAAAAATAGCGAGGCTAATAAACTAGCGGCACAATTATTCCAAGAAATTTTAAAAGATACAAAGGTAGATTTAAGCAAGCGCTATAAAGCTGAGACCACATTTACCCAAGTAGCGCAGACGGTTATGGAGGGCAGCCAAGTCACTCCGATAGATGCCTTAAATGGTATTTTAAGTAATTATGATCGTTATAATTTTTCTGAGGTAGAAGAGACAATTACAATCGCGCAGCTAAAGAAATTGATCGACCGCAAAACCGAGAGCTACGCAAAAAAGTGGCTAAAAAAGAAGGCTGCTTAATTAAGTTGATTCTAAACAGTTATAGAGGGGTAGCAGCTAAGAGATTGTTCCCCCTTTTTTTTAATACTTTTTGCGGAGGTGGGCAATGAGGAAGCGCAGGGTGATGATGGGGTGAGTGATGGCGGGCAGAAAGAGGGCAGATAGGGTGGCGCCTTCTATCGGCTTATTCATTGGGTTTTTGATTGGTTTTTTCGCGTCGGCAATCATGCACAGGAAAGTGGGGGGCATGGGCGGAAGGTTATTTAGGGGATGGAAGGCGATTGCGGCTGTTTCATCTGTGGTTATGGCTGAGCCTGAGAGAATTTTGGCTTCAAAAAAGTCGGTATCGCGAGTAAAGCGATTGATCGGCGTGTAGTGGGCAATTTTTCGGGTAATTTCAACCTTGTAACCGCTCTCTTCCTCAAGCTCGCGTTTTGCAGCAGCTTCTGGCAATTCGCCGCCATCAATGCCACCGCCGGGTAGGACCCAAACGGGAAGGTCGCGCCGTTTAACCAGCAGAACATGGGTGCGGGAGCTATTAAAAATGATCCCAAAGACGCCGTTTTTTAATTTATTACTCATTCTACGCGTAAAAAAAGGTTTTTTCTATTAAATTACTGGTAGATTCTACCTTGTGCCCGGATAATTTTTCTATGATTCGTTTTACTTTGCTACTCTTTTTTTTAAGCGGTTGCTCCTCCTCTAAAATTGCGGTTTTTCATCAGAAAATAGATAAGAGCTACCCGGTTAGCTATGCAATTGATGCGCCAGACAAGGAGGCTCTTGAGGGAGAGCAGATCTTTTTCGATTGGAGACGGCCGGAAGCCCTTGAAGGGGCTAAATTGCGCGTTGACCTTGTATTTGGAGATCTATCGCGCGAAACTCTTTTTATCCCGCTGCAGCAGAGAAGCGGCACCTGGAACTATAGGCTGATAGGCGAGACCTTTCAAACAAAGAAGGGACTCTTGACCTATCGCGCCGAAATGTTAGACAGTGAGGGCAAAGTATATGACAAGTGGGAGCAGCAGCTCTACTTTCAGCCCCTCCGCCCCAAAAAAGAGAAGCAAGAAAGAATTTCAACGCAAAGAAGCAAAGGTAACACCCTGCGCCGAGAGTGTCCAACGAATTGTGTAAACGCATTATGCGTCGACCTCGTGGGGCAGCCTCTTAAGAAAGGGGTAAAAGCAGCTGCAGAGGGGTAGGCTACTTCTTCGGTGCTGGGCTTTCGTTTCTTGCGGAAGTCCGAGGAATAAATGAAAAAACGTTGTTTTTTTATTTTCCTCCCCTTATCCCTTATCCTTTTCTTTCTTATCCTGAATATCCTGAATATCCTGAATATCCTGTTATCCGTGCCAATTTCCTTTCTTTTCTTTTTATTGAATTAATATAGTTAATTGTAATACAAAGCGGTTAATTGTGATTCAATTGGCTTTCTATGCATTACCCGTATAAATCTTTGAGAGGGCTTTTCTCCGCAGTTTTGCTGCTGGCTGCGAGCAGTTGTCTCTCGGAGAAAGTGGGGGTGACTCCGATGAGCGAGGCGCCACTTGCGGCCTCTTATAGCGCCACAAGTGTCATAGAAGGGGAGTGGTTTTCGAGGCAGTGGTGGCTTTTACTAAACGAGCCGCAGCTAAACGGACTTATCGAGAGGGCACTCCAGCAAAACCTCACCTTACAAGCCGCCGTGGCCCGAATGCATGCAGCAGATGCCCTTATTACAGCGGCAAAGGCCTCTTATTTGCCCGAAATAGGGCTTGGATTTGCCCAGAGCGTGACCCACTATTCGGATGACTCTATTTTGGGTAAAAACCCTACTTTAAATGACCCCGTAGCTCAGACAGATTTTGGGTTTAATTTTAACTACGAGGTCAACTTCTGGGGAAGAAATAGCGGGCTTGTGAAAGAGTCGCTCGGTGCATCAAAGGCAGCCCATGCAGAAGCAGCCCAAGCAGAGCTGATTGTCACAACACTTGTTGCAAAAACCTATTTTGAACTGCAGCAGGTAGCTCTTGAGAGCGCCATTTATAGAAATTTGCATGAAGAAAAAAAAGCGCAGCTCGAATTGACGCAGGCTCTTTTTGCGCAGGGCATTGCTCCTAAGAGAGCTATTAACATAGCCGAATCGGGCCAGCTCGCCATCCGCGCAGAGCTTTGCCGCCTAGTTGCCGAAGAGGAGGCCCTCTATGCATCTCTTAGCCTTTTGCTTGGCCGGGGCCCAGATCAGCCCTACGCCCTTGAATTTGCGATCTCTCCTCTCAATGTTAAAATCCCTATCCCGGCAAACCTTCCCCTCGATCTAATTGCTCACCGTCCAGACATTACGGCCATGGTGGGTAAAATGGAAGCGGCAGCAGGCGCTCTCTCTGTAGCTAAAAGCGGGTTTTTCCCAAGCATCAACATCAATGCCCTCCTTGGACTTAGCACACTCCATATTGAAAATCTCTTTCAGGCGTCTAACTTCACCTACGGAATAGCCCCCGCCATTCACCTGCCTATTTTTACAGGAGGAAAGATTCGGGCGAGATACAATTCCAAAAGAGCAGCCTTTGAGCAGGCCATTTTAGAGTATAATCAGCACGTTTTGAGTGCAGCATCTGAGGTGAAGAGCAGCCTTACAGCCCTAACTCAGTTCGAGCTGCAGTTAGAAATTCAAAGCCAGAGCTTAAGGTGCAAAGAGGAGAATCTCGTGCTGGCAACAGAGCGAACTTTGCAGGGAGTTGATTCGCTATTAACCCTTTTAAATAGCGTGGAATCTGTTCAATTAGAACTGCTTAAAAGTATTCGTTTCTACAAAATGAAGCGCCTTGCACAGGTTTCCCTAATCAAGTCACTCGGTGGCGGATATGACTCTAGTCGGGATGAGCGCGATAGATATTCTGCACGAAAAGAAGGAGAAAAAAGTGGAAGTTGATATCACTCAAGAAATTAAGCCGCAAGATGATGCCCCAAAAAACGGCGGGAGTTCTTACGCTTTTTTTACACTTATTTTATTTGTCTGCCTTCTCGGTGTCACTTTTTGGTGGATGCAGTGGGGGCGCTACAGCGTTTCAACTGATGATGCACATGTTTCGGGTAATAAAATCGAAGTTGCCTCGCAGGTTGCAGGGCGCGTATTAGCTATTTACACCGATGATACTCAAGTTGTTACTCAAGGTCAGATTCTGCTTTCATTAGACCCGACCGAATCTGTAATAGCCTTTGAGAAAAGCAAGTCAGCTCTTGCCGAAACAGTGAGAGCGGTTGCCGCTCTGTTTCAGCAGCCTTTGGAGGTTGCAGCTGAAATAGAGCGGCAGAAGGCCCTATTTGAGAGCAGCCTAGTTGAGTACGAGAGCCGCAAGATTTTAAGTGAAATAGGCGGGGTCTCGCGCGAAGAGTTTATTCATGCAAAAGCGCAGATGGAGGCGAGCGCTGCTACAATTGACCTATTAAATTACCGCCTCAGCCAAGCTTTGGCGCGTACGGCGGGCTCTACAATTACTACCCACCCAATGGTTTTAAGTGGTGCAAGCGCTCTTAAAAGTGCGGCTCTTGCAGTTGCGCGTTGCACCCTGAGGGCACCTGTTTCTGGCGTTATCGCTATGCGTGAGGTTCAGGTTGGCGAGCGGATCTTGCCCGGAAGAACGCTCCTCTCCCTAGTTCCGATAGACAGCTTCTGGGTGGAGGCTAACTTTAAAGAGACTCAGTTAAGACAAATCTCTCCTGGTCAAAGCGTTACGCTTAAATCAGATGTTTATGGCAGTGGGGTTAAGTTCGAGGGTAAAGTTGTTGGAATTGGTGGTGGCACAGGCAGTGTTTTTTCTCTTTTACCGCCGCAAAATGCCTCGGGTAACTGGATTAAAATTGTCCAGCGGGTGCCTGTTAGAATAGCGCTTGATCAAGAACAGATCTCAGCCTATCCACTTCGTCTTGGTCTATCGATGGATGTTGCAGTCGATATCCGCACCACTGGCCGAAGTAGCTCAAAGCCGACTAAAACTTTGTTTGCTACAGAGCCCGAGTGGACAGAAAAGGAGCAGGCGGGAATTGACGAGCTGATTTCCGCAATTATTCAAGAGAATTTGCAATGACCGAAAGGCCGCTTGAGGGGATAGCCTGGATTTTAACCTTAATTGGCCTCTCTTTTGCGACCCTGATTGTCGCACTCGATTTTAGCATCGCAAACGTTTCACTACCCTATATTGCCGGCAATGTCGCTGTTGGCGTTACTCAGGCGACCTATCTCATTACCTCGTTTGCTATCGGTAGTGCTATTGCTCTTCCTTTAACTGGGTTTTTGACAGAACGCTTTGGCGCTATTAAAACTTATCTTTACGCCACCATCGGTTTTGTCTTTTTCTCACTTCTCTGTGGAGCCTCTTTCACCTTTGAAATGCTTGTTTTTGCACGGTTTTGTCAAGGCTTTATTGCCGGGCCGATTATTCCCGTTTCCCAGAGCCTTATTTTATCGATAACTCCTAAAGAAAAGCGCAACAGCGCGCTGGCCGTGTGGGGTGTGATTATTATGGTTGGGCCTATTATGGGTCCTGTGCTTGGGGGTATTATTTCTGATAATATCGGCTGGCCGTGGATTTTCTATGTCAACTTGCCACTTGGACTAGTTGCACTCATTCTTCCCTTTCTTTTTCTATGGGAACGGGCAGAAAAAGGAAAAAATATTGCTCTTGATTATATCAGTTTTGCACTGCTCGTTGTGGGCGTAACAGCCTTTCAAATTTTTCTTGATAAAGGAGAGGATCTCGACTGGTTTGGTTCGCCCCTTATTCGCTTACTAGCGCTCACCTCTTTTGTAGCCTTTTCCTACCTCATTATTCGACTCAAACGGAGCGAAAAGCCTCTAATTGACCTTTCGCTTTATAAAACGCGTGCATTTGGTTTAAGCCTTGTTTTTATTACAATCGGGTTTATTGCCTATATTGGCTCTATTGTACTGGTTCCGCTCTGGCTGCAAACGGCTATGGGCTATAACGCGACTTGGGCAGGATTTGCTGTTGCTCCTGTCGGCTTTGCTGCTCTTGTTTTTGGCAAATTTATGGGTAAGCTTATCGATAAATTTGGCACTATATCTCTGCTTGGAATTTGTTTCCTCTGCTTTGCGGCAGCAAGTTTTTACACCGGCCTATTTTCAAGCAGCGTCGATATCTACCACATCTGGATTTCACGACTGCTTACAGGGATTGGAACCCTTTTTCTCTTCACACCCCTTATTTCACTAAGCGTCAGGGATTTGCCGATTAATAGTGTGCCTATGGCTATGGGTATTTTTCACTTTCACAGAACAATTGCCAGCGCCATTGGCGCTTCTATCACGACATCACTCTGGGTCCATAGAGGAAGGTTTCACTACGAGAGACTCGTCTCGAATATCCGTTTTAGCTACGCCGCAGAATTGATGGAAAAACTTGCCCTTTCGGGTAAAAAAGGGTCTGCACTGCTTGCAGAACTAGTCTCAAAAGAAGCTGCTATACTTGGCTTTAACGACTGCTTCTGGGTAATGGGCTACCTCTTTCTCTTTATGCTTCTCCTCCTTCCTCTTGGCCGCCGTAAGCGCGCATCAGATTA
>JAYUZV010000071.1:0-2950 GCA_043751475.1 Chlamydiia bacterium
CGACCTTCACCTTAGCTCTTGCCAATCCAGTTGGAATAGCAGACTTGATATACCCTTGAAAATCGAATAGAAGATCATATTTCTGCTGTCTAATCTCACGGATAAAGCTTCTAAACTCTTCGCGTGCGGATTTATTAAAATGGGATTTATTCCACCACTCCCTCCAGTTAAAGCAAATGGTATTAGAAATTTCTGGACAGGTAGTTCTGAGAAGCTCACATTCACGTTTCTCTGCCACCCAATCAATCTGGGCGTCCGGAAAGCGATTCCGCAAATAATGAAATGCAGGCAATGTATGGATAACATCTCCAAGAGCCGATGTTTGTACAATTAGAATTTTCATGTAATATCCCTTGTGAAATTTGCTAAAAAGTGGGCAGCCATTGCCTTGGCAAGCGGCGCATTTGCTTTTAATCGCATACAAGCAACATCTTTGCAGCTCCGCTCTTTCGGACATCTGACAACGAATTTCATTCCATATGGACATTCGGACTGAAAAAAATTGTGGTGAGCCGCTACAATCGGTGGGGCATACACTTCACCTACTGTCGGCCCAAAAAACCCGTAAGTTTTACAGCCGGAAATTTCGGCTAAATGGAGGGGGAAACTGTCCATACCAAAAAGAATTTCACTCCGACTCATAAGAAAACTAAGCTCCCCTACCGAAAGCTTCGGTGCAATCAGACTATTTTCCGGGAAATGCTCATGCAAAATTCGTGCATTATCCCCTTCTTCTTCACTGCCATGAATAAAAAGCCATTGATACCCGCGCGCGCTCCCGACCTCTTGCAAAAATGCGGCAAGTGTTTTGATCTCTAAATTTTTAGCGATTCTCTGCGACCCCGTGGAAATAAGTGCAACCGGACCTTTACACTTCTCAAGTAAGCCATCCACCCGACTACGCTCATCAGCAGTGACCTTAAGTGCCTCTTTTTTAATCACAAGCTCAGGCTCTTCCCCAAAAAGACTTGCAACTAACTGAAGATAATTTTTGCGGACATTCAGCCCTTCAGGAAAATTATAGCGCTTGTTTGTAAATAAGCAGTTAGGCCATTCGGGCGCACTTTTAAAGCCAAAACCGACCTTGATCTTAGCTCTTGCCAAAGCAGTTGGAATAGCCGATTTGGTATTCCCGTGCAAATCGAAAAGAAGGTCATATTTCTCAGCTCGAAGCTCGCGCACAAAGTCGGCAAATTTCTTACGCGATGGGGCATCAAAACGGCACTTATTCCACCATTGCTTCCAATCAAAGCAGATCACGCGTGAAACGTCCGGGTAGATGGCGAGCAAGTCGCACTCGCGCTTTTCGGCCACCCAATCAATTGTCGCATCTGGAAAGCGCGCACGCAGATAGTTAATTGCTGGAAATGTATGAACAACATCACCCAGCGAAGATGTTTTCACAATTAAGATTTTCATATAAAGATATTAACAGAGTTGCCTGAAAATTGCCATACATGCAACTCTGCAAAAAAGATTTATATGACTGGAAGGTATTTTAAAATGGCTAAAAGTTCAGCAGGGCAACCAAAAGAGATGTATCTCCTTGCACTTGTCGAGCTCTTCCAGCGCTTTGCCCTATGGGGCGTCGGATACTTACTTGTTCTTTATTTAACGCGTGAGCTCGGCTTTTCGCGGAAAAGTGCTACCGAGCTCTCAGGCACTTTTTCAGGCCTAGCTTTCTTTATTCCCCTTTTCGGGGGCTATTTGGCCGACAGAATCAAGTATAAAATACCTGTTATTGGCGGCTGTTTGGCAACGGCGACGGGCTGTTTCTTAATTGCCACTGGCAAACCGATTTTACTATATCCAGCTCTTCTATTAACAGCTCTTGGTTCTGGTATTTTTACCCCTGGAATTTATGCGACACTCGGCCTAATTTATAGGGGAGATGAAAAGAAGAGTCAGAGCGGCTTTTCTATTTACTACGCGGCAGTAAATATCGGTGTTTTTCTGGCGATGATCGTGCTTGGAGCCCTTGAACAGCGCAATATGTGGCATACAGTCTTTATTGTTGCTGGTACAGTTCAACTTCTAGCCATTATACCTTTTATGATGGTGATGAACAGCCCAAAACTGAAACTGCCTCCTCTGCCAAAAACACTTCCCCCAAAAGAGGAGGCCTTAAAGAGCAAAAGTGAGCGCTCCCGCATCATTTTAATTCTAATTATCTCGCTAATTCTGATGATTTTTTGGATCGGTTATAGCCAAAGTTCCACCTCACTACAGCTCTTTGCAGAAAACTTTACAAATCGGACACTATTTGGGTTTACACTCCCCTCTCCTTGGTTTGTTGCCCTTGAAAGTATCTCGCTAATCGTCCTTGCCTATCCACTAGCCTATATCTACCGCCTTTTTGACAAAAAAAAGATGAGCCTCTCTTTTGCGAGCAAAGCCGCTTTAAGCTTCTTCTTTATTGGCATTTCTTTCTTAATTATGCTACTTGCCACTCTCCATCTAAAACAAGGATCTCCTCATGCACTCATCTCACCCACACCTCTCTTCTCTTTTTACTTCATACTGGCTATCAGCGAAATGCTGATTGCACCGATTAGCCTATCGCTTGTGGCCACTCTCTCGCCTGAGCGCTTCCGCGCACTGCTTATCGGCGTCTGGTACGTCTGTACAGCTAGCGCCTTCACAATTGGCGGTTTTATTGCGCCGCTAATGAATGAACTCTCATTCCAGGCCTTTTTCGCCCTCTTTGTGATCAGCGCTTGGATCACATCTCTGCTACTACTTGCCGGCAAGAAAAAACTTGTCGCCATGACCGGCCTCCACACCACCCAAACCTAGCAAGTTAAAACATAAGAAATTTGCCGCTTTTCAGGGGCGATTTAAGGGTTTTCAAAAAAGCACAGAGCAGAACAGCGAGCCTATCTATTTTATAAAGAACAGCGAGCCTATCTATTTTATAAAGAAATGAGTAGTGGTTCTCTATTAAAACAGC
>JAYUZV010000072.1:0-12185 GCA_043751475.1 Chlamydiia bacterium
GTGCCGTGTCGTGCAATCCGTGCACGAGAGTGAAATAAAATTTGGTTTATTAGGATTTTATTTATAGAGTTAATTTTAATTTTCTTTTTTAATTATTAAGCCGGGCGGATGCTTTACAGAAGAGGGCTTTTTATGGTATGATATTTCTCTAAATGAATGCATATTTATAAAAAGGATTATCATGTCTGTTTCATCAAGCTACGGCACTACTCCCTGCCCAGTCACTTTTAATTGCTGCCCTTGTGTTGACGAGTGCAAGCCAGATGGTCAGTTCAATACCTCCCCAAGAACACCCCTAAAACCATCAATGTTTATCCCCTTTGCCAGCTCTTTTGCAGATGGTATTCAGGGCGGAAAACAGCTAAGGAAAAGAGCGATTAAGTTGATGCTACCAGAATTAAACGAGGAGAAGATTCAAAGCTTTGCAGAGAAAACAAATTTTAAGCATTTACAAAGAGATTTTAATAGTATCACAGCCGAGGTGGCTGATCTCTATAATAAACTTACTTACCCAGAAGCACGCATGTACCACATGCGCACTGGTAGTAGCTGGAAAAACCTTGGCGACAACACCAGCAACTACCTAAGGATTAAATTTTTAGGTCTTATTGTTAAACAAACTATTTTTGGAGGCGTTGCAACCGTTTTTACAGCAGTAGTAAGAATAGGGGCCGTTATACTTAGAGCTTTAGCGCTCCTCACCCTCTTGCCTCTATGGGCTCACTTATGTACAAAGAAAAAGTATACCTTCTCGGCCCTATTAGCAGGTCTTGGCGTTGATCTATTTAAAGTAGCTTTTGCTCCTGTTTTCTACGCACTATCGTGCTTTGCGGTTCTGTTTGGAATTCTTTTTCCACAAAATGGGCGGATGCTCTTTTCTTCTCTTGAGGCACTTCATTACGGCGATGCTTGCATGAGTGAGTGCATGCGTCTTAGCAGAACAAAAAGTAAAACCGGCGATACCTACGCCAACCCGGCTGCTGACTTTAAGGAATTTGAAAAGGCTTTTGCAGACTCAAATAAAATTCCAAACCCTCAAAAGCATTAAGCGATTGTTACTCTATCGCAGAGGTAGACATCTTGGATGGCGTTCAGTAACTGGACGCCATCTTTTATTGGACGCTGAAAGGCTTTACGGCCAGAAATAAGCCCCATCCCACCTGCGCGCTTATTGATAACGGCTGTAGCAACCGCCTCGGCCAGGTCATTACTGCCAGAAGCGCCGCCAGAGTTGATCAGGCCAGCCCTTCCCATGTAGCCGTTGACAACCTGATAGCGTGTCAGGTCAATCGGGTGGTCGCTGGAGAGGTCAGTATAGACCTTTTTGGATGTTTTACTAAAATTAAGCGCAGTGAATCCCCCATTATTTTCTGGCAATTTCTGCTTAATAATATCGGCCTGAATGGTGACACCGAGGTGGTCGGCCTGGCCGGTTAAGTCGGCCGCGAGGTGGTAGTCGGTTCCATCCTTTACAAAGGCGTTATTGCGCAGGTAGCACCAAAGAATAGTGACAAGGCCAAGCTCATGGGCGCGTTCAAAGGCTCTGCTAATTTCAACAATTTGGCGGCGCGATTCGGGTGAGCCGAAGTAGATAGTGGCACCAACAGCCACGCAGCCCATCTCATAAGCCCTTTCGACAGATGCAAATTGAACCTGGTCGTAACTGTTTGGGTATGAGAGCAGTTCGTTGTGGTTAATCTTTAAAATAAAAGGAATTTTGTGCGCATATTTGCGCGCCACACTGCCTAAAACGCCCGATGTTGACGCAACGGCGTTGCACCCTCCTTCAATGGCGAGCTGGACAATTTTTTCTGGGTCGAAATAGTCCGGGTTTGGCGCGAAAGAGGCGCCGGCTGTATGCTCGATCCCTTGGTCGACAGGTAAAATAGAGAGATAACCGGTGCCGGCAAGGCGACCGTGGCTGTAAAGTGTTTGAAGCGAGCGCAATGTGCGGATATTGCGGTCAGAGCCGGCAAAAACCCTGTCGACAAAATCTGCGCCAGGTAGATAGAGCTTATCTTTGCTAACTGTTTGACATACATGGCCAAGGAGCGATTCCGCATCATTTCCAAGTGCTTTTTCAATATCGCTATATTGCATAGTTCTCTCCCTTTTTCAACTTCAACCTTTATACCATTTCAAAGCAGCGTTACACAAGATTTTTGCACAGCCAGGGCCTTAAAAATAAACAGGGTTTGAAATTTAATTAATTATCTCTTCTCTTATCCTCTTTCTTATCCTGAATATCCTGCCATCCGTGCTAATTTTCTTTTTTTTCTTATCTTGCTGATCGTGCTGAAAATCTTGCTATCCGTGCCAAATTTCAGGTATCGTGAGTCGATAAAACAAGAGAAGAATTAACTCCTATGGTGCGCTACCTTATAAAAAAAGCTCTGCTCCTTCTTTTATCGCTCTATCTGGTGGCGACACTCACCTTTTTTCTGATGAAAATTCTGCCAGGAGACCCTTTTACTCAAGAGCGCGCCATTCCCGAAGAAATTTTGAAGGCGATGTACCGCCACTACGGCCTTGATAAGCCCCTATTTATCCAATATCTTCAATATCTAAAAGGCATTGTGACCTTTGACCTCGGCCCCTCGTTTAAGTACGAGGGACGCACTGTCAACCAGATTATTGCCAGCGGACTTCCCGTATCGATGATACTTGGATTAGAGGCGCTCACCTTAGCGCTTTTTGGCGGAGTTACCTTTGGTGCAATTGCCGCCATTAAACGGTCAAGATGGCAAGATAGCGCTGTTATGTGCCTAGCTGTTATAGGGATTTCCGTTCCGAGCTTTATTATGGCCACCTTTTTACAATATATCTTTGCCATGAAACTCGGTGTGCTGCCGGTGGCGCTGTGGGGCAGCTTTTCCCAATCGATCTTGCCGGCACTATCGCTCGCGGCACTTCCACTGGCATTTATTGCCAGGCTCACACGCAGCAGCATGGTTGAAGTTCTCGAGCAAGATTACATACTCACAGCCCGAGCGCGCGGCCTTGCCCCCACCCAAATTTTTCTGCGCCACATGTTGCGCAACGGCATGATTCCGGTTGTCACCTATCTCGGTGGCATGGTTATGGCTATTTTGACCGGAAGTTTTGTTGTCGAAAAGATTTTCGGCATACCCGGCCTTGGCAGATGGTTTGTGGACAGCATCTCCAACCGCGACTATCCGGTTATTATGGGAATGACCGTTTTTTATAGCGCACTGCTGATGGTTGCGGTTCTACTTGTCGATATTCTATACTGCATCATCGACCCGAGAATTCAACTATTAGGCAGAGATGAGCGACCTATTTAAACCACTTAACCGCCAAGAGATTCCCGACTTCTTCCACGGAACCGCTGTCAGTTCGTACTGGAGCTCTAGTTTAAATCGCCTTTTGCGCTCCCGGCCGGCACTGATCGGCCTTGTTCTCATAGGCCTAATTACCCTCGGTGCTATTTTTGGACCGCTCCTTAGCCGCTACAACTACTACCAGACCCACCTGGCGCTCAAAAACACCCCGCCAGGCGCTCTTTTCTGGTTTGGCAGCGACGAGCTTGGACGCGACCTTTTCACGCGCGTCTGGTGGGGCGCCAGAATTTCTCTGACAGTTGGATTTTCAGCTGCTCTTATCGACCTTTTTATCGGCGTCATCTACGGCTCAATCTCTGGCTTTTGCGGTGGCAAAATAGACGAGGCGATGATGCGCATTGCCGATATTCTCTACGCCATCCCCTACCTGATTGTCGTGATTCTGATTATGGTTGTTATCGGCTCTGGCCTGACCTCTATTATTTTGGCACTTACAATTACCGGCTGGGTCAGCATGGCGCGCGTGGCGCGTGGTCAGATTCTCCAAATTAAAGAGATGGACTATGTAAAAGCGGCCAGGGCCATCGGCGCCTCCCCTTTGCGCATCATCGCCTACCACATGCTGCCAAATGCGATGGGCCCTATTATAACAACCCTCACACTCACCATACCCACCGCCATTTTTGCCGAAGCATTCCTCAGCTTTCTTGGCCTGGGTGTCCAGGCACCAATTGCCTCGTGGGGAACGATGGCAAACGATGGTCTGCCAGCTATGCGCTACTTCCCTTGGCGCCTCTTTTTTCCAGCGACACTAATCAGCCTTACCATGCTCAGCTTCAACATGCTAGGCGACTCCCTACGCGACGCATTTGATCCGAGGTTGTCATGAGCGCGCTACTTGATATTCAGCACCTAAAGGTCCATTTTCGCAAAAATGAGCAGATCATTCAGGCTGTGCGCGGCATTTCATTTCAACTACTTGGCGGTGAGCGCCTCGGTATTGTCGGTGAATCTGGCTGTGGCAAGAGCGTTACCGCGCGCGCGCTTATTAAGCTTATGACACCGGCCACCTATACTGAAGGCCATGTCTACTATGAAGGGCAAGATCTGCTGACCTTTTCGGAAAGCCAGTTGCGCGCTATTCGCGGAAAAGAGATCGGTTTTATCTTTCAAGACCCGGGTGGCGCGCTAAACCCGACTATGACAATTGGCAAACAAATTGCCGAGGGGTACCTGTTGCACCACCCGCATATCTCAACGAGCGAAGCTAGAGCTTATACCATTGATCTTCTACACCTTGTCGGCATCCAAAATCCGCAAGAGCGGATCGACTCCTACCCCCACCAGCTTAGCGGCGGCCAGCGTCAGCGGGTGATGATTGCGTGTGCTATTGCCCCTCAGCCCAAGATTTTAATTGCCGATGAGCCGACAACAGCACTCGATGTGACCATTCAAGCCCAAATTCTTGATTTATTAAAAGATATCCAGAAAAAGCGGGCGATGAGCATCATTTTTATTACCCACGACATGCACGTTGCAGCCAGTTTTTGCGACCGTATTCTGGTAATGTACGCCGGCAAAATTGTTGAATCGGCCCCCTCAGAAAGACTCTTTAAAAGCCCACAGCATCCCTACACGCAGGGGTTACTGGCCGCAATTCCTGGCGCAAAAGGAAAACAATTGCAGCCAATAGTCGGAGCTCCCCCCCTCCTATCAAACCCTCCTACGGGGTGCGCCTTTTATCCGCGCTGCGCCCATGCGATGGTGGCGTGTAAAGCACTACCACCACCCGATTTTGCATGTGCTGAAAATCAGCTTGCGGCCTGCTGGTTGAACGACCCGAGGGCAAAAAAATGAGCGCACCTCTTATCTCGATACGATCTCTGACAAAGAGCTACGGAAACCTTCTAGCCGTTGACAATTTATCGCTCGATATCTTTGAGGGTGAGACACTTGCGCTTATTGGCGAGAGCGGCAGCGGCAAAACAACAGTAGGCATGCTCCTTTTGCGTCTAACCCCGTCCACATCTGGCAAAATTATCATGGATGGCAGAGATATTTTGAGCCTGAAAAGAAGTGAGTTTATGCCCCTGCGGCGCGATTTACAGATCATTTTTCAAGACCCAGGAAGCTCGTTAAATCCGCGCATGACAATTGAAGATATTGTCGGAGAACCACTGGATATAAACAACTTAACAACAAAAAAAACGCGCCATGCAGATATCGCAAAGCTTCTGAACTTAGTTAGCCTATCCGAGAGTTTCATGCAGCGCTTCCCGCATGAATTAAGTGGTGGCCAGAAACAGCGTGTCGGCATTGCCAGAGCGCTGGCAAGTAAACCGAAGTTTATTGTGTGCGATGAGGCGCTATCGGCTCTTGATGTTTCGGTTCAGGCGCAAATTGTGACCCTGTTGCAAGATCTGCAAAAGAAGTTTGGGCTGACCTACCTATTTACAAGCCACGATTTGCGGATGGTGCGCTATTTCGCCACACGCATTGCCGTAATGCACCAAGGCAAACTAGTGGAAATTGCTCCATGCGAGGAGCTCTTCACAAACCCTCAGCACCCTTACACCAAATCGCTCCTTGCCTCCCTCCCCTAATTACCATTTTTTCACCACGAAGAAAATAAATTAAAAGCAATCTAACCACTTATTAGATATCGCGTTCCGTCCAACCTCTGAATTAGCTTTTTTATCACTCTTCTCTCTCTTCTCTGTGGTGGTAAAAAAAGCTAATTAAAGGGTTGCATCCAGCTTAAGAAACAACACTCGTACATCTTATAATATTTCTCTCTGTGTTGAAATTAAGGGGTGTAGGTGAGGATGCTGCAACCGTGAGCACGCAGCGATTTTTCAAGCGCATCCGCAATTTTTTTACGTCCACCGCCAATAACGACGAGGTCATAGGCTCTATTTTTTACCTCCTGAAGGGCGCCGCGTACAACTGTGCGGGCATAGACTGTTTTTGTCTCAATAGGGGTATTCATCTCCTCTCCAATTAAAACCGCGCTTTCGAGGGCAGAATCTTTGGGATAGAGCTTGATTGGAAGAGTGTCGTCGAATGGAACTGTCTCGGCAATAATAGCAATATGAAGCGCTGTCACTTTAGCGCCATGTATTTTAGATAGCTCACATGCCATTTGAAGAATCGGTGTATTTGAAGGTCCGCACGTGAGCACCAAGATATTTTGGACATCAAATTTGGTGTAATTAGGGAGGTCGACCTGCTCAATTTCCAGGTGCGAGGTGTCTAGGTTCTTTTGGCGCCTGTAGGCAAAAAACATCGCAAGGCCAGCTACTATCCAGGCAAGGCCGAGATAGCGCCCCTCCGGTTTGGTGATCACAATCATCACCCACACAGAAGCCGTTGCAAGCACGCCTATAAGGGCTGAAATAGGCAGATAGACCTTCCCAAAGCGGATGTTGAGCGGCACCCTAAATGGTCGCTTTTTATTTGGCTGGCGAATGCGTAGCGCAATGAGCGAGAGGTGGGCCGAGCAGAAGGCAATCATGGCACCAAAATTGTAAAGGTCCGCCAGAAAGTCCATCCGTCCGCGGCTGGCAATAACAATAGCGGATGCGACAATAGCAAAAAGGGCGAGCGAAATATAGGGAGTCTTATGTTTTGGATGGAGCTTATAAAGAAAGCGCGGCAACATGTAGTACTGGCCCATGTTAAAGGCCAGACGCGATGAGCCGATTAAACCTGTGTTAGCCGCTGCAAGTAGGATAGCTCCTGTAATCACACCTAAAAAGGGGCCCAAAATAGCGCCGCCTGGCAGATGGGCAACAACTCCTGCAATGGGGTCGTTAATGTAGGTGGTACCAAGAGCTTTGGGCAAAATTACCGACATCGAGACAATTGAGATGCCGACATAGACAAAAACGAGTATACCCATAATAGTAAAAATGGCGCGCGGAAGGTTTTTTTCTGGCTTTTCCGTTTCCGACCCTAGCTGCGCAATTGATTCAATACCGGTATAGGCAACCATGGCCATAACCGTTCCTGTCCAAAAATTCTTCCACGACGGGGAGTAGAGCGCATCAGCTCCGCCAATGCGCATCCGCTCGAAGAGTAGATCGAGATGGAGAAAGCTCTTATAGCCAAGCGCGATAATTAGCAGCTGTGAGCCGAGTGCAACAATGACTATTGCCCAATTAAAGCGCGCCGACTTTCTAATTCCTAAGTAGTTGATAATGTACAAAATACCAATTAATATCACGGTACAGACAACCTGCACCTCAGAGGAGCGCATCTCCGGCACAAAACTAGAGAAGTAAGGGGCAACTGCAAAAGCTGATATGGCAATTGTGACAATATAGTCAAGCAGCAGTCCCCAGCCGGCAATAAAAGAGGCGACATCGTTAAAAGCGTGCCTGGCAAAACTGGAAGAGCCACCCGCCTCATGGAACATCGAGGAGAGCTCGGCGTAGGTAAGCGCCGTACAAATAAAGACAATACCGGCCATCAGCATAGCCAGTGGAGTAGCCCCTAACGCAAAAAGGGCTGTTACACCGAGAGCGTAATAAATAGATGAGCCAAGATCGGCATACCCAACAGCAAATAGCTCCTTGACACCGAGCACCTTGCTCATCTCTGCCTGGCGAATCTGCCTAATTTTAACCCGCGCCATCCATTGAACCTATTGTTAAACCTCTCCCATATATAAACAATTTTTTATTAAAAAACCCAAAATCATTTATATGAATATCACACGCCACTTAAAATTAAAGACTTAAATTGAAACAAATAACAATTATTTCTACAATAACAAGGGTAAACAATTCATAAAATGAGACTAACCCGTGACTTTAGATGCAATTGGCCAAAAATACGAAAATTTCCCCTCTCGATTCTACGCAAACATCATTAAAGGATATGAGGGTTTTTTGCACGTTACTGTAAAGAATGCAGCAGCGCCTCTTAAGCTCGTCCTGCTCTTTTTTAGCTGCTTTACCTTCTATCCGTACATTGGAATCCGCTTTCTACTGTGCCTGCTCATCTCTAAAAATACCCGTCATCAGGTTGCTCATGAACCCTACAGAGATTTGGCTGGCTTTTTTAATGGTGACAAGGAACTAGCCGAAAAGATGCGAGTTAAGGCTAGACAAGCAAATAGTTGAAAGCAATTCAATTATTTGCTATAATAAAGCTGTAAGCCACAGAAAATAAATAAAATAGCATGTCAATAACCACCGCAAATGTAAAGGAAGCACCTGTAAGAGCATGGAGGGAGCGACTTTACGAAGCGGCGGTTAAAGCAGCTGGCTCTTATTAAGGTCGGCATTATTAAGGCTTAAATAAGGTGCAAAACTTCAAAAAACCCCGTAAAACCGGGGTTTTTTCTTATGAACCTATCTTGAGTATTGCAAGTTTTGATTTTTAAAGGATTTTTTCGCAGATTTTAAAGCCCTCTGGCAGGACATACTTGAATAAGCAGGCCAAGAAGAGGCCTGAAAAGATGCGGAAAAAGAGTTAAAAAGCATGACTTTGAATACTCAAGATGGGTTCATACCGGTTCTGAAATGAGGACTTCGCGCGGAAGGCCGAAGAAGACATCCTCTTTGATTACCTCAACCTCTTCAACCTCGGTAACACCTAGGGTTTTCAGCTTTTCGATACACGCCTGCACGACCTCTTCGGGGGTCGATGCGCCGGCTGTCATGCCGATGGTTTTTACGCCACACAGCCATGCGGGGTCAATTTCGCTTGCCGAGTTGATCAGAAACGAAGCGATTCCGCGCACCTCGGCTACCTCGCGCAACCGGTTGGAGTTGGAGCTTTTGACATCACCCACGACGAGAACAAGGTCGGTATCGGCAGTAATCTGGCGCAGGGCCATCTGCCTATTTGTGGTGGCGTAGCAGATAGAGCTGCTTGGAAGAGTCTCAATTTGCGGATATTTAGCAAGCAGTGCATCGGCTATTGCCTTCACATCGTCAAGACTAAGTGTTGTCTGGGTTAGGTAGAAGAGCTTCTCATCCGGGCCAAAATGCAGGCTATCCACATCCTGCACAGTCTCGATTACCGTTGTGGCCTCGGGAGCCTCCCCTTTTGTGCCGATAATTTCGACATGGCTTTTATGGCCGATTAGGACAATTTTGTAACCTTTTGACGCGTAGCGCTTTGCAGCGGAATGGACTTTTGTGACAAGGCCGCATGTTGCATCAATTTCAATCAGATTACGCTTTTTTGCCTGCTCGCGCACAGCGGGTGAAATACCGTGGGCCGAATAGATAACACGCGCGCCTTCAGGAACCTCTGAGAGCTCCTCGATAAAAACGGCCCCTCTTTCGCGCAGATCATTTACAACGTGACGGTTATGAACAATTTCGTGTTTGACATAGATAGGCGGGCCCCAGAGTTCAAGCGCTTTTTTTACCGTATCAATAGCTCGTACAACACCGGCGCAGAAGCCGCGTGGCTTGGAAAGTAAAATTTTCATTACAGGCCCCTAAATCTCGCTAATTTAAGACCAATTTAGCGCTTTCCCCCAAAAACCGCAAGGGGAGCATGGATCAGCAAGATTAAGCAAGCAAGATAAGAAAGGAAGAAAATTAGCACGGATGACAGGATATTTAGGATAAGAAAGCAAGGATAAGAAAAAAATAATTAATTAAGTAGCAACCCACTATTTCTTTCTAACCCTGAGGAAACTGCAGAGAGACTCCGGAGGAGCGGGATTTTGCTTCTCGCAAAATCCGAGGAATAAATGAAAAAACAGGTGTTTTTTCATTTGTCCTCCCCTTATCCTTTCTTTCTTTCTTTCTTATCCTAAATATCCTGTCATCCGTGCTAATTTTCTTTCTTACTTCCTTTCTTATCTTGCTTGCTTAATCTTGCTGATCCTTGCTGACATCGGCGGCGCAGCGAAAGCCATAGGTGGCGTTCATCGTACGCGGATTGTTGCGATGCCTGTGCGCGGAGCGCAGATCCTCTTTCAAGCTCTTCCAGCAGCCTCCGCGCAAGACGCGGTAAACCCCTTGCTGAGGCCCTTTTGGGTCGTTTGGCTCTTGGACAGAAGCTTCGTAGGAGTTATATTCATACCAATCTTCGCACCACTCATAGACATTGCCGGCCATATCGTAAAGGCCGTAGTCGTTTGGCGGGTAGCTCATGACTGCTGTTGTGTCGGAACTAAAGAAATTGGCCATGCTCCGCTCGATCTGCTCTCCAGTTGGATAGAGCGTCCCCTCGCTGCCACCGCAAGCGGCAATTTCCCACTCAGCCTCTGTCGGCAAACGCTTGCCCACCCACTTGGCGTAGGCGACAGCGCCGTACCACGAAACACCAACAACAGGATGCTTGGTGTAGCCAGACTCGATGCTGAGCTTTCCGGCGACGCGCTTAATGCGCGAATCGCGCAGACAGATAATATCTAAATTATTGGAGTCTTTCTCTCCACCCATCACCTCGAGAAAACGGACGAACTGCTCGTTGCTAACTGGGTGAGTATCAATAGCAAAACTACTAAGGGCAATTTTGTGGCGCGGCTGCTCGTCGCGGGCGCCTTTATTACTACCTCTTGAAAAATGGCCGCCAGGCACAATAACCATGTCGGTGAGTAGTGGTTTTGTCTCGACAAAAGCTTGTGCCGACGGACGGAACCTGACCACTGTTGAATCGATCTGAAAGACTTGAGCCGGATCTTCGTCATAGGTCGGCCTCTTGAGTTCTTGCGGCTTTAAAACGGGCTGGGCTGAGCTCTTAATCTCTTCGACAATAGCTTTTGTTGTCATCAGCGAGACTTTAGCCGACGCGCGCGGCTTATCGGCTTTGGTCAGCGCCTCTGTCACTGCAATTTTTCCTTCCTGAGACGAGGCGCTCCAGAGCTTTGTGGTAGAAGGAGCTGAAGCTGTGCGCGCACTTTTCAGCTGTAACATTAGCTCTTTTAGCGAATCGGGACGGCGACCCGGTGATGGCTGAAGAGCGCTTGTGATAAGCGCGTCCCAATTATTTTCTAGCTTTGTCAGACGCTTGCCAGGCAGTTCAAAGGCCCCTTGCGGCATTTCGCGCATCAGCATGTAGTAAACAAGATTGCCAAATGCATAGATATCCGATTTCTGATGGGTGCAAATTTTCTGCATGCCAGCGCGCCACTCTGGTGCTAGCGAAATAAGGTGGTGCGAGAGCGAACGGCTGAGATCTGGAGGTAGCTGGACAGAGTCGGACTTAATGATTTCAGGGTCAAGCGAACAAGAGACTTGATTAAGGGTCTCGCTTAAAGCAAGTAGTGAGCCGCGTAAAAGAGTGCCCATGCCAACAATACCGGCAATGCCGTAATCGGTTAGGTAGACTTTCACGCTTCCCTTCTCTTCCTGAATCAAGAGGTTGCTAGGTTTTAGGCTGAGATGCCCTATTTTACCGCTCTGATGAAGAAAATCGAGAGCTAGAGCCACTTGCGAGGCAATCTCGAAGAGGGTCCCCTCGCTGATTTGCGCCCGATTTTTATCTAAATATTGGTTCAGGTCTAGGGTATCTTTGTAATCCGAGACAAGAAAGTAGTGCCCGTCACACTGGGAAACATTGTGCATTTTTACAAGAGCCGGGTGGTTAAGCTCAGCAAGTGTAGCCACCCGCTCCTCAAAACGCTTTGCAAAGGCGGGGTCGCCCCCAAACTCTTTCGGAAAAACCTTCAGCACAAAACTGCGCTTAAGAAACTGGTGCTGGGCCAAATAAGACGCACCTAAAGCGCCTTGCCCAAGCTGCTTTAAAAGGATGTAGTCACCGAGCTGGTGCAGCTTCTGTTCTAGCTTCTGTTCTAGCTTTTTTTCTAGCATACCCTACTGACCCATTTCCATAATAAATAACCAAGAATCCCAACTAAAAGAAGAGCGCCTAAAATAATTAAAACTACTGTCATAAAAAATACATTTTTTT